>DASQHA010000190.1:0-33052 GCA_035632335.1 Terriglobales bacterium
CCCCCGTCGAAGAAGAACGACGCCTTCTTGCCCAGCGGTCCGCCGATGCTCCCGCTGTACTGGGTCGAATCGTAAGCCGGCTCCGGGCCCGCGAAAGGATTTGCCGCATTGAAAGCAGAATCATTTCCATCGACATAAAACTGCCCGTGAAATTTGTCCGTGCCCGGCTTGGTGAAGATTTCGATGCGGCCATAGCCCAGTTTGTCGTATTCCGAGGAAAATGGATTCTGATTGATCCGGATCTCGCGAATGGACGACTTGGGCGGCAGCTGGCCGGCGGTGAAGCCATCGATGTACATCTGTCCGCCGTTCGGTCCGGCGGAAGGTCCGGCCAGAGCTTCGAGATCGGACTGCAACTCATCCGGATCGTCGGGCAGGGCCTCGAGTTCCTTGCCCGAAAGCACGATGGCGCCGGCATTGTTGGCGGGATTCACGTCCACCGTGGGCGCGGCGTCGGAGACCTGGATCTTCTGGTGCTCCACCGCAATGGCCAGCTGAACGTTCAACCGCAGCGGCTGGTCAGCGATGGCTGCGTTGTCGTTCTCATACACGGTGAACCCCTGCGCAATAACGTTCAAGGTGTATTTTCCCGCGGGCAGCCCCTTGAACTCATACATGCCCTGCGAGTCGGTCTGCGTGGTTACCGGAGAACCGGCCGGAGGCGTCATGACCACCGTGGCTCCGGTGATGGCCGCTCCGGAGGGGTCGGTGACCTGTCCCCGCAGAACGCCGGGTGCGGTTTGTGCCGGCGAAAGATTCGTGAACAGCAGTAATAAAAGAAGCCCGATCAAAAGGCCGGTGTATTTATCTACATTCATTCCCGAGTCCAGCTCCCTGGCCAAGATCTCCGCCGCTACCACGAACTGTCGATTCCGCGGGAGACTTCTAGTTAACCCAATCTGCCGGCCGAATCTAGTGAACTAAACTTTCGTTTGACCTAATTCTATCGACCTAATTTATTGACCAAGGGCATCGCCCCCCGTGGGCGCGCCCAGGCTCCAGGGCGACATCATCATGGCCTGGCTTCCGCTGGGGGCCGCCTGCAGGATTGGCTCCACGCCGCTCAGTAAGGTAATCGCGGTGGGTCCCGCCGCCGGCGTGCCTTCCGTGGCGACGATCATTACGGCGTCACCTTTGTGGAGATCACCAAGAGCCACCACAGGCATGCGGCTGAGCATTTGCTGAAAATCCGGAGCTCCACCCGGACGCATTCCCCCAACCATTGCTCCTCCACCTCCCCCTGGCCTGGCCTCTCCGGCAGGCGGTCCGGCTGGGCCGGCTGGCGCGCCGCCGCCGGGCGCATTTGCGGGAGGACCTCCTGAACCCTGAGCTCCACCCATCGCGCCCGCCATGGCCGCCTTCAGCCGGATGGCGATCCGTTGCGCCATCTCAGGCGGCAGCTGGTGAAGCTGCGATTCCGCCGTGACTCTTACCTGCACCAGCTTCTTGCTCAACAGGTCCTGAACGCTCAATGTCCCCGCGCCGGCATCAACCGAACTGACGATTCCCGCCACATTGCGAAAGCTTCCGGTAACAATCTCGTCCGCCGCCAGCTCGGTTCCATCGGGGCTGCGATTGCCGCGCGACCGCAACTGGTCGCCCGGCCGGATTTCTTGCAAGGTACTCGGCCGGGCGTCGTCGAATTTCATCGAGTCCGGAGCATAGCGGCGAACGACAGTATCTTTGGAAGCGTGGATGACGATGGTCCTGGCGCCTCCGAAGCCGGTGACAGAAATCGTGGCTGTTCCCGCCGCCGGATCCACCGTTTTCACCAGCCCGCCGAGGCCCCGCTTCTGCCAGTCCTGGCGCTCTTGTTCCTGGCGCGCCTCAACATCGGACCGCTTCATCACCACGATGGAGGCCGCGGCGAGCGACTTGGCATCGTCAGACGCAGTGCCCGCCACCAGAATCCGGTCTCCAACCTGCAGGTCCTGCAACTGCACCGGAGTGGCGTTCTTCAGGGTCTTTTCGCCCGGCGCAATGCGCACGATGTGCGTGGCAGCCTGCACCGTGACCACGATTTCAGCGCCGGAGTCCGGCGTAAGCGTGATCACGCTACCGGAGATCGCCTTGATGGCCCCAATGTGCCTTGCGGTTGCAGTCGCCGCGGTCGCTTCTGAAGTTTGTGGCGCATTCGACGGCATGGCCAGGCCGGCCGAGATCAACCGTGGACTTATGGCAGCGGCCGCGCAGAACGCAAAAATCGCGATCCCTGTTCTTCCCGCGCTCGTGTTTGTGCGCCCCATCCCTAATAATTTACATTCCCGAAACCCGTTGCCATTCGTGCTTTACAAAGTTTTACGTGGCGCGCGCGGGCATCCGCACGAGTTGAAAGTGCGCTTCTGTGCGTACTGAAGAGGGAGATCAAGACCAGACAGGAGCTGAAGAGGTGTCCACGCGTGCCGCGTGGCCGCGATCAGCTGCCTTCGCCGGCAGATGCCGCGCGCGCGCGGGAAAACGTGGCGAAGAGTGGGGAAGCGGAAGGAGCCTGGCATTGAATTTGCAGCATCTTGGCGAATTGTTGGGGGAGGACGGGGCGGCTGAAGTAATAACCCTGTGCCTCGTCACATTGGTGGGCTTGCAGAAACGCCAGCTCCTCCTGCGTTTCCACGCCTTCCGCAACGACGCGTAGCTTCAGGCTTCGGCCCATGCTGATCACCGCGGTCACAATCGTCGTCTCCTCGGGGGTGGTGGTGATCTGGCGGACGAATGACTGGTCGATCTTGAGCGCGTCGATGGGGAACTTTCTCAGGTAGCTGAGGCTGGAGTAGCCGGTGCCGAAGTCATCGACCGCCAGCTGTATCCCTCTGGCTCGCAGGGTCTTGAGGATGGCTTCGGTGGATCCGGCATGCTTCATGAGAACGCTCTCGGTCAGTTCGAGCTCGAGAAATTTCGGATCGAGGCCCGTTTCCTTGAGAATTGCGAATATCCCTTCCAGAAAGTTTTCGCCCCGGAACTCCATGGCGGAAATGTTCACCGCCATCGTGGCCAGCGGCATCCCGGCATCCAGCCAGGACCGGGCCTGCTGACAGGCCTCGCGGAGGACCCATCTGCCGATGGGCAAGATCAGTCCGCAGTCTTCCGCCACCGGAATAAATTGTGCCGGCGGGACCAGCCCGCGCACCGGATGCGTCCAGCGCAACAGGGCTTCCGCGCCGGTGATCATTCCCGTTTTCAGATTAATCATGGGCTGGTAATGCACTGCGAATTCGCGGCGGTCAAGCGCCCGGCGCAGGCTTTCCTCGATGGCCTGGCGCTCCACCGCCCGGACGTTCATGGCGGGCTTGAAAAACTGGTAGCTCTGACGCCCGTTTTCCTTGGCCTGGTACATCGCCGTGTCCGCGTTCTTGATCAGCGTCTCCGCATCCAGGCCGTCGTCGGGATAGACGCTCACTCCGATGCTGGTGGTGACATGGAGATCATGCTGGTCGATGGAATGCGCCTCGGCCACGGTCTGGAGCATTCGTCTGGCCGTGATGGCGGTGTCTTCCGAGCGTTCTACTTCTGAAAGCAGCACGACAAATTCGTCGCCCCCCTGGCGGCTCACCGTGTCCGCATTGCGCACGCAGTTGACCAGGCGTTTGGCGATGGATTGCAGCAGCTTGTCTCCGATGGGATGTCCCAGCGAGTCGTTGATGTGTTTGAAGCCATCCAGGTCGAGAAACAGCACGGCAACTTTTTTCGCGTGACGCGGCGCCATGGTGATGGCCTGATTGATCCGGTCGTTCAGCAGCATGCGATTGGGCAGCCCGGTGAGAAAGTCGTGTTCGGCCGAATGGGCGATCTGCAATGTCATGGCGCGGGCCGCGCTCACGTCGCGGAAAACGATGACCGCTCCCTCGGCCAGGCCTTGACGATCGTGGAGAGGGGAAACTGAGTCTTCGATGGGAATTTCAAGCCCGTCGCGCCGCACCAGAATCGAGTTGGACGGCAGGTGCATGGTCCGGTTTTGCCCGATCGCCATTTCCATCGGATTCGGGGTCGTCACGCGGCTGTCGCCGTCCATGATCCGTAAAACTTCGGCCATGGGACGGCCGATCGCATCGGCCAGCAGCCAGCCGGTCATTTTCTCCGCCACCAGGTTGAGGAAGGTAATGTCTCCCGAGCTGTCGGTGCAAGCCACGGCATCGCCAATACAGTTGAGCGTGATTTGCGCCCGCTCTTTCTCCACGAACAAAGCCTCTTCCATGTTCTTGCGTTCGATGGCATAGCGCAGCGCCTGCAGCAGGCCGCGGGCCTCGATCTGGCCTTTGATGAGATAGTCCTGCGCGCCTTCCTGCAAGGCCTGGGCGGCGAGCTGTTCATCGTCCATTCCGGTCAGCACGACCAGTGGGACGCGGGGCGCGAAGGCGTGCGCCCGCCGCACCGCTTCCAGCCCGTGGGCGTCGGGCAGTCCCAGGTCGAGCAGGATAATGTCGACCGAATTCTCCGCCACATGCTTCTCGGCATCGCTCAAGCGCCGCACGTGAGTCAACTGGTTGAGCTGCGGGCTTTGTTCCTTCAACATCTCGCGCAGCAGGCGAGCGTCTCCCGGATTATCTTCAACCAGCAGCAGGATCCTCATCGCTTTCTTCGTCATTATCGTCCGCCCTGCTCCTGCTGGGGCAGCTTGACCTTGGTCAACCAGAAATCGTTGATGCTCTTTACCAGGCCTTCGAAGGCGTCCAGCTGCACCGGCTTGGTGAGATAGCAATTGGCCTGCAGCTCGTAGCTCTTGACAATGTCCGCCTCGGCGTCGGAAGTAGTCAGCACCACCGTGGGAATGGTTTTCAGCCTCTCATCTTCCTTAATGTGGGCCAGCACTTCGCGGCCGTCCATTTTGGGGAGATTGAGGTCGAGGAGAATGAGGTCCGGGCGGGGCGCGTTCTGGTGGATTCCTTCACGCCGCAGAAAGGCCATGGCCTCCACCCCGTCCGAAGCCACATGCAAATTGATGGACCGATTGGCATCGCGAAAGGCTTCCTGCGTCAGCCGGACATCGCCGGGACTGTCTTCCACCAAGAGAACCTGAATGGGCATACCGTTTCCTCCGATGGCTTTCACGTTTGCCTCTCAATCAGCCGGGGTTTCCCAGGCTCAACTGCGTTGCGATGCTGCGGTAACTTGACCCGGGTGAGCCAGAAATCGTTAATGCTCTTCACCAGGTTGTGGAACGCCTCGAAATGCATGGGTTTGCTGAGGTAGCAGTTGGCCTGCAACTGATAGCTTTTGACCACATCCGATTCCGCCTCGGAAGAAGTCAGGATCACGGTAGGGATGGTTTTGAGGCCTGGATCGTCCTTGATATAAGCCAGAACTTCGCGTCCGTCCACTTTGGGCAGGTTCAGGTCGAGCAGGACCAGGTCGGGACGAGGGGCATCGAGGTAGCGCCCCTCCCGCTTCAAGAAGGCCATGGCTTCCACGCCATCGTTCGCGATGTGGAGCCGGACGAATGGATTGACATCCCGGAAAGCTTCCTGCGTGAGGCGCAGGTCTCCGGGACTGTCTTCGACCAAGAGAACTTGTAGAGGCATGCTCCGTTCCTCCGCTGAACATCATATTTTCCTCATGACTCCCGGCGAGGGCTATGGCCCTTACTTCTGCGCTCCCGGGTCAGTTCTGTTGCGGCGGCAACTTGGCCATGTTCAGCCAGAAATCATTGATACTTTTCACCAGGTTCTCGAACGCGTCCAATTGCACCGGCTTGTTGAGATAACAGTTGGCCTTGAGTTGATAGCTTCTGACTACGTCCGCTTCCGCCTCGGAGGTGGTCAGAATCACCGTGGGAATGGTTTTCAGCCCTTCATCCTGCTTGATCTGCGCCAGGGCCTCGCGGCCATCCATTTTCGGCATATTCAGGTCCAACAGGATCAGGTCGGGGCGAGGGGCCGAGACGTGGACACCCTCCTGCCGCAGAAAGGCCAGGGCCTCGACGCCGTCATTGGCCACATGCAAACGGATGGCCGGATTGGTATCGCGAAAGGTTTCGAGGGTCAGCCGGATATCCCCCGGACTGTCTTCGACCAGCAGGACTTGCAGGGGCGGGTTTTTATCTTGCATGGGATCCTCCAGTAGCGGTCATGGCTTTCGTTTCGCTCCTCCCCAGGGCGAAGCGGAAGGTGGAACCTTGTCCCGGCTGCGACTCGACCGAGATGCTGCCGCCGTGCCGTTCGACGATCTTTTTACAGATGGCCAATCCGATGCCGGTGCCGGCAAACTCTTCCCGCTTGTGCAGCCGTTGGAACATGCCGAAAATCTTTTCGAAGTACTGCGAGTCAATGCCCAGCCCGTTGTCCCGCACCGAAAAAACCCATTCCTTTTCGCCCTGGGGGACGGCGGAAATGTGCACCTGGGGAATTCCCGGGCCCTGGTACTTGATGGCATTTCCCACCAGGTTCTGAAACAACTGGATCAACTGGGTCTCGTCCGCCAGCACTTCGGGGAGCGGATCGTGGGTGACCAGCGCTCCGCTTTCTTCGATGGCGCCGCGCAGATTGATCAGGGCGCGCCGCAGGGCTTCTTCGCTCGAGGTATCGACCAGGTCCTTGCCTTTGGTCCCGACGCGCGAGTAGGCCAGCAAGTCCTGGATCAGGCGCTGCATGCGGCTGGCCCCATCCACCGCGAAGGCGATGAACTCGTCCGCGTCCTTGTCCAGCTTGCCTTTGTAGCGCCGCGAAAGCAGCTGGGTGTAGCTGGCCACCATGCGCAACGGTTCCTGCAGATCGTGCGAGGCAATGTAGGCAAACTGGCCCAGCTCTTCGTTGGAGCGGTTCAGTTCTTCCATCTTCCGCAGCAGGTGCAGCTCGGCTTTTTTGCGCGTGCTGATGTCCCGAATCGCCGCCGTCACCAGGATGCCCTCCGCGCTTTCGAGCGGGCTCAGCATAAGTTCGATGGGGAAATCGCTGCCGTTCTTGTGCCGCGCAATGAGTTCGATGCCGGTGCCGATCTGCTGCGCCAGCGCATCTTCCGGGGAGCGCAGAGCGTCGGCAATCAGGCGTTCGGCGAAGCCTTCGGGGATGATGTTCTTCACCTCCTGGCCCACCAGCTCGTCGCGGCGGTAGCCGAACTGCTTTTCGGCCTGCACGTTCAGCAGAACGATCTCGCCCGCCTGGTTGACCACCACCATGGCGTCGGGGGCGGCCTCGAGCAGGCCGCGGTAACGGCCTTCCATCTGGGCCAGGTGCTCGTCGGCGGTCTTGCGCACGCTGATGTCGCGGATGGCGGCCGTGACCAGAATGCCCTCGGCGCTTTCGAGCGGGCTCAGCATGATCTCGATGGGAAACTCCGTGCCGTCCTTGCGCCGACCCAGCAGTTCAAGCCCGGTGCCGATCTGCTGGGCCAGCGCCTCCGCCGGGGTGCGGGTGCCGTCGGCGATCAGGCGTTCGGCGAAGCCCTCGGGAATGATGCTCTTCACTTTCTTGCCCAGTAGTTCGTCGCGGCGGTAGCCAAACTGCTTCTCCGCCTGCACGTTCAACAGAACGATTTCTCCGCCCGGCTTTACCACCACCATGGCGTCCGGGGCGGCTTCGAGCAGCCCGCGATAGCGCCCTTCCATCTGCGCCAGGTGTTTATCGGCGGCCTTGCGCACGCTGATGTCGCGGATGGCCGCCGTCACCAGGGTGCCCTCGGCGCTCTCGAGCGGGCTGAGCATGATTTCGATGGGGAATTCGCTGCCATCCTTGCGCCGTCCGGAAAGTTCGATCCCGGTGCCGATCTGCTGTGCCAGCGCTTCCGCCGCGGTCCGCGTGCCGTCGGCGATCAGCCGTTCGGCGAAGCCCTGGGGAATGATGTTCTTTACTTTCTGGCCGACCAGTTCATCGCGGCGGTAGCCGAACTGTTTCTCCGCCTGCACATTGAGCAGAACAATGTCTCCGCTCTGGTTGACCACCACCATGGCGTCGGGGGCGGCTTCGAGCAGGCCGCGATAGCGGCCTTCCATCTGCGCCAGGTGAGTTTCAGCGTTCTTGCGCACGCTGATGTCGCGGATGGCAGCCGTCACCAGGATGCCTTCCGCGCTTTCGAGCGGGCTCAGCATGATTTCGATGGGGAATTCGCTGCCGTCCTTGCGCCGCGCGGAGAGTTCGATCCCGGTGCCGATCTGCTGCGCCAGGGCTTCCGCCGCCGATCGAGTGCCGTCGGCGATCAGCCGTTCGGCGAAGCCCTGGGGAATGATGTTCTTGACTTTCTGTCCCACCAGCTCATCGCGGCGGTAGCCAAACTGTTTTTCGGCCTGCACATTCAGCAGAACGATCTCGCCGCCCTGGTTTACCACCACCATGGCGTCCGGAGCGGCTTCGAGCAGCCCGCGATAGCGGTTTTCCATCTGCGCCAGGTGCGCTTCCACCTCGTGGTCCGCGCTTTCTTCCCCCCGCCGGGCGGCTTCGACCAGAGCGCCCGCGGCGGCGCCGCTGCGCAGCACCCAGCCCGCTCCGGCGGTGATCACAAGGCCGAGGACGGTCCCGAGCAGCAGAATCCCCCGTGCCTGACTGAGGCGGCGCTCGGCATCCGCGCCGCGCGCCGCCAACAACTGCATTTCTTCGTCCTGCATCAGGCGCGCGCCCGCCTGAAACTCATCCCCCATCGCCGGCCCGGCCTGGTTGCGCAGTTCCTCCGCGGCCGCTTCAAGGCCCTGGGTGCGGCGCAGGCCCATGACCGCGTCGGCGCGCTCCAGTTGCCCGGCCGCCAGCGTTTCAAGCGCCGACAGACGGCTTTGTTGTTCAGGGTTGTCCACGGTCAGGCGGCGCACTGATGCCTGGTCCTGCTGCACCCGCAACCGGCTGGCCTGGTACTGTTCGCTATAGGATTCGCCCCCGGTCAGGGCAAAGCCGCGCCAGCTCGATTCGACACTCGCCATGGCGAACCGCAGGTCCTGAAGGTTTTCTAGAACCTGGTGAGTATGCTCGACCCAGCGGTCGCTTTCACTGGACCGGGCCAGGGCGCGATGGGAGACCGTGCCTACCACCAGCAAGGCCAGGATGGCGGTTCCAAGCGCGAGTTGCACTTTGTGATTCAAACGGACTGGGTTTCATTTCCCGCGTTGCTTTTTGAGGTAAGCCACGACGAAATTGCCGTATGAGCGACGGCTTAGTATTTCGCGGATTGATGGAGTTTAACGTTAGTAAAGTCTCACCGGGCGGATGGCGGATTTCAGATCGGGACTCGGCCCAAATTGTGTTTCGCGGGCTGGGTCAGGATGCGCCCTGGGCGCGTTTGAGCAGTCCGGATTCCGCGGCCAGGGCCTCCACCTGTTCCTGCAGCTGATTCTGGGTGGCCTCGTCCAGGCCGATGAACTCGACGCCCATTCCGACCCCGCCGTCGCAGGTCCGGACAATGGCCTGGGTTTGAATGCGCCGGGAATCCAGCCAGAAAGTGACCTCGATCAGCCTTCGCACCGGCAAAGGCTGCAAGGTCTCGACGTAACAGCCCCGGCCCGAAATGTCTTGCGTGACCGCCTGGGTGTGGCTGCCGACACTCTGCCCATCCTGGATCTCGATCGGAAAAGGGATGCGCAGCCGGCGAAATTTTCTCTGTTCTCTCGCCACCGGAACCGCCCTGGAAATAGGGACGGCGGCGGTATTCCTCTGCCGCTCGATCTCTTCCCGCCAGGGACAGGGCTGCCCTTCCACGATTTTCACTCCCGCTTCGGTTTCCGACGCCGGCCCGGCCTCGCCCGACCAGATCACTTTGCAGCGGGCCTTGGTGTCGCCGAACTGCACCCCGATGATGTCCCCCGGCCGCAGGTGTTTTTCCAGGCCGGAAAGTTGTGCGCCCCGGTCGCTGATGTTCGGGGCGTGCGCCTTCTGGGAGAAAGGGCGGCTGTCCGCATCCATGCCAAACACCCGGATTAAGAGGTCAACCCTGAAGCGGAATTCTGACGAGTCAGTCATGGAATCGAAGCTGCGGGTTACCCGATGAAACGTTCGACATGAAAAACCCGAGTGTGCCCGGCGCCGCCTGGTCGTCTTCCCATCGGGCGGGCTGGCCAACACCTTCAGGTCAGCCCGCTTCAACGGAGTTGGGAATGCGGCTTATGTTTGAAGTATGCCTACGCAGATGTTCACACCAGATTGGAAAGTCCTCATGGGGGTACGGGAGAGTTTCAAATCCGGCGACGATCCAAAATGGCGCTGCGGTCCCGGCACTGCCGAGCCCTGCCTTGGGACTTCGAAATCTATGGTTAAATTGCGCTAAGATGTGGCCCGCGGTCTGCTGCTGCCAGGTCCGGCAGCTACCGCGCGGGTCGCGCCAGGCCCCGGGGTAAGGTAGAGTCTCGGTGGGGCAAGGGGAAGGCTGAAATGGCGGAAGCGGAAACTCGCCGTGGAACGCAACCCGTGATCTCCGAAATCGATGTCCTCTGGATCACCGCCGGGCTGGGCTGCGACGGGGACACGATTGCCATGACGGCTGCCACCCAGCCGAGCCTGGAAGACATCGTCACCGGCGCCCTGCCCTGGATTCCCAAAGTCAACTTCCTCAATCCTTTCCTTGCCATTGAAAATGGCGACGAGTTCATGAGGCGTTTTCACCTGGCGGCAGAAGGCCAGCTGGGCCCGTTCATTCTGGTCATCGAAGGTTCGATTCCGGACGAAACCAATAAAGAAGAAGGATACTGGGCTTCCTTCGGCACCGACTCGAAAACCGGCCAGCCCATCACCACCTGCGAATGGATCGATCGCCTGGCGCCCCAGGCCTGGGCCGTGGTCGCGGCCGGGACCTGCGCCACCTACGGCGGCATCCACGCCATGGAAGGAAATCCGACGGGCTGCATGGGGCTGGCCGACTACCTGGGATGGGAGTGGCGTTCGAAGGCCGGAATTCCCATCGTGTGCGTGCCCGGCTGTCCCGTGCAGCCGGACAATTTCATGGAGACGCTGCTGTATCTGCTTTACATGGCGGCCGGGCGCGCGCCCATGATTCCACTGGATGAGGCGTTGCGTCCGACCTGGCTCTTTGGCAACACGGTCCACGAAGGATGTGATCGCGGCGGCTTTTATGAGCAGGCCCAGTTTGCCGAGGAATATGGATCGCCGCTTTGTATCGTCAAGCTGGGATGCTGGGGGCCGGTGGTGCAGTGCAATGTCGGCAAGCGGGGCTGGATGGGCGGGATCGGCGGCTGTCCGAATGTGGGCGGGATCTGCATCGGTTGCACCATGCCCGGCTTTCCCGACAAATTCATGCCCTTCATGAATCAGCCGCCCGGATCGCTGCTATCGTCGGCTGCAGTCCAGACTTATGGGCGCGCGATTCATGCCTTGCGCCGTTTTACCCAGTCGTCGCTGAACAAAGAGCCCAGCTGGCGCAAGCGAAAGCGCTGAGTGTGTGGGGCGGACACTCTTGTCCGCCGCTTTTTATTTTGTTGTTGGGTTCAGTCGCAGCTGCGGAATTCGCATGTGGGAATGAGAATTGCGATGACAGAGTCAGAGTCAAAGGCGGCGGACAACCCTGCCCTGAGCGCAGTCGAAGGGAGTGCCCGCCCCACATTTCATCCCGCGGATGTCGCCGAGCCTGAGCTGAACCCGGCGCAGGCCGAAGAAATTCTCCAGAACCTGGCCGGAGTGTTCAGTCATCCCAATCCCGCCCGGGCCCGGCGCGTCGTGTACCCACCGGAGCGGCCGGACCAGCAATGGCCGGAAGATCCGCAACTCCCCAATCTCGAAGCCCGGTATCGCGCCCTGGTGGAACAGATTCCCGCGGTCGTCTTCATGGCGTATCTCGATCGGGGAATTGGCGAGGCTTACGTCAGCCCGCAGATTGAAGCCGCGCTGGGTTTTTCCCAGGAGGAGTGGCTGGAGGACCCGGTCCGCTGGTACAGCCACATTCATCCCGACGACAAGCAGCGCTGGAGCACCGAAGCGGCGGAGATGTTCCTGAACGGCAGCCCCCTGCGTTCGGCCTACCGGGTGGTGGCGCGTGACGGCCGGGTGATCTGGTTTCATTGTGAAGCCAAGATGATCCGCAAGGAGAACGGCGAGCCCTGGTTCATTCACGGCGTGGGCTTCGATATCACCGACCTGAAGCGGACCGAGGAAGCCTTGCAGGAAGAGCGCAACGTGGTTTCCGCCATCCTTCACACCGTGGGCGCGCTGGTGGTGGTGCTCGACCCAGAAGGCCGGATCATCCGCTGCAACCGGGCCTGCGAACAGACCAGCGGATACTCTCTGGCCGAAGTTTCCGGCCGGAAGATTTGGGATTTGTTCATGGTCCCGGAGGATGTGGACCGTTTCAGGTCCGTCTTTCAGCAACTGTGCTCGGACCAGGTGTCCAGCGACTATGAGGGCTACCTGGTAAAGCGGGACGGCACGCGCCGCTGGATTGCATGGTCGAGCACCGTGCTGCCGGGCAACGACGCGGCTCCAGCCTATGTTATTGCGACCGGAATCGACATCACCGAGCGCAAGCATCTGGAAAAGACCATTCTGGAAGTCAGCGGCCGGGAACAACGCCGCATCGGGCAAGACCTGCATGACGGGCTGGGCCAGCATCTGACCGGCATTGCCTTTATGAGCAAAGTGCAGGAACAGAAGCTCATGGAAAAAAGCATGCCCGAGGCGGGCGACGCGGCCAAAATCGTGAAATTGGTGAACGAGGCCATCTATAAGACGCGCGAACTGGCGCGGGGCCTGCTGCCGGTGGTGTCTGACGCGCAGGGCCTGATGTCAGCTTTACAGCAGTGGGCCGGTGAAGTGGAAGACCTGTTCGGAGTTTCCTGCCGCTTCCAGTGTTTCGCTCCAGTCCTGATTCATGACGACACGGTGGCGACCCATCTTTATTATGTCGCACGGGAGGCGGTCAACAATGCCATCAAGCACGGCCACGCCAGCCGAATCGTGATTCGCCTGGCTGCCAATCAGGAGCAAGGCGTGCTGACAGTCACCGATAACGGTTCGGGAATTGCCGACATTCCAGCCAACAATGCGGGTATGGGACGCCATCTGATGAACTACCGGGCCCGGGTCATAGGGGGATCGCTCGAAATCCAGCGGGTCGCGACCGGCGGGACCATGGTGAGTTGTTCTTTTCCAGTCCGCATGATGGCCGGCGAATCAGTTGGCGAAAATAAGGAATAGAACATGAAGACAGACACCAGCGTTGCATACAAATCGCAGAACCAGGCGGCGTCCAGAAAAAGCAGAATTCTGGTAGTGGACGACCACCCCATCGTGCGCCAGGGCCTTGCGCTGCTGATTAATCAGGAAGCCGACCTGCTGGTTTGCGGTGAAGCCGAGGAAGCCATGGGCGCCATGCATGTGCTGGCCTCGTCCAAGCCCGACGTTCTGATCGTGGATATTTCGCTCAACGGCCCGGACGGCCTCGATCTGCTGAAGAACATAAGAAACGTCTACCCCACGTTGCCGGTGCTGATCCTCTCCATGCACGACGAGTCCATCTACGCCGAACGGGCGCTGCGGGCGGGCGCCAACGGATACATCATGAAGCAGGAGGCGACCGAAAAAGTCCTGGTGGCGCTGCGCCGGATTCTGGGCGGCGAGATTTATGTGAGTGACCGCATCGCCAACAAGATGCTGAAGCATTACATCACCGGGTCGGGTACGCTGAGAAATTCGTCCATCGCCGATCTGAGTGACCGCGAGCTTGAAGTTTTCCGCCTGATCGGAGAAGGTCACGGCACCCGGCAGATTGCCGAAGAATTGCACCTCAGCGTAAAGACGGTGGAATCCTACCAGGCGCACATCAAGGAAAAGTTGTCTCTACGCAGCGCCCGCGAACTCATGCAGCATGCCATCCAGTGGAACATGAACGAAAAGACCGCATGATGTAGCGCCGCCGTCCCGGGTGAGGCGCCGGCGCTGCGTAGAACATCGCCCTTCGGCTTCGGTTCTCTTTTCCAGTTTGGGAACACAATCATCCACCGGCAACATTTCCCCTCCGCCCATCGGGGAATCCCTGATAGAAAAAATAGTGTTTCCCACGAAACTTAAAAAGTGGTGCGCCCGCTTGTGAGGCGTCTTTGATTTGTTGATGCTAAGGGCGTCGTCGGCATCCAGACCGCTTTCAGGTTTCCATCCCGAGCGAACAAAACTGCGACCAGGGCAAACGCGCTAAAAGATAATTCGCTAATCATCAACGATAAATTCGGCAACTCCCACCCTTCACCACGGGATGGGAAAGGAGAGACCAGCTATGGCAGCGGAAACGGTCCCGTACGGTCGGAAAACGCAAAAACCATCGCCTGTCGCCGAGGTGCATATTCTCTGGATCACCGCCGGATTAGGTTGTGACGGAGACTCGGTTTCAGTCACCGCGGCAACCCAGCCCAGCATTGAAGATGTTCTGCTGGGGGCGATTCCGGGGCTGCCCAAAGTCCACCTGCACAACCCGGTGCTGGCTTATGAAAACGGCGACGACTTCCTCAAGTTCTGGTATATGGCGGAGAAAGGCCAGCTGGATCCCTTTGTGCTGGTGGTAGAAGGTTCCATCCCAAACGAGAAGATAAAGAAGGAAGGGTATTGGGCGGGCCTCGGAACCGATCCCAAGACCGGTCAGCCCATCACCACCAACGAGTGGATCGATCGGTTGGCGCCAAAGGCCTTGGCCGTTGTGGCCTGCGGCACGTGCGCCACCTACGGCGGCATCCACGCCATGGAAGGCAATCCTACCGGCGCCATGGGCCTGGCCGACTATCTGGGTTGGGACTGGAAATCAAAGGCCGGACTGCCCATCGTCAACGTTCCGGGATGCCCGGTGCAGCCCGACAACTTCATGGAAACCGTTCTCTATCTGCTTTATCAGGTCGCCGGACTCGCGCCCATGATTCCGCTCGACGATGAACTCCGTCCCACCTGGCTGTTTGGCAAAACCGTCCACGAAGGCTGCGACCGTGCCGGCTACTACGAGCAAGGCGACTTCGCGGAAGTGTACGGCTCCCCGAAATGCATTGTGAAGTTGGGATGCTGGGGGCCGGTGGTGAACTGCAACGTGCCCAAACGCGGATGGATGGCTGGAATTGGCGGATGCCCGAATGTAGGCGGCATTTGCATCGGCTGCACCATGCCGGGTTTCCCCGACAAGTTCATGCCCTTTATGGACGAGCCGCCGGGCGCCCGGGTTTCGAGCTCTGCCATCGGGGCTTACGGTCGAGCGATCCGCGCCCTGCGCTCAATGACCCAGTCCACGGCCAACAAGGAGCCGAAGTGGCGCCATCCACGCGCGGAACTGACGACCGGGTACCACCCGAGGTCTTATTAGGCAGCCCGAGTTAGGCAGCCCCAGTTGAGCAGCCCGGCTGAGAACCGTTACTGAGAATCCAAAGGAGCGATCGCAATGAGCACTATTACCGCACCGACGAAGGATGCTCCCGGCAAAAAGGGGAACCTGGTGGAAATGAACTGGGACCCGATTACCCGGATCGTGGGCAGCCTGGGCATTTTTACCAAGATTGATTTCGAGAACAAACACGTGGTCGAGTGTCACAGCACTTCGTCTATTTTCCGCGGATACAGCATCTTCATGAAGGGCAAAGACCCGCGCGACGCTCACTTCATCACCAGCCGAATCTGCGGTATCTGCGGCGATAACCACGCCACCTGCGCCACCTACGCGCAGAACATGGCCTTCGGCGTCAAGCCGCCCCCGATCGCCGAGTGGATCGTGAACCTCGGCGAAGCCGCCGAATACATGTTCGACCACAATATCTTCCAGGACAACCTGGTCGGCGTGGACTTCTGCGAGCAGATGGTCAAGGAGACCAATCCCAAGGTCTGGGCGAAAGCGCAATCGACTGCGGCGCCCCATGCCAGCGCGCACGGCTATCGCACCATCGCCGACATCATGACCGCGCTGAATCCCTTTACCGGAGCCTTTTATCGCGAAGCCC
The DNA here is from genome assembly GCA_035632335.1 of Terriglobales bacterium. Taxonomy (GTDB): domain Bacteria; phylum Acidobacteriota; class Terriglobia; order Terriglobales; family Acidobacteriaceae; genus JAIQFF01. The sequence continues at coordinate 15,815 of DASQHA010000190.1, forward strand.
TGGTGATGAGCCGCATGACGCGCGAAATGTTCTGCCTGATGGAAGGCCGCCACGTTCATCCCTCCACGCTGTATCCCGGCGGCGTGGGCACCGTGCCAACCGTGCAGCTATTCACCGATTACCTGGTCCGCCTGATGAAGTATGTGGAGTTCATGAAGAAGGTCGTCCCGCTGCATGACGACCTGTTCGACTTCTTCTACGACGCTCTTCCCGGCTACGAGGAAGTTGGCCGCCGGCGAGTGTTGCTTGCCTGTTGGGGATCGTTCAACGACCCTGACGTCTGCGACTACACCTACAAGAACATGACGAACTGGGGACGCGGTATGTTCGTCACCCCCGGCATCGTGGTCGACGGCAAGCTGGTGACGACCGACTTGGTCGACATCAACCTGAACATCCGTATTCTTCTCGGCAGCTCTTATTACGACGAGTGGAAGAACTCGCAAACCTTCGTCAAGACCGATCCGCTGGGGAATCCCGTCGACAAGAACCATCCCTGGAACCAGACCACCATCCCCCGGCCGCAAAAGCGCGATTTTGGCGGCAAGTACACCTGGGTGATGTCGCCGCGCTGGTTCGACAAGCGCACCGGCGATCATCTGGCCATGGACACTGGCGGCGGCCCGATCGCTCGCTTGTGGTCCACGGCTCTCGCCGGCCTGGTGGACATCGGATACATCAAGGCCACCGGCAGCAGTGTGAAAATGTACCTGCCCAAGACCACCTCACTGCCCGAAGCCGAGTTCGAATGGAAAATCCCGAAGTGGAGCAACGCCATCGAGCGCGATCGCGCCCGGACTTATTTCCAGGTCTATGCCGCCTGCGCCGCCTTGCACTTCATGGAGAAGGCGATGGCGGAACTGCATGCCGGACATACGAAAACATGGACCGAGTTCAAGGTTCCAGAAGAAGCCATTGGCTGCGGCTTCCACGAGGCGGTCCGCGGTGTGCTCTCGCATCACGTGGTGATCAAAGAGGGCAAGATCGCCAACTACCATCCCTATCCTCCGACCCCGTGGAACGCCAATCCCCGCGATATTTATGGCACTCCGGGACCGTACGAGGATGCGGTGCAGAACACGCCGATCTTTGAAGAAAACGGCCCGGACAAGTTCAAGGGAATCGACATCATGCGCGCGGTTAGGAGCTTTGATCCCTGTTTGCCTTGCGGCGTGCACATGTATCTGGGGAACGGCAAGGTGCTGGAGACGCACCATTCCCCGATGTTTGGTCTTCAACCCTGAACCCGCACCATGGTTGACGAGGGAGTGAGGGTGATAGCCAGGAATCGCCGGATGCGCTCACCGAGGGGGATCTGGCATCTCAAGACTGCGCTCTCACTCCTGTTTTCTTTGGATTGTCATCCTGAGCTGAAGTCGAAGGAGCTCTGGCAGCTTTTGCGGACGCTTCCCCCAAGGACTTCGGCAGCGTAGTGCTGATAGGGGTCCTTCGACTGCGTAGCTGCTTCGCGAAGCGAAGCAGCTACTCCGCTCAGGATGACAGACGTTTTGGTTGGGTAAGGAGTCTTGTGGCCGACAGCAGAGATTTTCGGGAAGACATGCAGCGGATCGGCGGGTTGGTGCAGGAACTGGAAGCCATCGCCGATCCCGCGGTGCGGGCCGCCACCAAGGGCCTGGTGCAGTCGCTCATGGACTTGCACGGCGCGGCTCTGGAGAAAGCGCTGGATATTGTAGCCGACGCCGGAGAGCCGGGCATGAATGTCATTGACCGGCTGGGCCGCGATCCCCTGGTGAGCAGCCTGCTGATTCTCTACGGCCTGCATCCCGAAGATCTGGAGACCCGGGTCATGAAAGCCGTGGACCGGGTGCGCCCGCAATTGCGCAAGCAGGGCTGCGAAGTTGAAATTGTCGGGCTGAATGACGGCGCCATCCGGCTGAGAGTCGAAACCGGATCGCATACCTGCGGCTCTACCGCTAAGACGGCGCAGGCAACCCTGGAGGGAGCGGTCTACGACGCTGCTCCGGACCTGACCTCGCTGTTCATCGAAGGCTTCGAAGAAAAGCTCGCTTCCGGATTCGTGGCACTGGACAAGCTGGTGGGCAGCCCTGCCGGATTACAGGTCGAAGTCAACCCGCCGCAAGGTGCGGATTGAAGGAGATTTTAGTAGCGCCGGCATCTTGCCGGCTGTCCTGAGGGCGGCCCGCCCTCAGTTCGGCGGGCGAGATCCCGCCGGACAGCCGCCGGGACGGCGGCGTTACTTTTGGAGCGGGGATAACAACCATGAGTGCGGGACAATTTACGGAATCCGCGGACGGCTTTGGAACCCTGCGGCAGTTCGTGCGCCGCGAGCGGCCGCTCGAGCGCTGCGAGTTGTGCAGCGTCGGGCTTGCGCCCGGTCATCCCCACTTGATCGAACTGGCGCAGCGCCAACTTCTCTGTACCTGCGATGCCTGCGCGATTCTGTTCAGCGGACAGGGCGTGAAGTTCAAGCGGGTGCCGCGGCGCGTGCGTTCTCTTCCCGGCTTCCATCTCACCGACGCCGAGTGGAACGGCCTGATGGTCCCCATCAACATGGCGTTCTTTTTCAAGAGCAGCCTGGAGGACCGGGTCATCGCACTCTATCCCAGCCCCGCGGGCGCAACCGAATCGCTGCTCGAGCTCGAATCCTGGAATGACATCGTGGCGCGCAATCCGGTGCTGAGTGAAATGGAATCGGACGTGGAAGGCCTGCTGGTCAACCGCCTGGGCTATTCCCGCGGATACTCTTCGCCCGAGTACTACCTGCTTCCCATCGACGAATGCTACAAGCTGGTCGGCCTGATTCGCATGCACTGGAAAGGCCTTTCCGGAGGCACAGAAGTTTGGCGGGAACTGGGCGAGTTCTTCACCAGCCTGAAAGCGCGCTCGGTAGAGGTTTCCATCGCGAGCAGCCCCGCAGCCCAAAAAAGAGAAGAGGAATCTCATGCCTGATCTCGCCTTTCAGGTCGAGAGAGTCGAGGTTGTGGCCAATGCAGTGACGCCGATGCTGGCCTTCCGGCTTCGCCTGTCCGACGCCAATCCCGGGCAGGTCATCCATACCGTCGCGCTGCGCTGCCAGATCCTGCTGGAAGTTACCCGCCGCAAATACAGTGGGGAAGACCAGGAGCGGCTGCTCGATCTGTTCGGCGAGCCCAGCCGTTGGGGCCAGACTTTGCGAAGTCTTTTGTGGACGCACGCCAACCTCGTTGTGCCCTCCTTCCAGGGAAGCACTGTAGTTGATCTTCCCGTGCCGTGTACTTTCGATTTCAACGTGGCTGCCACCAAGTACTTCGACGGCCTGGCCGACGGCGAGGTTCCAGTTTGCCTGCAGTTCAGCGGCACAGTTTTTTATGCCGGCGGCGAAGGCGAACTGCAGGTGGCTCCGATCTCATGGGACAAGGAGGCCCGCTTCAAGCTGCCCGTAAAAATCTGGCGCGACATGATGAATTCCTACTATCCCCGTAGCGCCTGGCTGCGCCTGCACAAAGACGCCTTCGATCGGCTCCATCAATACAAAGTGCGGCACGGCATTCCCACCTGGGAAGAGGCGCTGGAGCGCATCATTCCGATAGAGGAGACGGTGGCCTGATGAATCTTGAAGTTGTGGAGCAGATCGCGAAGGCTGTGCTTTACGAGGGCTACATGCTCTACCCTTATCGGCCGTCGTCGGTCAAGAATCAGCAGCGCTGGAATTTTGGCGTGCTCTGCCCGCAGTCATACAGCGAAGCACAAAAGGGCAGCGAAGCCTGGACCATGCAGACCGAGTGCCTGGTCGAGGGCAGTACGATGACCTGTCTTGAAGTTCGCGTCCGCTTCCTGCAACTGGTGTCGCGTACCGTCGGCCGGCTGACCATGCCGATGAACGAGCTGTTGCCGGGCGAACTGCCGGAATTTGTTCTGCTGGACAAGCTGGCGGTGAACGGCCGCATTTACCAGCCTTGGCAGGAAGTCGTCGAGCGGGAAGTGACATTGCCGGTCTACAACCTGGGGGCCCTGGGCTACCGGCTGGTGCCCGATGCCTTCATTTTCCCCGCGGAAAAACAATTCGAATATCTCCGCGACACCAGCGGGCAGATTGTCGGCGTGATCGTGCGGGAACGGAAGCCCCTCAGCGGTGCCATCGAAATCATGGGCGAGCAGGTGGCGGACGGATTGCTTAAAATCGGCGTCCGGATTCGTAACACCACGCCTTTCGAAGTGACGCAGGAAACCAGCCGCGACGACGCTTTGCTGAGTTCGATGGCCTCCACCCACACCGTTCTCGGCGTGCAGGATGGCCGATTCGTTTCGCTGCTTGCGCCTCCTGACGCGTTCCGCGAGTTGGCCGCGGGTTGCAGGAACGTGGGAACCTGGCCCGTCCTGGTCGGAGAAGAAGGGCAATGCGACACCCTGCTGTCCTCGCCCATCATTCTTTACGATTACCCGAAGATCGCTCCGGAAAGTGCCGGAGATTTGTTTGACGGCACCGAAATCGACGAGATTCTCTCCCTGCGCATCATGACGCTGACCGACGACGAGAAGCGTGAGATGCGCCAGTCGGACGAACGCGCCCGCGCCATGCTGGAGCGCACCGAGACCATGCCGGTCGAACAGTTAATGAAGTTGCACGGCGTTCTGCGCGGCCTGCGCCCACTCAAGGAGGAGACCCAATGAACGAGTGGGAATGGCAGCTCCTGGAAGAAAAGACTGCGGTAGATCATCTGGAAATTACCGGAGTCGAAGTGCGGCCGGGAAGCCGCGTGCGGCTGCGTCCGCGACAGGGCGGCGATGTGATGGACATCGCCCTGGCCGGGCAGATCGCGACCATCGAATGCATCGAGCAGGACTACGAAGGCAAGAGCCACGTCTGCGTGGTCCTGGACAACGATCCCGGCAGGGATATGGGCCTGCTGCGCCAGCCCGGCCACCGGTTTTTCTTCAATGCCGAAGAAGTCGAGCCCCTGACAGAAGACGAGGCCCAGCAATACCGGCCGGTACCGAAGCCCAGCATCCTGGTCGCGGGCATTGGAAACATATTTCTCGGCGACGACGCGTTTGGCGTCGAAGTGGTGCGCCGCATGGCAGCTCTCCAGCTTCCCGAAAACGTGCGCGTGGCCGACTTCGGGATCAGGGGTTTTGATCTCGCTTACGCGCTGCAGGATGGATACGAAACCACGATTCTGGTGGACGCTTGTCCGCACGGCCAGGCTCCGGGAACGTTGTACGTCATCGAGCCTGACCTGAAGGCGTTGGGCAATCCTGAAGGCCCGCAAGCGACAGTAGAAGCGCACGCCATGAATCCCATAAACGTGCTGCGCATGGCCCAGGCGATGAATATCGAGGTGAAGAACATCCTGCTGGTCGGCTGCGAGCCTGAAACCCTCGGTGGCGAAGAAGGCCAGATGGGGCTCAGCGCCCCGGTCGAGGCTGCCGTCGGTGAAGCGGTCAAGCTGGTGGAGTCGCTGGTGAACAGAATTCAGACTGGGGTCAGGCCTGATTCGAGACCTGCCTCGAACTCCTAGGTTCGAGGCAAGTCAGACATCCTGCATAGGAGGAGATGGGCAATGGAAAATGGCAACGGGAACTTCAACGACAAAGACACGCTTTTCATGCTCGGTGGCGTGGCGCTCATGGTTTTCGGGGCGGGCCTGATTCTTACCAATCCCATCGCCAGGCGCTATATGGGTCAGCTGGGGGTTGGTGATCTGGCCAGTCTGGCTTTGCCCGACCTCGACCGCTATTTGAAGTTGCGGGCCATGTGACAACCGCCGGCCACCGTGGTGCAACTAAATCAGGGGGAATATCGGTTTGTCCACAGCAGGAACGCCACCGGTGACGAGAGTTCGATACTTGATTGACGCCACCGGGAGTAAATTCATCGTGCGGGCGTTTGCCACCGGGATGCTTTCGGCATTCGGCCATAACCCGACCATTGCGATTCCGGACTTCGCGGGCGAAGTACAGTGGAGTTCAGGCTCCTTGGAAGATGCTTCTCTGCGGATCGTGATTCAAGCGGCATCCTTGACCGTAACCGACGATATCAGCGAGAAAGATCGCCAGGAAATGGAACGCCGCATGAGGGACGAAGTGCTGGAGACAGACGGCTTCGAGCAGATCGTTTATGAATGTCCCCGGCCTTCATCGGTCCAGAAGATTTCCGAAGGCCAGTATGCGGTAAATCTGAATGGGGAACTGGCGCTGCATGGAGTGACGCGAGCCCAGCCGGTTTTCGCGCGGATAACCGTCAGCGACGATACCCTGCGCGCGGCGGGCGATCTTTCTGTGCGCCTCAGCGACTATGAAATTCGACCGGTGTCCGCGGCCGGAGGAACGGTGAGACTCAAGGACGAGTTGAAGCTCGCGTTTGACCTGATCGCGCGGAAGGCTTGAAAGGCGTCGTTGGCCGTTGGCCCTCGGTCGTTGGCCAAAGACCTCAAGACCAAGGCCAAATCGGTGCAGCGGCTTGTGAGCACTTCGGAAGCTATGGATTTTGCCAACGACCGACGACCAGGGACCAAGGACCAACCGGGAGGATGTCGCATGTGTCTAGCCATACCGGGAAAGATCGTCGAAATCTCTTCCGACAACACGGAGTCGGCGCTGGTGGATGTAGTCGGCGTTCGCCGCAGGATTGACCTTGGCCTGCTGCAGGACGACAAACCGGCGCCGGGCGACTGGGTGCTCATCCACGTCGGCTTCGCCATGAGCAAAATCAGCGAGCTCGACGCTCTCGACCAGATGAATACGCTCCGCGCGCTGGGAGAGATCGATGGCGCCATGCAGGAAGTCCAGGGCTACGGTCTGGAAGAACCAAACGACGCCGAAGTGCATTGACGCCTGCCCGCGTCCAGCCCTCGAGGGAGGATCGGCATGAGATTTGTCGACGAGTTTCGCGAACCCGAACTGATTTCACGCACCGCGGAGGAAATTCTCCGCCTGGCCGGCCGCGACCGACACTACCGCCTGATGGAGGTCTGCGGCGGCCACACTCACGCCATTTATCGCTTCGGACTGAAGGACATTCTCCCCGACAACATCGAACTGATCCACGGACCGGGCTGTCCGGTGTGCGTGCTTCCCATGGGGCGAATTGACGATGGCCTGTCCATCGCGCAACGCCCGGACGTAATCTTTGCCGCGTTCGGCGATATGATGCGCGTCCCCGGAACTCAAGGCAGTCCGCTCGAGCACAAGGCCCGGGGGATGGACGTTCGCATCGTGTATTCGCCCTCCGACGCTTTGAAACTTGCCCGGCTCAATCCCGACAAACAAGTGATGTTTTTCGCCATCGGATTCGAGACCACGGCTCCGTCCACCGCGCTCACCTTGATGCGCGCCAAAGCCGAGGGCATCGACAATTTCTCGGTGTTCTGCAATCACGTGACCATCATTCCCGCGATCCGCGCCATTCTGGACTCTCCCGACATGCGGCTGGATGCCTTCATCGGGCCGGGACACGTTTCAACGGTCATCGGGTGCCGCCCTTACGAGTGGATTGCCAAAGACCAGGACAAACCGATCGTCGTCTCCGGGTTCGAACCGCTCGACATGCTGCAATCCATCGTCATGCTTCTGCGCCAACTGAAGGTGGGCGAAGCCAAAGTGGAAAACCAGTACAAGCGGGTGGTGCCGTGGGAAGGCAATCGGGCGGCGCTTCGCGCCATGGCCGAAGTTTTCCAGTTGCGTCCTTACTTTGAATGGCGCGGCCTCGGATTTATTTCGCAATCCGCCTTGCGGCTCAATGAAAAGTACGCCGCCTGGGACGCGGAGCAGCGCTTCGAGGTGCCGGGAATTCGCGTGACCGACCCCAAAGCCGCTCAGTGCGGAGAAGTATTAAAGGGCGTGCTCAAGCCTCACCAGTGCAAACTTTTTGGCCGTGAGTGTACGCCCGAGCATCCCATCGGAGCACTCATGGTGTCATCGGAAGGATCATGCGCCGCTTATCACAACTACGAACACCGGAAAGCAGCAATGGCGACCAGCCTGACCTCGATCGCGTAACCGCCTCGGCGGTGCTCGACGCCCGGCCCGCTTCTGTCCGGTTTCGCGATCCGCAGATTGAGATGGCTCACGGGGCCGGAGGAAAGGCCAGCCGCAAGCTGGTCGAAGGCCTTTTTGCGCCCCTGCTTTTCGGGTCCACCCCGGGCCCCCTGGGCGATGCCGCGCACGTCGACATCAATGGGGCAAAAGTCGCGATCACAACTGACAGCTTTGTGGTCAAGCCGCTCACTTTCCCCGGAGGTTCCATCGGCGAGCTGGCGGTGAACGGCACGGTCAACGACCTGGCGGTTTCGGGGGCCCGGGCGGAGGCCCTGGTCGTCACCTATGTGCTCGAAGCCGGACTTCCTACGCCGGTGCTTGAGGCCGAAGTCTGCGCCATGGCGAAAGCCGCGCGGGATGCGGGCGTCCGCATTGCCGGCGGCGATACCAAAGTCGTCGAACACGGCAAAGCCGACCTGATGTATGTGACCACGACCGGCATCGGCCGTCTGATTCACGGCGTGACCATCGATCCGCGCTCGGTGCGCGTGGGCGACAAGATTCTGCTGTCGGGGCCGATCGGCGATCACGGCATCACCATCCTTTTGGCGCGTGGCGAACTCGATCTTGAAGCCGATCTTCGTTCCGATACGCGCTCGGTGCTTCCTCTGGTCGAAGCCCTGGTTCATACTGCCGGCCCCGGCATTCGCTGGATGCGCGATCCAACCCGCGGCGGGGCAGCGACATCCTTGAACGAGCTGGCGCGGGATTGCGGATTGGGCATGGTCCTCTTCGAGGATCAGGTTCCGGTGCGTGACATGGTGCGCGGAGCGTGCGAGTTGCTGGGGCTCGACCCGCTTCACATTGCGAATGAAGGCCAGTTCCTGGCTGTGGTTTCGCCGGACTACGCCGACGCTGCCATCAACGCCCTGAGTCTGGCGCCGGGCGGAAGTGAGGCCCAGGTGATCGGCGAAGTTCGCGAACAGCCCGCTGGCACGGTACTGGTGACCACTCGTTACGGCGGCAGCCGGATTGTCGACATGCTGGTCGGCGATCCGTTACCACGGATCTGTTAAGGGAAAACGTTATGGCGACAGCGGTTAAACTCGCGAGTCAGGTGGAGGAGCGGCTGCTCGAACGGAACGAATTGTTCGAACAGTTTTTTTCGCGCGAGGCTCCGCGCCTGGCCGAAGCCTGCCGCGAGATGTCGGAGCGCTTCCTGCGCGGCGGACGCCTGCTCGCCTTCGGACGCGGGCCTTACGCCACCGACGCCCAGCACGTCTCGGTGGAATTTGTTCATCCCGTGATTGTGGGCAAGCGCGCGCTGCCTGCTCTCGATCTCTCGATTCTGTTCCGTCCCTGGCTCGAGGCCATACTTCATCCCGACGACATCGTCATGGGATTCGGTCCGCCGGAAGGCGATCCGGAAGTCTGGGCCACCCTGCAGCAGGCCCACCTGCGAGACGCGATGACCTTCGCTCTGCCCGGCATGGAGGGCTCCTATGCGCTCGATGCCCCGACCCAGGATCCGTTCATGCACCAGGAGATGGTCGAGATTCTTTACCACACGCTGTGGGAGACGGTGCACGTTTTCTTCGAGCATCGCGAACTCGGCCACGAAGTGGGCGAGTCGGCCTTCCTCTATCCGTTCCTGGGCACCGAAAAGCAGGGAACGGTCGACCTGCTGGCGGAAGTTGCCGTCTCCATTCTGATGAAAGTTCATGATGACGCGAAGTTGCGCGGCCAGGTGGCGCGAGAACAGTCGGAGCAGATCAGCAGCGCGGCCGTGGCAATTCATCAGCGTCTGCAGCGTGGGGGCAAACTCATCATTTTCGGCAATGGCGGGTCGGCCACCGATGCCAACGACTTCGCCATCGACTGCGTGCTTCCTCCGCCCGGGTCCAGGCCCGTTCCTGCCGTCTCGCTGGCGCTCGAGCCGGCAAACATCACCGCCGTGGCCAACGATATCGGGACCGACGCCATCTTTTTGCGCCAGCTTATCGCGCAGGCCCGTCCCGAGGACGTGGCGGTTGCCATCTCGACCAGCGGCGGGTCGCGCAACATCATCATGGCGCTGGAAGAGGCCCGCAAGCGAAATATGCTGACGGTTGCGCTCCTGGGTTATGACGGCGGCGAAATCAAGCGCCGGCGCCTGGCCGACTTCCCGGTGGTGGTGCAGTGCGATTACATTCCTCGCATTCAGGAAGTGCAGGCTTCGATCTATCACGTCATTCGCGAATCTCTGGAGGTCCTCGACCGTGGCCAGGCTTGAACTGTACGGGACTGCGCGCTGTCCCTATACCGGGGAGTTGCGCGACTGGCTGGAATGGAAGCGCTCGGAATTTGTGGAGTACGACGTCGAGGCCGATCCCGTGGCTCGCGGACGCATGCGCGAAGTGGCGGGCGGGCAACGCAACGTCCCGCTGCTGGTCGAAAACGGCAAAGTAGTCCAGGTCGGCTGGCAGGGACGGAGTTGCGTTGTGGATGTGGAGTGATCATGGCCAGCGCCTGTTCCATTCGAGTGCGCGGAGTGGTGCAGGGCGTCGGCTTCCGTCCGTTCGTGTATCGCCTGGCTCGCGCCAACACCCTCGGAGGGTGGGTCCGGAATGGCGAGGAAGGCGTCGAGATCTATCTGGAAGGCGCCGAGCAGGGCCTGCTGGCATTTGTGCGGGAGATGACGGCGCAGCCTCCCCCCGCCGCGAGCATCGCTGACATGAAAGTTGAGCCGGTCACGCCGCTGGGTGTGAATGGCTTCACGATCCGGGAAAGCCGGCGCCGGGAACGTCCGACGGTCCGCATTTCGCCCGACCTGCCGGTGTGTGACGATTGCCTCGCGGAACTCTTCGATCCCTATAATCCGCGCTACCGCTATCCCTACATCAACTGCACCAACTGTGGTCCGCGCTATACTGTCGTGCTCGGCCTGCCTTACGATCGCGCCAACACCACCATGAAGGATTGGCCGCTCGATGACTACTGTGCCGGGGAATTTGCAGACGCAGGCAATCGCCGCTTTCACGCGCAGCCCGTCGCCTGTCCGGCCTGCGGACCCGGTTATTATCTTCAGCCCCAGGACCAGACCGTGCCCGGCACGGAAGCAGCTATTGATCACGCGGCGGAACTGCTATGCGCGGGGAAGATTCTGGCAGTGAAGGGACTGGGCGGCTACCACCTGGCCTGCGACGCCCGCAATGCCGCGTCTGTTGCGGCTTTGCGCGACCGTAAATATCGTAAGGAGAAGCCGTTCGCGGTCATGGTCCGAGACCTTGATGAAGCCCGCAGGCTGGTGGAACTGTCAGCGCAGAGCGAAGCTTTGCTCACCTCATCTGCGCGCCCCATCGTGCTGGCACCCGCGCGAATGGAGCTGGACGGGGTGGCTCCGCAAAACCATGAACTCGGCTTGATGCTTCCTTACACTCCCCTGCACCACCTGTTGTTTACGGCCGGCGCGCCGGATGTTCTGGTCATGACCAGCGCCAACCGCTCGAGTGAACCGATCGCTTATGACGACGAAGACGCTCTTCAGCGCCTCTCTGGCATAGCCGACGCATTCCTGATTGGACAGCGGCCCATCGCGCGCCGGGTTGACGATTCCGTTGTCAGGGATGGAGCGTTTGGTCCGGTTATTTTACGGCGAGCTCGCGGCTATGCTCCCGGGGCGGTGGCGAAGTTGCCCGCCGCGCGGCCGATTCTGGCGCTGGGCGCCGACTTGAAAAACACCGTCACGCTGGTGGTGGACGGCCAGGCTTTTGTCAGCCAGCACATCGGGGACCTGGAACATTACGAAGCTTTCCTCGCATTTCAACAAACTATTTCCGACCTGGTGGCGATGTACGAAGTCGATTGGGATGAACTGCTGGTGGCACACGATGGCCATCCGCAGTACGCTTCCGTGCTCCATGCCTGGGACCTGAAGGTTTCGAACCGGGTCGCAGTGCAGCACCACCGCGCCCATGTGGCGTCTGTTCTGGCCGAGCGCGGTGAGTGGGAGAAACGGGTGCTGGGCGTGAGCTTCGACGGTACGGGATACGGAGACGACGGCAATATCTGGGGCGGCGAAATCTTTGTCGGCAGCATCGCGGAAGGCTTTGATCGGGTGGCTCATTTGCGCAATGCGAAGCTTCCGGGCGGCGATGCCGCGGCGCTGTACCCGGTGCAGGCTGCGGCCGGCTTTCTGGCGCAACTCGATGACTTGCCGGACATGACCGCGGAGCCTTTCAATTTCCCCGAGAGATTTGCGCATGCAGTGGAATTGGTGACCAAAGACGTACGCACTTTTTCTACCAGCTCGATGGGTCGCCTTTTCGATACAGTTGCGGCGTTGCTCGGATTTACGCGAGACATTTCTTTTGAAGGACAAGCGGCGATGTGGGTCGAAGAGCTGGCGCGAGGCGCGGCCATCACCGAAGCGCATTCATTTCCCTTTACCGGCGCGGAGTTGGATTTCAGGCCGCTGCTGCGCGGCGTGGTGAGGGACCGCCTGCGGGGCCGGGATCCGGGCGAAATTGCCCGGGCCTTCCAGCGAGGAGTTGGGGCAGGCGTGAGAGATTGCGTGACCGAACTCTGCCGGGCCTACTCCCTGGACACCATCGTTTTGTCGGGAGGGGTCTTCCAAAACGAACTCCTGCTCGAAGACATTAAGTCCCTGCTCGAAGGCGCGGCACTCAAGGTTTGGACGAATCACGCCGTTCCGCCCAACGATGGAGGAGTCAGCCTGGGGCAGGCAGCGCTGGCGGCATTTTCAACTTCTTCTTTCGCGGCCGGCCGGACGGAAGAGAAATCGCATGCATGAACTCTCCATCGCGATGAGCATCGTCGAAATGGCGCAGGACGAGGCGCTGCAGCGCGGAGTGCAGGTCAACGCCGTGCACCTCAAGCTGGGCGCGCTTTCCGGCGTGGTGAAAGAGGCGTTGCTCTCGTCCTACGAGATGGCGTGTGACGATACGCCGCTGCGCGGGTCGCGACTGGTGATAGAAGAAGTGCCGGTGGTGATCTTTTGCACGAAATGCAGGGCGCGCCGACCGCTCAGTTCGGTGCAATTATTTTGCTGTGGCGAATGCGGCACGCCGACATCCGAGGTCGTGCAAGGCAAGGAACTCGAAGTGGTCGCACTGGAGATACAGTGATGAGTCCTGAACCCCGCCTGGTGGAAGTTCGAAAGAATGTTCTGAAACAAAATGACCTGGTCGCGCGCGCGCTCCGAACCCGCTTCCGTGCCGCGGGAGTGTTCGTGGTGAGCCTGGTTTCCAGTCCCGGATCGGGGAAGACGGCGTTTCTGGAAAAGACCCTGACCCTGCTTCGCCCGCGTTATCGGGTGGCTGCCCTGGTTGGCGATCTGGCCACCGAAAACGACGCCGCGCGACTGGCTCGCAGCCAGGCTCCGGTCAAGCAGATCATTACCGGGACGCTCTGCCATCTGGAAGCTGCCATGGTGCAGCATGCCGTGGAAGAAGAAGCCTGGGACCTCAGCCAGTTGGATTTTCTCTTCATCGAGAATGTGGGCAACCTGGTCTGTCCTTCGTCCTACGACCTGGGAGAAGATCTTCGCGTGGTGCTGCTGTCGGTGACCGAGGGTGAAGACAAACCGCTAAAGTACCCCACGATTTTCAACAGCGCGGACGTAGCCATCGTCACCAAAAGCGATTTGGCGGAAGCAGTCGAGTTCGACTGGGAAGCCACACGGCGCAACATTCAGGCGGTCCGCCCGGGCATGCGGGTCTTCCAGCTCTCGGCGAAAACGGGGGAAGGCGTCGAGGAGTATCTGGGGTTTCTAGCGGAGCGACTGGCGGAGTCGCGGACGCTAGCCGTGGTCTAGAGGGTCGCTGGCCTGGGGCAAGGGACAGTGGCGAGAGAGCCGGTACCGATTGCGATTAAACCAACGATAGCCTCGCCAAAGCATCCAATTGAAGCCGGGCAAGCTGAAGATCGCGTAGAAAGGCCACGCCCACCAGATTCGCCGTGTCACATAGAGGTATGCGCTGGCACCCGATTCCAGTTTGCCGGTACGGGTCAACACTCGTATATCGTCCAGCAGGTTCTCTTGTGAGATGTTTAAGCTTCCGTCAGCGGAGGCAGTCTGCAAATCCTTGAGAGCGAAGCCTCGTCGTCCAACCACGTTCTTCCAGAAGTGAACCCACCGAAAGCAGAACCCACATCCGCCGTCGTAGAGTATCCACTCTTCACGAGGCAGATCAGACTCGGATTCGCGGTCTGACACTTTCATTGAATTCTGTTGCCTCTGAAGACGGCGACGGGGGAGCCATCTGCGACGAACGCGCACTGTGGCGGTCCTTGCAGGACGCTCGCGAGTTCGGGTCCATAAAGAATGCGGGCGTCGCCTTCAAACCCAGCCCTATCGGTCGCCCACACTTGCCAAGGTGCATGGGACACATGATATTCGATGCAACCGCCGGATCGTTGAGTCGAATATCCCCAGTAATGTTCGGTGATGAACTGTTCCAAACTGCCTTCTTGAGGACGCGTTGGAAGGCCGGCGGTACGGGCAAAGAGTCTGCACCACTGGCCGCCGACTTGCCATTGATACTCGGCCGTTCTATTCAACCCCTCCGTCTCAAGGCGATGTTTCATCGGAAGGCAGTTGTAGTTCTCCCCGTATGCCAAGCGAGCAGTTGTGGCGATTGCGCGCCTGGGCACGACCTCGGCGATGAAAACAACTCCTCTTCGATCATCGCGGTCTTCCTTGCGACGAACATAGAAGCGTAGATTCACTTCATCGAAGTCGGAGTGAAACGGAATCGGGAAGAAACCGAGCAGCTTCGTGCGGCAGAACCGAAAGCCAACCAGGCTGACATAGGTTCGACCGTTGAATGAATCCAGTCTTGTACCCGACGGAACGTAGGGATTCAAGAGACTGGGCGCAACTTCGTAATTAAGCATCACGAGGTCTAGCCATTCCGCAGACAGGAAAATTCGTCTCGACTGAAACATTCAGAGTTAAAATCAACCCCTTTTTGGAGGTATAGAGATGCGGGCAGGGCCGCGTAAGTTTCCGAACACCAAGGCCTCTGGCTTTGAGGCCACTCAGGCTTCCAACTTGAATATTCTCTCCATCTGCATCCACTTCTCGCCAGCTGTTGCCTCGGGGAGCGATTGCTGAAACTTCCACATAAGATTTTCCCACTCCTGAACCTTCGGATTCGCGCGGTCGGCCCGCGCCTTCGCTTCGAAGGAGAAGCTTTCGTTCACTTCCATGATCATGAACATGCGTGCGCCGAGCAGGTAGATCTCCATGTCCTCGATTCCGGCTTCTCTGATGCTTTGCGAGATCTCGGGCCAGATTGTCTGGTGATAGCGCTTGTATTCTTCAATCAGCGCGGGATTGTTCTTCAGGTCGAGAGTGAGACAGAATCGTCGATTCATTTTGTCGTGTAGTTCTCTCTTTCGTCCCTGCGGGGCTCCGTCGTTTCCGGCCTGCACCCACGGCTTGCGCGGTGGGCTTTATTCTTGCGCCCGCTTCGGGCTATGCGGTGACCCGATGAACGCGCCGACCTCGCCGTCACGCTGCTTCTTCAGAGAGACCTGCTTTGGCCCCGATAAATCCGTAGACCGCGATGAATGCGTAAGCGCCCAGAGGGACCAGATATGCCAGCGCGATGCCGCGGGCTTCCGCAATCAGGCCCATGATGGGCGTCAGCACGGCTCCGCCGACGATGGCCATTACCAGCAGGGAACCGCCGATCTTAGTGTTGGGGCCAAGCTTCTTCAATCCCAGAGCGAAGATGGTGGGGAACATCAGCGACATGAAGAAACTGGTGATAAAGAGCGCCCACAACCCGACCCAGCCCGGCCGCGTCACAGCGACAGTTACCAGGACTATGTTGAATAAAGCGTAAGTTCCCAGTAATTTGTTGGGAGCGATGAATCGCATCAGGTAAGCGGAAACAAAACGTCCGATTCCAAAAGCTCCCAGAGTGCCGGTGAGGAAGTATCCCGCGACTTTCTCGGGCTGGTGAGTGTAGTCCTGCACATACTGGATGAAATAACTCCAGGTTCCCACCTGGCCACCCACGTACAGGAACTGGGCCACCACCGCCAGCATGAAGTGGGGATACTGCAGCAGGTCCCGGAAACGGCCATGGTCGCCGCCGCTGGCTTCATGTTCGCTTTGAATGCTGGGGAACCTGGTCCGGATAATCAGCAGCGCCCAGAATATCGCCAGCGCGCCCAGCGCGAGATAGGGTTTGACCACGCGCAGCGTTTCCGTCCGCAGGTACGCGTCATAGAGCTGCTGCGACTTCATGGCAGCCACTTGCTGCGAATTCAATTCGACCCCGGAGAAGATGAATGCCGTGCCGATCAGGACGCCGGTGATGGAGCCCAGCGGATTGAACGCCTGCGAAAAGTTGAGCCGCCGCTCCGAACTCTCCGGATCACCCAACTGGGCGATGAAGGGATTGGACGCGGTTTCGAGAAACGACAATCCGCTGGCGATGACAAAAAGCGCGAGCAGGAAAAACGCATAGCGTCCCGCCACCGCGGCCGGCCAGAACAGAAACGTCCCCAGTCCGAACAGGAATAAGCCGATCACAAAGCCGGCTTTGTAACCCAGTTTGCGCATGATCAGCGCCGCCGGCATGGCCAGGACAAAGTAGCCCATGTAAAAGGCCGACTGCACCAGTCCCGCCTGGAACCGGGTAATGGCAAATGACTTCATGAACTGCCGGATCAGCACGTCGTTCAGGTTGTTCGGGATGCCCCACAAGAAGAACAGCGCGGTCACCAGGAAGAAAGGCCCGAGTTGTCCGGCAGGGAAGAGTGCCCGGCGCTCACTCCCGGTCGGTTCGGCAACGGCGTTCGATGCGTTCATAGGGGGAACCCATGTGGTCGCGGACGACTCGCCCGCGGGTTTTTGATTCAGCTGTCAGCTCTCGCGGGCGAGTCGCCCACGGCCACGCAACACCACCAAAGCTATCTCAGTCCAGGCACATCATGATCTTTTTCACGCGAGATGGATTTTCGCTCCACGCCGCCAACGCCTGCGGGGCCTCATTCATGGTGACGATCGAGCTGACCGCGTCTTCCACCGGAAAGCGGTGCTCCTCGAGCATGCGAATCACGTCGCGAAAATCCTCCGGCAGGGCGTTTCTCGATCCTGAAATATCGAGTTCCTTCTGCACGAACAGGCGGGTCTCGTAGGACACCGGTTCCTTGGCATAACCGATATACACGACTCTGCCGGTGAAGGCCACCTCTTCCACCGCGGCGCGGAAAGTTTGCGGCAGTCCGATGGCCTCGCTCACCACATCGGGACCTCGACCATCGGTGAGTTCCGCCAGCCGC
>DASQHA010000191.1:0-4200 GCA_035632335.1 Terriglobales bacterium
GGCTTCGATCCGGCCGCCGTCTTTGGCGTCGATGACGCAGATGGGAGTCAGCACGGTGCCCACTTTCAGGGTCGGATCAAGGGCGCCCGCAAAGCCGGCAGACTGCACCAAAACTGGTGCATAAAGATTGATGATGGCTTCGGCCGCCCGGCGCGCCGCTTCCGGTCCGATGCCGCTGCAAACCAGCACGGCACGGTCGTTTTCGAAAAATTTGTATTTCCGCCCATCGTGGTCGCGCTCGACTGCACGCCATTGCTTGATCAGCGGGCGTACCTCGCGCTCCAGGGCGGCTACGATGGCGACTTTGGCGGTATTAGGCAATGTCAAACCTGGCCGAGCCTGGCTCGGCCTGACCGGGTCCGAGACCCGGTCCCACACGGTTCTTGCCCAGGCGCGGGCTATGCATATCCGTTGGCCTGGAACCACTCGACGGCACGCCGCAGCGCCGCATCAACCGGGACGATTTTCCATCCCAGGTCGCGCTCGGCTTTGCTCGATGACACAAACATTTTCTTTCGGCCCATGCGGACGGCGTCGATGGTGGCGCGAGGCTCACGCTTCCGCAGGTAGCCGGTGACCACCTGATCCACCACTCCGGTGGCGAGAGCAACCACGTACGGAACTTTTATGCGGGGCGAGGGCAGCCCGGTGATGGCGGCAAGCTTGTCGAGGATCTGCTTCAACGTTAGATTCTCGCCGCCCAGTATGTAGCGCTGGCCGCTTCTTCCCTTCTCCAGCGCCGCGATATGGCCCTGGGCGCATTCGGCCACGTCCACCAGGTTCAGGCCCGTGTCCACATACGCGGGGAACTTTTTTTTTAGAAAATCGACCACAATTCTTCCCGTAGGCGTGGGCTTGATGTCGCGCTCGCCCACCGGAGTTGTCGGATTTACCACCACGACATCCATTCCCGATTTACCGGCCTCGAGGGCAAGTTCTTCCGCCATATATTTCGAACGCTTGTAAGGACCAATCATATTGGCCAGTGACACGGGAGAATCCTCGTCGGCTAGGTGCCCGTTCGATTGGTACCCCATGGTCGCTACGCTCGAGGTATAGACCACGCGGCGCACCTTGTTCTCCTGCGCTGCCTGCAGAATCGCTTTGGTTCCCTCGACATTGGAGCAATACATCTGTTCCGGATCGCGGACCCACAAGCGATAATCGGCGGCGACGTGAAATACCACATCGCAGCCCGCCACGGCTTTCTTCAAGGACCGAGCGTCACGCAGGTCCCCGACCACCCGCTCCGCCGGCAGTTCCTGGATATTCCTGAGGTCGCTGCTGGAGCGGACCAGGAGTCGAAGCTCTGCGCCTTGCGCGGCCAGGGCCCGGGCCACGTGACTGCCCACAAATCCCGTCGCACCGGTGACAAGAGCTAGCATTCAGCACTCAGCATTTAGCACTCAGGCGTCCCGTTTGCATGGTCTTGGCTGAATGCTGAGTGCTGAATGCTAACCGCTGCTTCTCTCCGCCATGACCTTCTTGTAGGTGGTCAACGCGATCAACGGGAAGTACTGGCGGTACATGTGATATTTCAGGTAGAACACTCGCGGAAAGCCGGTACCGGTGTAACAGGGCTCGTCCCATGAGCCGTCTTTCTTTTGCGTGCGCAGCAGATAGGCAATGCCTCGAACCACACAGTCGCTGCGCGTGTCCTTGGCAGCCAGCAGACCCATGATGGCCCATGCCGTTTGCGACGGCGTGCTGGGGCCGACCCCCTTGGTATTGGGATCGTCGTAGGAACCGCAGGTCTCTCCCCAGCCACCGTCGGGATTCTGCACCATGCGCAGCCACTCGGCAGCCTGCTGCACATAGGGTTCGTGATGATCGATTTCCATCGCCTCCAGGCCGCGCAGCACCAGCATGGTTCCGTAGATGTAGTTGACGCCCCAGCGGCCGAACCAGGAACCATCGGGTTCCTGTTGGTCGCGGATAAATTTCAGCGCCTTCTTTACGGCAGGATGGTTCTTGTCGTATCCGTAAGCCGCAAGCATCTCGAGGATGCGTCCGGTGATGTCAACCGTCGCCGGATCGAGCATGGCGTTGTGGTCGGCGAAAGGCACCTGCTGGAACACCATGCGGTCGTTGTTCTTGTCGAATGAGGCCCAGCCGCCGTTGCGGCACTGCATGGAGAGCACCCAGTCGATAGCGCGCTGCACGGATTCGCGCTGATAGCGTCCGTTGGGATGCTCCACCTGGCCGAGACTCAGGCAGACCATGGCGGTGTCGTCAACATCCGGATAAAACTCGTTGTTGAACTCGAAATACCAGCCTCCGGGCTGGCCGTGCTTGTTCTTCACCTTCCAATCGCCCGCCGTGCGCACCTGTTTTTGCAGGATCCAGTCGGCGCACTTGACCATGCGGGGATCGCCCGCCGGAACTCCGCTCTCACCCAGCGCGAACAGCGCATAGGCGGTGTCCCACACCGGCGATTTGCAAGGCTGCATGCGGAAGGTGTCCTGCTCTTCGATGCCCAGCTTCTCAAATTCATCCATGGCGCGAATCACCTGGGGATCGTCCACGGAATATCCCAGGCAGCGCATGGCGATAATGGAATTCATGATGGACGGAAAGATGGCCGCCAGTCCATCGCTCATCTCAAAACGTTCCAGCATCCACTTCTCCGCCACCTTCAGGGCGACCGAGCGCAACGGACGGATGTGCACTCTTTCAAACCAGTGAGTCAGGCGGTCGAGAGACAGGAAAAAGTTGCGCCATGAAAGCAGTTTCTTGGCCCAGCGCAAGCGCATGCGCGACTTGTCGCGTCCGCCCACAAACAACTCTTCGACCCCCAGTTCCTCGGGAATCTTCTTGAACGGTTTCTTGGCGTAGCAAATGGAAAGCGGCACCAGAATGGCGCGTGACCACGAAGAAATCTCGTAGATGTTAAACCAGAACCACTTGGGGAACAGGACGATTTCCGGGGGGATCGCCGGAACGGCGTCGTAGTCATACTGCCCGAAGAAGCAGAGGTAAATCTTGGTGAAAGTGTTGACCTCGGTGACTCCGCCCATTTCCAGAATCTTCCTGCGGGCGCGGACCAGGTCGGGATGATCGGCGGCGTAGCCGGTCAGTTTCAGGCCAAAATAGCATTTGACCGAGGCGCTGATATTGGATGGACCCTGGTGGTAGATGCCCCATCCGCCATCCTCGTTCTGGTGTTGCAGAATGTAGCGTGCCGCTTTGGCCAGGCGCTCCGGGCTGCCTGTGCCCAGCAGAACATGCAGCACGATGTAGTCGGCTTCGAGTGTGGCATCCGCTTCCAGTTCCCCGCACCAGTAGCCTTCTTCGTGTTGCTCGGAGAACAGGCTGTTGCGGGCGCCGTCAATGGCCGCAGCCACCCGGCTGATCAGATCATCAATCTTTCCGAAACGCATCTGCGGCGCCGCAGACGCGGGGGACAGGGAGGAGGTATCTTCCATAGTTTGCGGTTGCTACTCCACAGCCGCCCCGCTGGGAGCGGCGGCAATGGCTTCCACGATTTCAGGAGGGAGGCCGAACCTTACGTTCTCCGGCATGACCTCGACTTCCTGCACGTTGGCAAAGCCTTCACTCCCCAGGAACTTTACAACCTCTTCGACCAGGCACTCGGGAGCGGAAGCGCCCGCAGTCAGCGCGATGGTTTTCACGCCTTCCAGCCATTCCGGCCGGATGTTCCGGAAACTGTCTATGAGATGCGAGCCCGTGCCCAGGTTACGGGCAACCTCCACCAGGCGGTTGGAATTTGAGCTGTTATCGGAGCCCACCACCAGCAACAGGTCAGCATCGGAAGCCACGTGCTTCACCGCCACCTGCCGGTTTTCCGTGGCATAACAGATATCCTGGGCGGCCGGCCCCTTGATGTTTGGGAAGCGCTGCCTCAGGGCGGCGATAATGTCTCGAGTTTCGTCCAGGCTCAGCGTGGTCTGGGTCAGGTAGGCCACCCGGTTAGGGTCGGCCACGGTCAGCGAAGCCACTTCTTCCGGCGAGCCGACCACCTGGGTAACGACCGGGGCTTCGCCCAGCGTCCCGATGACTTCATCATGGTCGCGGTGGCCGATCAGGATCAGCGAATACCCCTCTTTGGCGAACTTCACCGCTTCCACGTGGACTTTAGTGACCAGCGGACAGGTTGCATCGATCACGCGCAATCCGCGGTGTTCGCTGGCTTCGCGCACCTCGGGCGAGACCCCGTGGGCGCTGTAGATCACCCGTTCC
>DASQHA010000192.1:0-18114 GCA_035632335.1 Terriglobales bacterium
AGCACGAGCGGGGCGCTCGCGCCCACATCGGATTCTTTTGTTTCTCCTGGCGCTGGGCGTCAGCCTTGCGGCCCCGGCGCAGGCGCAGACCGTCGTCAGCTTCACTCTGGATTTTCCCGGCTCCGAGCCTTCGCACTACGAGATTGCGGTCTCTTCCAACGGCCATTCCACCTACGATTCCGACGGCAAGCTGAGTCCCGATTCTGACAACGATCCCTTTCACCTCGATTTCTCCGTGTCCAGCGAAACCAGCCGACGGATCTTCGAGCTGGCCGAACGCGCTCATTACTTTCAGGGAGACATCGACTCCAGAAAGAAGAATCTAGCTTCCACCGGGGTCAAGACATTGACCTACAAAGACTCGACACGCAGCTCGCGAGCTACTTATAACTACTCCCCGGTAGTTGCCGTGCAGCAACTCACACAGCTGTTCCAGGGCCTCTCGACCACGCTCGAATTTGGACGTCGGCTGGAGTATTACCATCGCTACCAGAAACTGGCGCTCGACGAAGAGTTAAAGAGCATGGAGGATGTGGCTAACCGGAACGATCTGCAGGAGTTGGCGGCGGTGGTGCCGATTCTGCAGCGGATCGCGAATGACCAATCGGTGATCAATCCCGTCCGCGCCCGGGCTTTGAGGCTGATTGAGCGGGCTGGGCCCCCAAAGCCATGACTCGGCTGGGTCGATTTTCTGTGCCGAGCGCATTTTGTTGACAACCGCGAGGGCCGAAAGGTGTTCTAATCAGGTATTCGGAACGTCTGGGGAGGTCGCTCATGTCGCTGCGCGCGCTGGCCGGTCCATGGATTCTGGGGATGATTCTGGCGGTTTTGCCGGGCGGTTTGGCAATTCCATCCGTTGCCGACTCCCAGGCTCGTATTGTGCGTTTAAGCCAGGTGGATGGCGACGTCCAGATTGACCGCAACCTGGGACAGGGCTACGAAAAAGCCTTCCTCAATTTGCCCGTGACCCAGGGCGCCAAACTGCGCACCGGCGCGGACGCGCGGGCTGAGATCGAGTTCGAAGATGGTAGCACCCTGCGCCTTACCCCCGGCTCAGTCCTGGAGTTTCCCGAGCTGGCGCGGCGCGACTCCGGCGCCCGGGCTTCGACGATCCAACTCATGGAAGGCACCGCGTACCTGAACTTCAAAGGCGATAAAAGTGGAGTCTTCAGTCTCGGTTTTGGGCGGGAATCCCTCACCCTGGCCAAGCCGGCGCACCTTCGAGTGGAAATGAAGGGCTCGAGCGCCACAGTTTCAGTGTTCAATGGCAGGGTGGAAGTCAGTAGCTCGTCGGGCCCGGTGGACGTCGGCAAGAAACACAGCGCCACCTTCGACCTGTCCGGAGCAAGTACCTATACCCTGGCGAACAATCTGGAACCGGATCCCTACGACGATTGGGACAAGCAGCAGGACGGATATCATCAGCAATACAGCGGGAACGGCTACTCGCCCTATGCGTACGGGGCCAGCGACCTGAACTATTACGGCAGCTTCTACAACATGCCTGGTTACGGCATGATGTGGCAGCCCTACCTGGTAGGGGCGGGCTGGGATCCTTTCATGAACGGCGCCTGGATGTGGTATCCCGGGGCGGGATATGCCTGGATTTCCAGTTATCCGTGGGGTTGGACGCCGTACCGCTACGGCTCCTGGACCTACCTGCAACCCTACGGATGGTTCTGGCAACCGGGGAGCACTTGGAACGGGTGGAACACAGGTGTGCGAATCGTGAACCCGCCGCAAACCTTTAGCCCACCTCGTCCGCCAGCCACGCCGGGACAAACCTTGCTGGTTAACCGCAGCCTGCCATCGGGCGCGCTTGGTGTGTCCCAGGGCAGATCGGATCTACGGCTCAATTCGGCAGGTCTGGGAGTTGCCCGAGGCAGTGTTCGCAACCTGGGCCGGGTTTCGCAGCAGATTCAGCGGCCCGCGGCCGGGATGGGAACGGTGCACACTCCGCCGGCGGGGGCAGCAATGCGCTTGCCGTCGGGCGGGTCCAGGGTTTCGTCGCGGAGCGGGTCTTCATCCACGGGAGGGAGTCCGCGGATGAGCGGCGGGTCGAGTTCGTCCGCTCCCAGTTCGCACGGCACTTACCATAAATAGGGGTTGGGAAATGATCGGTGTAAGGAATTGGCTACAACTGGCTCTGGTTGCAGCCGCATTGGTCATTTTCAGCCCGCGCAGCTCGGCCCAGACCATTTCCTGCTCTTCCGACAATGGCCATCGCCACTATTGCCCGGCGGATACCCGAGGCGGAGTGCGGTTGTTGAGGCAACGCAGCGGCTCGGCATGCGACCAGGGCAAGAGTTGGGGGTTTGACCGCGGTGGGGTCTGGGTAGATCACGGCTGCCGGGCGGACTTTGCCATCGATTCCTACCAGTATCGCGGCCCGGCGCCAGACAGCGTCGGCACCGTCTCCTGCTCCTCGGATGACGGCAAACGGCACTATTGCACGCTTGATTCCCATGGCCGAGTCCGGCTGCAGCAACAGCGCAGCGGTTCCCCCTGCCGGGAAGGTTACAGCTGGGGCTCGGATGACAACATGATCTGGGTGGATCACGGCTGCCGGGCGGATTTCGCCGTCGAAGTGGGCCCGGGCGGGGACCGGAACCCCTATGGAGACACCCAGTTCGGACGCAGCTCCTACCTGGGAGGGCAAGATTTGGTGATCTCATGCTCCTCGGATGACATGCACCGGCATTACTGCCCGGCCGACACCCGGGGCGGGGTGCAGTTGATAAGACAACGCAGCGAGGCGTCCTGCCGGCAAGGCCGCAGCTGGGGTTACGACCGCAGCGGTATCTGGGTGGATCACGGCTGCCGAGCCGATTTCCAGATCAATCGATAGTTTTCCGATGGGACAAACCTGGGGTCCCTCGTAGTTGCCGGTGGGTCTGCCGAAGGGTGGAGCAGGCCTTCAGGCCTGCATGAGGTGACCTGCCGGGTTGTGGGCTTTAGCCCCTGAGGTACCTTAGCGGCTGAAGCCGGTCCCCGAAGCCGCCATTAAAGCGCTCCTCCCCCAAAGTCCACCGGCCGAGTCCCAAAAATCCCCTTTCAATTACCACAGTCACTTGAGGACGCGGCCACGAGCACGTAGGCTCTAAGAACACCTTTCAGCCTCAGCTCCCAGCTCTCAGCAGTTCCGATTTCGCTGACATCTGAGGGTTGACGGCCGAGAACTGTGATCACCTGGAGGTTTCATGGCCACACCGGGCCGGGCGCCCCTTCCCAACGCCGCTCCTGTTCCACCCACCCCAGCATTGTTGCTAGCCATGCTGCAGGTCTCAAGCCATGTCAGCGATCTCATTTTTTCTCCCGGAAGCCATCCCCACGTTGAGGTAAGCGGGCAACTGGTCGCGGTGAAAATGCCGGGTGTGCCGGTTCTGGGCCCGGCCGACACGCAACGCATCGCGCAGGAACTGATTGGCGACAATAAGCAGGCGATTGCGACTTTGCAGAACCAGGGCTCTTGCGACATTTCATACAGCCTGCCGGGCACGGCGCGTTTCCGGGTCAATATTTTCGTGCAGCGAGGCAGCCACGCGATTGTGATGCGGGTGATTCCGAAGAGCATTCCCAGCTTCGAGGAACTGAAGCTGCCGCAGGAACTCGCCCATATTGCCGACATCAAGAATGGCATCGTGCTGGTCACCGGTCCCACGGGTTCGGGAAAGTCGTCCACCCTGGCGGCGATTCTCGACCGGATCAACGAGACCAAGGCGTACCACATCCTCACCATTGAAGATCCCGTGGAGTTCATGCACCGCCACAAGCGTTCGATTGTCCATCAGCGGGAATTGCATAGCGACACTCCCAGCTTTGCCCTGGCGTTGCGGGCGGCCCTGCGGCAGGCGCCCAAGGTCATCCTGGTAGGTGAAATGCGCGATAAGGAGACCATTGAAATCGCATTGGAGGCCGCCGAGACCGGCCACCTGGTGCTTTCGACGCTACACACCACCGACGCCTCGAAAACGGTGGAGCGCATCATCGGAGTGTTTCCCCTGACCGAGCAGCACACCATTCGCAACCGTTTCGCAAAAAGTTTCCGCTACATTGTTTCGCAGCGGCTTCTTCCCCGCAAAGGGGGAACCGGGCGGGTGGCCGCCATCGAAATCCTGAAATCGACGCTCCGCACCCGCGAGTACTTGGACAAGGGTGAGGTGGAAGGGAAAAGCCTGCTGGACGCCATGCGCGACGGAGACACCGAAGGCATGCAGCACTTTGACGGGGAAATCGAGAAACTGATTCGCGCCGAACTCATCGACTACGACACCGCCATGGCCTACGCCACGAACCCGGGCAATTTGCGTCTGCTGCTCTCCGACCTTCTCGGAGAGATGCCCGACGCCCCGCCGGTGAAAGCCGCACCCCCGGCAAAGGGCAAGCAGGAGACGGAAATCGAGCTGGAGTAGGAAGGGAAGTTGAGGAGCGTTCGGCCTGGCGAACTATCGCACCAGAATGCCCGCATATCCTACGACCCGTTGGCGGTCTCCGGAAATATCTCCCGAAGTGGCGTAGCTGACCAGTTCGGTGCCGGTTGCGCCCAGGCGCCCGACTGCGGTCAGCATGGCGACGGCCGGTCCGAATCCGCACATGCTGATCTCCTCGTTCATCACCACGTCGTAGAGGCCGCGCGCATCCGTCACCAGAATTCGTTCGATGGCCTTCTGATCTTTCGCCCGCGTAACCATGTCGCTCTCGTAATGATTCATGTCGCTCGAAGCGATCAGCAGCACCGGTTCGCCCGCAGCCTGTACCGCCTCCGCGATCACGATGCCCAAGGCCTGCAGCACCTCGTAGCGGGCAGTACCGAGAGCGATGGGGACAAATGTACAGTCTGGCCTTCGGGTCTGCAGGAACGGCAATTGGACTTCGGCGCCGTGTTCGGCGCGATGCGCCTCTGCGTCCTCGCCCAGGAGCGGGAAGCGTCGCATCAGGGCGGCTGCCAGCGCGGTGTCGATGGGAACCTGACCCAGCGGTGTCTCCCACGCGCCCGCGCTCATGATGGCGAGGGGGTGTCCCATGCCGGTGTGGTTGGGACACATCAGGATGCAGCGCCGCGGAAGATCGAGCCGGGCATAGACTGCGCCCGCCACGTGCCCGGAGTAAATGTAACCGGCATGGGGCACGATGCAACCGAACGCCGAAACCGTTTCCCGAGGCGGAGACAGATAGGACTTTACTTCGGTCCGGAGGTCATCGGGATCACGCGGATAAAAGCGCCCGGCTACGGCGGGATGGCGGATCGGCGAGTTCATGGCTGGCGTCTCTCCCGGTTACGGCACGCTGTCATCCTGAGCGGAGCGAAAAGTTCGCAGCCCGACCTTTCCGCGCAGTCGAAGGACCCCTATGAGCTCAACGGCCGCTGCCCACTCCGAGACGTTAATACCGACCTCGCCGGGTCCGGAAACACTTTTCCTCTTTCGGAATGAGACCGGTGGCGGCTATAGGGGTCCTTCGACTCCATGGCTGCGTCGCGGTGCGAAGCAGCCACTCCGCTCAGGATGACCACGCTTTTCCAGGTCACATTCACACGTCCGACAGGGCGCGAAACAGGGCAGCACTTTTCTCCAGGCTCAACCCTTCCGCGCGCACCGTCGGCTTCACGCCCGCTTTCTCGAAGGCTGCTCGCAACAGTTTCGGTTCGTATTGCGCCTTAAGATTGTTCGAAAGGGTTTTTCGTTTCTGTCCGAAAGATAATTTGAGAAAGTTGATAAAGGCTGCTTCCGGCACACGCAAACTGTCGAGCTTGGATGCCATCCTCAGCCGCACCACGGTGGATTCCACCTTGGGCGGCGGCGAAAACGAAGATGGCGGAAGAGTGAACAATTCTTCGACGCGCGCGTAAAGCTGGGCGGTGGCGGAGAGCAAACCATAGTCGCTGCGCCCCGGTGCGGCCGCCAACCGTTCCGCAACCTCACGCTGCACCATCAGAACAATGGTGTCGAAATATTGCCGGAATTCAAACAGCCGCAACAGGATGTCGGAAGTAATGAAATAAGGGAGATTGCCCACTACGCGCGCAGGCTCGGGCTGGTGCGTGATCCCGGGACGCGTGCTTCCTGGTTTAGGGCCGAACAGGGTATGGAAGTCGATGGCCAGCACGTCGCCCTCGATGATCTCCACGTTCGGCTCCTGGGAGAAATTCATGCGCAACTGGGCGGCCAGTACGCGATCGATTTCGATCGCGATCAGCCGGCGTGCCCGCCGGGCAAGCATCGCAGTGAGAGCGCCCCGCCCGGGGCCGATTTCGAGGACCGTGCTCTCCGAGATATCTCCCAGGGCGTCCACAATGCGGGCGGTGGCGCCGGAATCCACCAGGAAATGCTGGCCCAGTTTGGGTCGACGGTGGGGCTTCTCCGCGGCCGCGATTTTTGTCACCTTGCCCCGCTTTCCTGCCGGCGTGCCGGCGTTTAAACTGGCGAGTTCGTTCTGCCGGTTGGTGCAGCCGGCAGAGTATGCTGTAAGCAGCACCCTATGATAGCGTGTGCCGGCGCTGCCCGGGCCGGCACTTTATAAAGGAGCGGCCTGATGCACATAGCTTTTGCGGCTTCCGAGTGTGTGCCATTTTCCAAGACGGGCGGGCTGGCCGACGTGGTGGGGGCGCTGCCCCGGGCCCTGGTGGCCGCCGGACACCAGGTGAGCGTCTATCTTCCCCGCTATCGCGAAACCCTGATCAAGGACGCCCGGACCGTGGTCAATAGCATCACGGTGCCCTTTGATGATCGCTACCGCTTCTGTTCGATCATCAGCGGCGGGGAGCGCTCCGGCGTGAGCTTCTACTTTGTCGAGTACCCTCCGTTTTTTGACCGCGAGGCGCTTTACGGCACCTCGGCCGGCGACTATCCCGACAATGCCGAGCGCTTCGCCTTGTTTTCCCGCGCCGTGCTGGAGGCCTCGAAGATCCTGGGCGTGCCCCAGATTTTTCATTGCCACGACTGGCAGTCCGCTCTGGTCCCCGTGCTGCTGCGCACGCAGTATGCGGAAGACCCAGCCTTCCGCGACGTGGCGACGGTTTTCACCATCCACAACATGGGATATCAGGGCCTTTTTCCTCCCGACACCTTGCCCTTGCTTACCCTGCCCTGGGACCTTTTCACGATCTCGAAGATGGAATTTTTCGGCAACGTCAACTTCCTCAAGGGCGCCCTGGTCTTTTCTGATTTCATTACCACGGTGAGCCGGAAGTACAGCCAGGAGATCCAGACCACGGAGTTCGGCTTTGGCCTGGAAGGCGTGTTGCGCGCCCGCTCCTCCACGGTGACCGGCATTCTGAATGGGGTGGACTACGAGGAGTGGAGTCCCGAGACCGACAAGTTCATCGAAGCACGCTACTCGCCGCAGGATCTGTCCGGCAAAACCGAGTGCAAGCAGGACCTGCTGGCCAGCTTCGGCATCACCCAGGCGGATTTGCAGCTGCCCGTGATCGGCATCGTTTCCCGGTTCGCCGCCCAGAAAGGTTTTGACCTCATCGCCCAGATCATGGAGCGCCTGGCGCGCGAGGAAATGATCATTGTTGCCCTGGGGAGCGGCGACAAGACTTACGAAGAGATGTTCCTTCGCTTGAGCAAGCAGTTTCCCCAGAAAATTGCGGTCAAAGTGGCCTACGACAACGCGATCGCGCACAAGATTGAAGCGGGCAGCGACCTGTTCCTGATGCCATCCAAATACGAGCCTTGCGGCCTCAACCAGATCTACAGCCTGAAGTACGGCACGGTCCCCATCGTCCGCGCGACGGGCGGCCTCGACGACACCATTGAGCATTGGGACGCGCGCACCGGAAAGGGGACCGGCTTCAAGTTCACCGACTACAACGGCGAAGCCCTTCTGCTGACCATTAAAGAAGCGCTGCGCGCCTTCCGCGATCAGCATTCCTGGCAGCAGCTCATGCGCAATGGCATGAGCAAGGATTTCTCCTGGAACGCCTCGGCGAGGGAATACATTCGAGTGTACGAGCGGGTCCGGCAAGGGCGGGGATCCGCGACCGAAGCGCGCTCCAACAGCGGCAACCCGAGCCTGGCCCTGGTCTAGCGCCGAGCGGCGCGTGCTACGGGCGGTTGCCCGGCGGATTCGTCGGCAACTCAGAACTATCCCGCATCAGGTCAACCACAATCACGTCTCCCGGCTTGAGTTTTACCTCGCGGCCTTTTTGCAGAAGAAGGAACGCAGTGCTGGCAGCCAGGCCGTACCAGCGGGCGCTGCCGGCGGTGGTGGCCAGGGCTTCCTCTGAGAGATCGTCTGCCAGCTTTGCCACCAGCGAGGTGCCGCCCAGTTGAAGCGCCAATCGCGTCTTGCTCACGGTAGGGTGGAGGGTCCCCTCGCTGTCGGTTTTGGCTGAGTTGCTGTCGCTGGAGGAGAGTTCAAACCGGGCAGGTTGCACCGTGCTATCGGGCAACTTGATGCGGTCGAATATCAGTCGCATGGCGCCCCGGCGCATCATGCGGCGCGCCGGGACAGTTTCCAGATGGCCCTCGACCAGCGTCCCCGGCTGCAGCACCGGCTTGCCATCCATCTCAACCGGGTCTTCCAGCTTCGCCATGAACGACGAACCGCTGGGAGACTTTGAGCTGATAGGCGAGAGCAGGGCGAGGCGGGCTTTCCGTCCTTCCAGTGAGGTCTGGCTGAGCGAAGCGGTTCTCTGCGCCTCCCCCGCTGGGGTTTGGGCTTGAGCAAACGCGCCGGCGGCGAACGCAATGCAGCACGCAAAGAAACAGCGGCGCAGCAGAGTCATCGGGATCCTCGTTTGACGGTAAAGAATATAAACGATATCTGACGGGGGTGCTCTGGGCGGGTAAATGGTTTGGTGAAACTTCCCACCATCGAGCCCGCTTCCGTCTTGATAAAATGAGCGGCGTCCTCCCATGAGCACCTTTCCCAGGACGATCTTCCACGTCGATATGGACGCCTTTTTCGTGTCAGTGGAAGAACTGTTCGATCCCGAATTGAAGGGCAAAGCGGTCGTCGTGGGTGGGCAGCGTGATGAGCGGGGCGTGGTTTCCGCAGCCTCATACGAGGCCCGCAAGTTTGGCGTGCACTCGGCCATGCCGCTGCGCACCGCGGCCAAGTTGTGTCCACAGGCTATCTTCGTGAACGGCCATCCCGACCGGTATCGGGAATGCTCCGAAAAAGTGCATCAGGTGCTGAACTCGTTCTCGCCCCAGGTTGAAATGGCTTCGATTGACGAGGCCTATCTCGACATGACCGGCACGGAACGGCTGCACGGCCCGCCGATGCGCGCAGCGCACTTACTGCACCAGAAGATGAAGACTGAGACCCGGCTTAACTGCTCGATCGGGATCGGCATTTCGCGTCTCATCGCGAAAGTCTCCTCGGCCCGGGCCAAGCCCAACG
This sequence comes from Terriglobales bacterium, assembly GCA_035632335.1. Classification (GTDB taxonomy): domain Bacteria; phylum Acidobacteriota; class Terriglobia; order Terriglobales; family Acidobacteriaceae; genus JAIQFF01. The sequence continues at coordinate 9,352 of DASQHA010000192.1, forward strand.
GCGTTCTCTGGATTGTGCCTGGGCAGGAAGCCAATTTTCTGGCGCCACTCGACGTGCGCGAGATTCCTGGCGTCGGCAAAGTCACCGAGCAAAGCCTGCACGGCCTGGGGATTCGCAAGGTCGGAGACCTGTCTCGTTTCGATGAGGCCTTCCTGGAAGAACGCTTTGGGAAATGGGGGCTGGCGCTGGCAGGCAAAGCCCGGGGCGAAGATGCCGGCGGTTGGTTTGACAGCGAAGTCGGAGCCGACACTGATCCCAAGTCGATCAGTCACGAACACACCTACAACGAAGATACCGCCAGCACGGAGCAACTGGAAGCGACGCTGATGCGCCTGTCAGAAATGGTGGGCCGCCGCCTGCGCGAAGGCGGGCTGCATGCCCGCACCCTCCAGCTCAAGCTGCGTTACAAGGATTTCAGCACGATTACCCGCGCTCATACGCTGCCGTCGCCGACCCAACTCGACACCGAAATCTTCGAGCAGATCCGGCTGTTGTTTCGCCGGAACTGGCGTAAGGGCGCACAGGTGCGGCTGCTCGGCGTGCAGGCTTCGTCGTTCGAGGCACAAGCTGGGCAGGGAGACTTGCTGGAAGACGGACGCCGCCAGCGCTGGCAGCAGGCGTTGTCGGCCGCCGACCGGCTGCGTGACAAGTTCGGCGAGTCCAGCGTGTCGCTGGCCAGCGGACTGCGCGGCGGATTCCGCGAGCGCATCCACGACAACCCGGCGAGTCTGCCGGGCAAGAGGAAGAGGAAGAGCTCTTAGGTTTTGACTTCGAGCGCAAGACGGGCGGGACGCACCGTCCTCCAAAATCTAGTGCGCGGCTGCCAGCAGCGATCCCACTCCCGGTTTGTATCCGTAAAAATCGGCTACGCCGTGGAGCTGCTCGATTACCTGCTGCGCATATTCTTCCTGCAGCGGCTTGGTCAGCAGGTTGTGCTCCGCGTTCGGGTCCTGGCTCAGGTCAAACAGGAAGCTCTCCGCGGGAAAGTCATACGTCGTGTACAGGAACCTTCCATTATCGGCCAGCAAGCCGTAGACCGCGCGCTCGTCGGAGGCCAGGAAAAGTTCAGTCCTGCGGTACTTATCCAGTTCTTCCCGGGTTTCCGCGAAGAGCGGACGTCCGAACAGAGGGTTGGATCGAATCGGCCGGTGCCCCAGCAGATAGTAGAGCGACGGCGTAATGTCGGTGAGCGCGGACAGCCGGTTGTCGTCGTACACCAGCTTCCCTCGCATGCCCGCGGGCAAGTGCACAATCAGGGGCACGTGGATGATCTCGGGAAAGATCGAAATGGAGTGTCCGCGCCGCCCAAACTCACCGGTGGCGTCTCCGTGGTCTGATGTCACCACGATGATGCTCTCGTCGTACAGGCCATGCGCTTTAAGATAAGCGAAAAAATTGCCCAGGCAGGCATCCACCTGGTGGACTTCGTGGGCGATGCGATCGTTGAATCCCGGACGAACATGCCAGTCAGGATCGTTGCCCATCGGCTGGTCGTTGCGGGCAAACTGGTGGACGTTCATGGGTTGTGCGTAAAACAGCACGGGGCGGCTCGCATCGGTGCGCGCGTCGAGGGTCTTCTCCAGTTGCCCCAGCGTGGAGCAGGCTTCGAAACGATTCCACAGGGGCTTGTCGGTATCGAGCTTGGTCAGGTTGTCGGACGGTGAAAGGATCTGGCTCAGGACCGTATCGTAGCTGACCACCATTTGATAGCCGTCGGTGTTCGCCAGCTTCTCCAAACCGTTTACCCGGGAGAATGGCTGCATGTAGTGGGCATGCAACAGCATGACGCCTGACCAGATGGCAGGCTCGGAAAGCGTGGTGCCGGCGTATTGGGTGAACACGTTGTGCAGCGGAATGCTTTCGCGCACGAAGGCGTCCAGGTGGGGAGTGAAGTCGACCTTGGGGTTGTAAGCGCCCAGGTAATCCGGGCGCATGGAGTCGATGACCAGGATGAAAATATTCGGCCGCCGGGCTGTCGTCGCGGCCAGGTCATCCACCAGGTTTACGTCGGTCTTGGCTTCGGCATCCCGGATATTGGTGTATTGCCGCAGGATCCGGCACAAGTCTCCGCACGGCATCTCGCGGCTGTTGCCCAGAATATGGTGGGCCAGCTGGAAGGAAGTGTCCTGCCCGGCGTAAGTTTCCATGGCGCGGGCCACATCATCATCGGTCGAACCCAGGGCGCGGGCCCAGAAGATCTCGCTGGCCTGCAAGGCCTTGTAAGTGAAACCGGCCAGCAGCAGCACGGCTAGGATGGCGGCGGCAGAATACCTTTGGCGGCGCGGCCGCAGGGTGTAAACGCAGAGGCTCAGGACCATCCAGAAAAATATGGTGAAGGTGCTTTGCTGCACGCCGTTCCAGTCCCCTTCGCCAATGATGGTTGGCATGACAATCGCCAGGCCGGAAAGAACCACGGCAAAGGGCAGAAGCATCGACCGAAATGAGGATTTGGACCGTCCGGCTGACGAGTCCTCGAGCGCCAGGAACGGCGAAACCAGGTACCCGAAGAAGAGCGTGAGCGTGACCGCAAAAAGACTGGCGTACAGGTGGGCCGCCCAGCCTTCGAAGCTGAGCGCACTCGCCAGGAAGTGGTCGAGCACGGTGCCGATCACCAGGACGATCGCCAGTCCGTTCAAGACCAGCCGCAAGCTGGTGGGACGGCTGGCATTCCGGGTGGCCAGACGGACAAGGTTCAGGGCCGAGATCACGATAATGGCTACCAGAACATGCGAGAGCAGGCTCCAACCAGTGATTTCAAGCCTGCCCAGTCCGAAATGGAGCGGTACTTTCTCGGCATGGCTGTGCACGGCAGCGGCGGCCACGTAGATCAGGGCCACGGCAATCGCCACCACGGTTCCGCTGGAATATTCCAGCAGGGAAATATCCCTGTGCTCGTTCTTCGCGTCCGGCCAATGCAGGCGCAGGTCCCAGGCCGCAGTCATGGTCAGCGGCATCAAGGCCATCAAACTCCACCAGTAAGCGGCCCAATTATTCTGCAGAGTGGGCATGAAGGGCCGCACCGCGAGGTAGATTCCCGCCAGGGTCAGGGCCCCAAACAGCAGGGCATCGGCGCGTGTCTTTTTTCCCAGCTGACTCGCGGCCGCGGCCGCCAGCAGGGCCAGCCAATACAGAGGCCTGTGATGGTGCGCAAACCAGGGCATCCAGGAATAGGCGGGGGCCTTGATCAGGGCAAAATAGGTGTAGGGCAGGAACGCCAGCAGGCAATAGATCGAGGTCAGGACCAGGAAAATTCCCCAAATCAATTTCAGGAATGTGGCGGCCCAGCTTCGCACGGCGAAGTCCTCGTTCCTCACGCTGATTTTCCGGTTTAAGCCTCAATTGTGTCCGAAGGGCCGAGCCGCAGCAAGGTGCCGAGAGTCCCCTGGCGGAATTCCCAAGTGACGAAAGTACCCTTTTCCGGCAACGGAAGTACGGTTAAAAATGTACGACTCCGAAAGCCGACCAGTGTATGGTGAAGTTACCGTATCCACGGAAAAATGAAGGGTGATCCAGGGATGTCGAAATCGCAAACTGCCGTGCTCCGGGCCCCCGCCTCGTCGCGCCGGTTTTTATTCGCACTCAATTTCTTCAAGTCTCCCGCCATGCTGGGCTCGCTGATCCCCAGTTCCCGATTTCTGGTGAATGACGTTCTGAACCAGGTGGATTGGAAGAAAGCCCGGGTGATTGTGGAATACGGGCCGGGCGTCGGAACCATTACCCAGGAGATTCTCAAGCGCATGCGTCCGGACGCGGTTCTGCTGGCGCTCGAACTGAACCAGGAGTTCGTCAGCTTCCTGCAGGAAGAAATTGTGGACCCGCGGTTCCATGCGGTCCACGCTTCGGCTTCGGATGTCCGCAAGGTCCTGGCGAAACTTGGGTTGCCCTGCGCCGACTACATCATCTCCGGCATTCCTTACAGCACCATGCCGCATGCCGTCCGCTCGGAAGTGATGCAGGAGTCCCGCCAGGTGCTTCATCCCGAGGGCGCCTTGCTGGTCTATCAATTTACCAAGACCGTGCTGCCGTATTTGAAATCGAGCTTTGGCAGCGTACGGCAAAATTTCCAGTTCCTGAATATACTGCCGGCGCGGATCTTCTACTGCACGCCCTAGGGCTGGCGTCGTTGACGCCGGAATGGGGCCATTCCTGCAGGCTAAATACCCGCTGAACCTCTAAACACGAAAGCCGGAACTCGGAATTGCTTCCGATTCCGGCCTGCGTTTTCTTCAGCGTCGTTTAACAGCTACCGGCAGACGGGCGCGGACGCCCGCCCTCCATTTTCAGCTGTCAGTTGGTCGGTGTCGCGTTAGCTGTGGTCGAACCTGGGTTCGCGCCGCTTCCGTAACGGGTGAGGCGCGGGAAGAACGGGGTCACTTCAAACGGCATTTTGTCGCGGGCTGAAGTGATGGCGACGGGCGATGTCTTGATCAGTTCCACGTGGTCATCCCAGGCATTCAGCTTGACCCGTCCGCCCAGGGGCAACGCAGGAATCTGGTCCAGCTTGTTGGGATCGAGCGCCGGCGCATTGGTCATCAGTGCCGCCATACGTTCGACACCGCCGCGCGGGTCGGTGAGGCTGTTACCCAGGTGCGGTGTGAGCAGCGCGGAAAGCGCAGGACCTCTTTCCGCCAGCTCTCTGAGAAACAGGCCGGCCGTGTCCAGCTTCTGGGCATAGGGCGAGTTCTTCAGCAGATCGATTGCCTTCTTGTCGGCCGCGGCTTCCTCTTCGGGGACGTGCCGGAATCCAAGATTCTGGTACGTCGACTCGTCGGAGAAGAGCATGCGGTCGTTGAAGGCGTAACGGCTGCCCAGGTTGTGTCCCAGGACGATGTGCGCCAGTTCGTGCGAAAGCACCATGGCCAGGCTGGCTTCGTCGGGAAGGACGTCGATCAGGCCGCGGCTCACGATGATGGTGTTGCCCACGCTGAAAGTCTCCAGCGGTGAAGTCAACATCACCCGAGTGCGGACCGGGCGGGGCAGTTCAATATTGTTGGTGACTTCCAGATTGGTCACCACGGTCATCAGGATCTTGTCGACTTCGCCCTGAGGGGCCAGCAAACCGGCATTTTGCAGGCGCTCGATCACGTTGTCTTCCGCCTGCTGCTGCCATTCCCGCTGGGCTTGCAGCGGGGAAGCGTCCTGCGCGGTCGGGCTTTCGTCCTTCACGCTCGAGTCCACCAGCACCTGGGTGAGCTCGTCTTCCTTGTTGTTCTTTTTCAGGTCGTAACCCCAGATTCGGGTTTGCGCCTTGAAAGCCATCTTGTCCTTCGAGCCGGAGCTGAAATCTCCCTCTTCACTATAGATGTAGGTCGGAACCCAATAGCCCGGAATCAAATTCAGGCGCCAGCTGTCCATATGGAAGAACTGGGCATTGCGGGGACGGGGCGCATACGTACCGTTGAGCCTGACGATGTTGTAGTCCTGGTCTTCCACCCAGATGCGACCCAGGAAGCGGCCCTTGCCGGCATCTTTCTTTGGGGTCACGTCAAAGACGATGCAGCGCACGTCGCCCTGAAATTCGCGGTGCACGTATTTGAAATCGTAGTGGGCGCGGTCAAAATCGTCGCGATCGGCGAAGATCATCCAGGAAAACCCAATGGGCTTGTATTCGAACTTGAACAGCTTGGTCACGCCGCCCAGCATGCGGTTCTGGAAACTGGAATCCTTCGAAAGATAGTCCTGCCGGTCCACCGAATCGCTCAGGTCCAGGCGGCCGAAGAAATAGTGGTCCTCCCGGGGCGACGGCCCCATCTGCTGATCGAGCTTCAGGTTTTGCAGGTAAGTCTCAACCAGAGGAGTGCGGGTCTGCAGGAAAGTGATGAGGGCGTGCTCGCGCAAAATGGCCCGGTCGACCACCTGGTCCATGGTAGTGGGAGCGCCGACAGGAGCGGGCGTGACCGCCGCGGGCTGCGGAGCGCTCTGCAGCGGGGCGGCCGGCGCCTCGGCCGGAGCGGAGCTCGAGGCGGGCTGCGCCGACGGCATGGGGGCTTCGGATGACGAAGCCGGCGCAGCCGTCTGCTGGGCCAGCGCGCTGAACGCCATCAGCAGGGAAGCGGTGATCATCCATTTCCAAGTACGCATAACTCAAATCCTCTCTCTCGTGCTTAATACGCCAGCTGGAAAACCACATGCACAATCGCCGTCGAATCGATAGGCTGATTGTAATGCTGGGCAGGCTTGAATCGCATCTTGTTGGCGGCCGAAATCGCGGCTTCGTCGAGGCCGTGACCCAAACCGCGCACCACGCGATTCACGTGCAACTGCCCATTGGCGCCGAACGATACTTCCAATAGTACTTCACCTTGCAGCCGCAGCTGCCGGGCTTCCTCAGTGTAAACCGGATTGGGTTTGGAGATGATTTCCACAGGTGTCGTGGCTGGTCCACTTTCCGCCTGCTGGGGCCGTCCCGAACCTTGGCTAAATTGCTGGCTGGAAAAGCCCGCGGTCTGAACCGTGGCTCCGCGCCCGTTGCTGCGACCGTCGCCCTGTCCGGCTTGTGCAATTCCGTTGCCGAAACCGGCGCTGGCGATGGTTCCCTTAATGCCTTTGGCGCCGCCCGCTCCGTTGCCGTTTCCCGGTCCGGGAGGCAGATCAAACGAACCCGTGCTGGCTGCCACCAGGTGTGCGTTGGGCTTGCCCTCTCCTTTAAGCCCTTCAGGATCACCGAAACCGCCGGTTTGTACCTTCTGGATCGGAGCATTGACCGTGGGAGTCGCCGAACTGCCAAACTCACCGGTATGGACGATCAGTGTCGGCCGGGCCCCACCGGTTACCTGCTTGACCACCGCAGGAGTGAAATGGTTGACCTCAATTTTGGGCGGTGCCACATCCGGCTGCTCCGGCCGTGGGGCGCGAATCTCTCGCGGCACAGTCAGCTTGGGAGCTTCAAAAACCGGGGCCTTGGGCAGCAGTTTGGCCCGCAAAGTGCGCGGTGGAGTCTTCATCTTGAGGGGCTTAGGCTGCAGGCTGGGCATCGGGATCAATTCGGTGACGTGATACTGCCGCTTGATATTCAGACTGTCCGGCCATATCCAGCCAATGTTGACCATCACAATGATCAGAAAGACCAGGAAGCCGTAACTGGCCGCCAGCGCGCGCCGATCCATCTTGCGCTCGGGCAGAATCCCTAATTGAAAGCCTGCGGACGTAGCCATGCAATGAACTCCAAAAGTTGGGACCCGAGCCTGGGGGGAAGTGCACCGGGTGGAGGTTTTAAGCTACGGGAGAAAGCACGAAGGGTAAACGTGCCCGGCGTGGGTGTCCTTCAGTAACCCTCGTAATGTCGAAATGAAAATCGCCTGGAAACCGGTGTGGGGCGCCCAATTTCAGGCATCCGCCGAGCGCTTCCGGGCAAAACCGTAAAAGACAGGTATGCCGGCCAGAATCACCAGGCAACCGATGGCGGAATTGGGGTAATTGTCGCGAAAAGTAAAGTACAGCAGGATGGCCGAAGCCAGAACGAAGAGGGCCGGGACCACGGGGTATCCCCAAACCCGATAAGGGCGGACAGCCTGAGGGTCACGCCGGCGAAACACGAACACGGTTGTGCCGGCGATCATGTAGAAAAGCCACTCGGAGAAGATGGCAAGCGAAAAGAACTGGCGGAAGCTGCCTCCCAACAGCAGGAGAACGACGGCCAGCACGGCCTGTACAACAATTGCCACTGAGGGGGTACGGAAGCGGGGATGCACTTCCGCGAGAGCGGAAAAGAAATACCGGTCCCGGGCCACGGCGTAAGGTACGCGGGCGCCGCTCATGACCGTGCCATTCATTGCCACCAGCATCGAAAGCGCCATGCCGGCCGACACCATGCCCGCCCCCAGGCTCCCCAGCACCACCGCCATGGCATCGGAGGCAGGCCGCGGCGAAAGCGCGATGGCCCCAGCCGGCAGGACATATTGCACCGCCGCATTTACCAGCATGTACAAGACGCCCACCAGCGCGACGCCGAAGATCAGGGCCCTCGGGATGTTGCGCTCCGGATGGCTGATTTCTCCCGAGACCATATTCAGGTCATTCCATCCGTCGTAAGCCCAGAGCGCGGCCACCAGCGCGGCCATGAACCCGGCCATTCCACCTTTGGCGCCGGTAAAGCTGCTGGCGAAGTTCTGCCAGCTGCCGCCGCTGTAGCTGAAACCGATCACCACGATGCTGAGAATGATGGCAACTTTCAGAAAAGTGAACACCAGCTGGAAGTCGCCCGCCTTCTTGATCCCGATGTAATTGAGGACGGAAATCAATGTGGCTGCGGCAACCGCCACCAGTTGTCCGTAAGTAATCGGGAGAGGGCCGGAAACCATGTTGCGCGCGAAAAAGCTCAAGGCGGGGAAGTTTCCCAGGACGCGCACGAAACCCGTGGCCAGCGTAGCGATCGATGCCGGCTTGGCTATGAGGAACCAGGTCCAGGCATAAAGGAATCCAGCCAGCGGTCCGTAGCCGTCGCGAATGTAAACGTACTCGCCGCCGGCCTGCGGCTTCATGGCGCCAAGTTCGGCGTAGGTCAGTGCTCCGAAGAAAGAGAGCAGTCCGCCCACCAGCCAGGCCAGGTAAACCAGCTTAGCCGAGCCGGCCGCCTGCATCATCTCGGCCGGAACCAGGAAGATTCCGCTGCCGATGATGGTGCCCACCACAATCGCGCTGGCATGACCCAGGCGGAGATCGCGGGCGAGTTCGGTGGGCTGAGCCATAAGGATGGGAAAGTATATATGCAGGCAGAATGGAACGTGAATGCTGGCGTTCTTTGATGGCCAGTGTGGGGGGGGG
>DASQHA010000193.1:0-2198 GCA_035632335.1 Terriglobales bacterium
GGCTTCGATCCGGCCGCCGTCTTTGGCGTCGATGACGCAGATGGGAGTCAGCACGGTGCCCACTTTCAGGGTCGGATCAAGGGCGCCCGCAAAGCCGGCAGACTGCACCAAAACTGGTGCATAAAGATTGATGATGGCTTCCGCCGCCCGGCGCGCCGCTTCCGGTCCGATGCCGCTGCAAACCAGCACGGCACGGTCGTTTTCGAAAAATTTGTATTTCCGCCCATCGTGGTCGCGCTCGACCGGACGCCATTGCTTGATCAGCGGGCGTACCTCGCGCTCGAGGGCGGCTACGATGGCGACTTTGGCGGTATTAGGCAATGTCAAACCTGGCCGAGCCTGGCTCGGCCTGACCGGGTCGGAGACCCGGTCCCACACGGTTTATGTCAGCGCCCGCTTCTTGCCGGCCCAGTAAATCCAGGCGCCGATCAGCACCAGCAGTCCCGACAATCCCACGATCTTGATCACGGCCAGAAGCTGGTTGGGTTCGTCCGGTTGCGGGATCAGCGACAGTCCGATCGTAAAAGTCGTCGTCGCGAAGCCCGCGAACGCAACCAGTCTCGCCACCGGCTTGCCGCCGGGGATGCGAATCACGCCCGGCCCGGCGGGTTCTTTCTGCAGCTTGAACATCGCCGCAAACAGAAACAGAAATGGGATGAAGTAAGTGATCACTCCCATGCTGACCAGCACGTCGTACGCGCCCTTGATGCTGGTGCCGGCCTGTCCGAGAAAGATGAACAGCGCGCCAAAGAAAAACTGAGTGAGCAGCCCCACCCAGGGCGTCTTCCAGCGGGGATGGAGCGCGCCGAACGCGGGCGGCAGGAAACGATCGATCCCGGCCACGAACGGCAAACGCGCGCCGGCAGCCAGATACGCGCCGGCGGCACCCACATTGCTGAGCGTAATCAGCAGCGCGGCGAACGGAATTACGGCTTCAAAGCCTACACGCTCTGCTGTTTTCGATACTGCCTGCATCAATCCCTGCAGGTTCCCGACTTCCGAGGCGGGCAAAGCGACCAGCACGCTGATGGTGCCCACGACGTAGCAGAACGTCACCGTCACTCCCGCGATCAACAGTGCGCGTGGAATTGCACGACGAGCGTTCTTGATTTCTCCGCCCATGATCGAGGCCGTCTCGCATCCCGCGAAGGCGAAGATCAACACCGACCAGAAAATCATGTCCTTGAGCTGAACGCCAGGAGTCATGGAGTGCAGCGTGAACCAAGTGGCCGATCCGTAGCGATGCCAGGCGACCGCTCCCATCGCAACGATGATCCCCACCGGGACCCACATGGCGACCGCGCCCATGTTATGCAACCACGTGCCCACGTTAAGCCCATAAATGTTGAGCAGAGTGGCCAGCGTGAGCGCGACCAGGGAGAACACGATGTAGTAAATCGTGTTGTTGGAAAATCGTCCCCAGTCGTGGCGGATGTAGAGCGCGTTGCTGGCGGCGAAGTACAACACGGCTGGGAAGTAGGGAAGATTGCACGCCCAATAAGTCCAGGCGGTGATGAAGCCGGCAAAATCCCCGAAGGCGTGCTTGGACCAGACATAGACTCCGCCTTCCTCCGGATAGCGCGAAGAGAGTTCGATCACCGAGAGCGCGAGCGGCGTGTAGAAGGCGAGAAACGAGCCGATCCAGATGACGATGGAACTGGGACCAGCCGCCGCCGCAGTGGCGATCCAGCGCAGGCTGACGCCGGTGACTACGTAGAAGAGAACGAGATCGCGGAAGCCCATGACGGGCTTGGGCTGGTTCGGACCGTCGGTTTCGGTGACGGGGATGGGCATCACGTCGGGCCGCGTGGGACTCTAGACAGTTGCCTTCCTGCTGTTCCGTTTCCAGTACAGATATCCTGGAACGCCGACCAGGATAATCGCGCTGCCCCAGAAGGCTTCGGTGGGTCGGGTGAAGATCGTGTTCAACGTCCAAGCGGTCCCGACCAGCACATAGATTCCAGGCAGCCATGGGTACCCCGCGCAGCGGTAGGGACGCGGTATGTCGGGCTGCTTCCAGCGCAAGACGAACAAACCAGTCACGGTGAGCGTGTAGGACAGCACCATACCGAACATCACGTAGGTGTAAAGCTGGTCGTAGCGGCCGCTCACGGTCAGGATCGCGCCCCAGATGCCTTGCCCGATCAGGCTGAAAGCCGGGGTACGCCACTTGGGATGGACCTGAGCCATTTTCTGGA
>DASQHA010000194.1:0-26834 GCA_035632335.1 Terriglobales bacterium
GATTGAGCTGATCACGCCGGTGGCGATGGAAAAGGGCTTGCGTTTTGCCATCCGCGAAGGCGGGCACACGGTGGGCGCGGGAACCATCAGCGAGATTATTCAGTAGTAAGGGTGAATACTGGGAACTGAATACAAAGAACTAAGAACTGAAAGATCAGAAACCAGTGATCAGTGACTGGTTCTCAGTTCTCAGATGGGTTTGAGCTAGAAGCCAAGAGCTAGAAGCTGCATTCCAGCGGCTCGCAGCATGCCGCCAGTTCTTTTCTCCCGGTGAGCCGGGAGAGCGAAAGAGTGAAACATGGTTGGAAAAGAGAGAATTCGCATCCGGCTGAAGGCCTACGACTACCGCATCCTGGACCAGTCCACGGGTGAGATTGTCGATACGGCGCGGCGCACGGGGGCGCAGATCGCGGGCCCGATTCCGTTGCCCACGATGAAAAACAAGTACTGCGTGCTGCGGTCTCCGCACGTGGACAAGAAATCGCGCGAGCAGTTTGAGATTCGCACTCACAAGCGCCTGCTCGATATTCTCGAGCCCACGCAGCAGACGGTGGACGCTTTGATGAAGCTCGACTTGCCCGCGGGCGTGGACGTGGAGATTAAAGCTTTTGGCAAGGAACACAAATAGCCGTCGGCTTTCAGCTTGAGCTGATTCAGCTCGCGGAGAAGAATTGAAATGGCAAAAGTAACCGGAATCCTGGGCAAGAAAGTCGGCATGACGCAGCTCTTCGACGACAAGGGCGACGTGCATCCGGCCACCGTTCTGCAGGCGGGTCCCTGCGTGATTACGCAGCACAAGACCCAGACCCGCGACGGATACGACGCGGCCCAGATCGGGCTGGTCGAGTTCATGAAGGAATCGCGCCTGACCCAGCCCATGAAGGGCCACCTGGGAAAGCACAATCTGCCGCCGGTAAAATTTCTGCGCGAAGTGCCGATCGAAGTGGAAAAGGCGGAAGAAGCTGTCGCCGTGAAGGCTGGCGACCGGGTGCTGGTCGACATTTTTGAAGGCGAGAAGTTTGTGGACATCGTCGGCATCAGCAAGGGACGCGGCTTTGCCGGCGTCGTCCGGCGTCATCATTTTGCCGGCGGTCCCAAGTCGCACGGATCGATGTTTCAGATCACGGGTTCGATCGGCTCGTCAGCGTTCCCCTCGCGCGTCTTCAAGGGCATGCGCATGTCGGGACACATGGGCGTCGATCGCGTGACCCAGCGCAACCTGCGCGTGCTGGGCGTCGATAAAGACGAAAACCTGCTGGTGGTCGAAGGCAGCGTGCCCGGTCCAAACGGTGGGTACCTCGTAATTACCAAAGCCAAGAAGCCGCCCCGAGAGCGTCGCGGGTTTGGTGGCGCGGCCACGGTGGATCCGTTGAAGGCGGCCAAGAGGGCGGCGAAGAAAGCTTAACGACAGTCTGCAGTCGTCGGTCTTCAGTCTTCAGCGAGACCGCGAGTGCGCACGGAACAGACATATGGCGACTATCGATATTCATAATCTGAGCGGGGAGAAGGTCGGCACGCTTGATCTGGCCGATGAAGTTTTCGGCGCGATCAATGAAGACCTGCTGTGGGAAGCGGTGAAGCACTACCGTGCCGCACAGCGCGCCGGCACTCACGCCACCAAGAACAAGAAGCTGGTCTCGGGCGCCGGCAAGAAACTGTGGAAGCAGAAGGGCACGGGACGCGCCCGCGTGGGTTCCATCCGTTCGCCGCTCTGGCGGCATGGCGGCACGGTACATGGACCGCAACCGCGTTCCTATGACTACGCCTTTCCGCGCAAGAAGTTGCTGGGAGCGTTGCGCTCCGCGCTGGCTTCCAAATTCGCCGATGGCAAGCTCATTGTGGTCAACGCGTTTGATGTGAAGGAACCGAAGAGCAAGCTGTTCCGCCAGGCGCTCGACGCATTGCAGGTCGAGACCACGGCCTTGCTGGTCGAAGCAGGACGGGATGGAAACCGCAACCTGACGCTGAGCTCGCGCAACCTGGACGGCGTCGAGCTGGTCAACAGCAGCGCGGTTCATCCGTATCACCTGTTGCGTTACGATCGCGCGATTTTCTCGCAGCCGGCCATCGAAGCGCTGCAGGTTTCGCTGAAGAACTCGATTTCGAAGCGGCAACGCAAGGAAACCGAAAAGGAAAGCACGAAGAAGGCCACACGCGCTCCGCGGCGCCGGGTGCGACATGAAAAAGCGGCGGAGGTTGCCTGATGAAATCCGCATATCAGATCATTCGCCGGCCGGTGATCACGGAAAAAGGCCTGGCCATCAAGGAAAACCAGAACACGCTGGTCTTCCAGGTGGCGCCGGCCGCGACCAAGACCGAGATCCGGCAGGCAGTGCAGTCGATTTTCAAGGTGAAGGTGCTTTCGGTGCGCACCGCGACCTATCCCGGCAAAGAACGGCGGCGGGGAAAGTTTGCCGGCTACCGTCCCGACTGGAAGAAAGCTTATGTGCGCTTGAAGTCCGGAGAGAAAATGCCGGAGTACGCGCAGAACTTATAGTCGTCAGTCGTCGGTCTTTAGTCGTCAGCAAGACCGATGGACACAAGGATTGTGCTGACGACCGACGGCCGAAGACCAAGAGCTGATTTTTATGCCAATCAAGACATACCGACCGACTACGCAGACGTTGCGCTACCGGACCACGCTGGTCAACGACGACATTACGAACCGGCATCCGCATAAGCCCCTGGTCGAGCCCAAGCAGCGCAGCGGCGGGCGGCGCAATAGCGGCGATACCACCATGTGGCATCGCGGCGGCGGACACAAGCGCAAGCTGCGCCTGATCGATTTCAAGCGCGACAAGAACGGCGTCCCGGCGACCGTGGCTTCGATCGAATACGATCCCAACCGTTCCGCGCGCATCGCGCTGCTCGCCTACGCGGACGGCGAGAAGCGCTACATTCTGCAGCCCGACGGGCTCAAGGTCGGACAGAAAGTGGTGAGCGGTCCGGAAGCGGACATCCTTGTCGGCAACGCATTGCCGCTGAAAAATATTCCGCCCGGCACGACCATCCACAACGTGGAGCTGAAGCCGGGCAAGGGCGCGCAGATGGTGCGCTCGGCCGGCGGTTCGGCGCAGCTGGTGGCCAAGGAAGGCGAGTATGCGCTGGTCAAGCTGCCTTCGGGGGAAACCCGCAAAGTTTCGCAGGACTGCATGGCCACGATCGGCCAGGTGGGCAATCTCGATCATGAAAATGTCACCATCGGCAAAGCCGGGCGCATGCGCTGGCTGGGCCGGAGGCCGGTAAACCGCGGTGTGTCGATGAACCCGGTCGACCATCCGCACGGCGGCGGTGAAGGCAAGACTTCGGGCGGCCGGCATCCGGTCACCCCGTGGGGCCAGCCGACACGCGGCTACAAGACGCGCAACAACAAGCGCACCGATGCGTTCATCGTGAACCGGCGAGGAAAGAAGTAAGGCAGTCGTCGGTCGTCTGTCTTCAGTCGTCGGCAAAAAGCAGATTCCTCACCGCTGCGGCGGTTCGGAATGACAAGAGCAGGGGCTGAGGACGAGAGTTTTGAAAGTTTTGGATTTAGCTAAGAGCTTAGGAGCTAACAGCTAGAAGCTGACTTTATGGCACGTTCAACCAAGAAGGGTCCGTTCGTGGATGGCTACCTGCAGGCGCGGGTGGACGGCATGAACTCGCGTAATGAGAAGAAGGTGCTGCGCACCTGGTCGCGGCGCTCGACCATCATTCCGGAAATGGTGGGTCACACCATCGCCGTGCATAACGGAAAGAAATTTATTCCGGTGTACGTCACCGAGAACATGGTGGGCCACAAACTGGGCGAATTCAGTTTCACCCGCCAGTTCAAGGGTCACTCGATGCGGGCGGCGACAGAAACCGCGGCCCGTCCGGCAGGCGTTCCGGGCGGTCCGGGAGCGATCACGCCGGCGGCCGGTTCGGCCGCGCCGGCGGCGCCCGCGCCCAAGGCGTAGAACAACCGCTCTTAGCTTTTAGCTCTTAGCTAAAGGCTAAAAGCTAAAGGCTAAAGGTTAAAGGCTAATTATGGAATTTCGAGCTCAAGTCCGCTTCACCCGGGTGTCGCCGCAAAAGGCGCGCCTGGTGCTGAATTTGATCAAGGGCCTCAAGGTGGAAGATGCGCTCAATACCCTCATCTTCACCAAGAAGCGGGTGGCCGCGACGGTGGAAAAGCTGCTGCGTTCGGCGCTCGAGAATGCCAACTACTTGAGCAGCGAAAAAGGCCTCGACATCGATGTCGACAAGCTTTATGTGAAGGATGCGGTGGCCAACGACGGGCCGCGCATGAAGCGCATCCGTCCGGCGCCGATGGGACGGGCCTTCCGCTATGTGCGGCGCATCGCGCACATCGAGATTGTGCTGGCGGAACGCGGCAAGAGCGGGGCAGGGCTGGCGACCGTGGTGGGAGAAGAATCCGCGGCCGCGAAGTCTCCAGTACGGGGTAAGGCCAAGGCCGGCGCCAAGCGCAAAGTGCCCACCGGCAAGAAGAAAGTAGGAGCCAGATAATGGGACAAAAAGTTCATCCCTACGGTTTTCGCCTGGGCTACACCAAGCCCTGGAAGTCGCGCTGGTTTGTGGAGCGCGATTACGACAAGCTGCTGCTCGAAGACGTCAAGTTGCGCAATGAGCTGAAAGACAAGCTCAAGTCGGCGGGCGTGAGCTCGATTGAAATCGAGCGTCCCGGCAACAAGCTGCGCGTCATCATCAAGACGGCGCGTCCCGGCATCATCATCGGACGCAAGGGCGCCGAGATTGACAAGCTCAAGGGTGACGTGCAGAAGCGTACCGGGCGCGAGGTCTATATCGATATCCAGGAAGTGCACAAGCCCGAGCTCGATGCCCAGCTGGTATCGGAATCGATTGCCCTGCAGCTGGAAAAGCGGGTTGGCTTCCGCCGCGCCATGCGCAAAGCGGTCGACTCGGCATTGCGTTTCGGTTGCAAAGGCATCAAGGTCCGGGTCAGCGGACGTCTGAACGGCAACGAAATTGCGCGTTCCGAATGGTATCTGCAGGGCCGCTTGCCTCTGCACACGCTGCGCGCCGACATCGATTACGGTTTTACCGAAGCCCGCACCACCTATGGCGTCATCGGGGTGAAGTGCTGGGTCTACAAAGGCGAAATTTTGCCGGCCAAGAAACGCGAACCGCAGCAGGCAGGCGCGTTCTAAGGTTTGAGCCAGAAGCTAGAGGCTAGAAGCTAAGAGCTGATCTTATGTTGATGCCCAAGAAAGTTAAGTACCGCAAGCAACAGCGCGGACGCATGACCGGCAAGGCCTGGCGCGGTAGCCAGCTGGCCTTCGGCGATTTCGGCCTGAAAGTGCTGGAGCCGGGCTGGATCACCGACCGCCAGATTGAAGCGGCTCGCGTGGCCATGACCCGGTTCATCAAGCGCGGCGGCAAGATCCAGATCCGTCTTTTCCCGGACAAGCCGGTGACCAAGAAGCCGGCTGAAACCCGTATGGGAAAAGGCAAAGGCGCGCCCGATCACTGGGTTGCGGTGGTCCGGCCGGGCAAGATCCTGTTCGAGATGGAAGGGGTTTCGCAGACCGACGCCAGCGAGGCCATGCGCCTGGCTTCGCACAAGCTGCCTTTGCGGACGGTGTTTGTGAAGCGTGAAGGCGCGCACTAGATACTTTGAACTGAGAACCGAGAACTGACATGAAACCGGAAAAAGTACGTAACCTGACCGCCGACGAACTGGTTTCCCAGGAGCGCGAGTTGAGCGACCAGCTGTTCAAGCTGAAGTTCCAGCTCAACATGGGACAGACCGAGAGCCTGAAAAAGATCCGCGGGCTGCGGCGGGACATTGCGCGGGTGAAGACCATCGCGCGCGAGCGTGAACTGGCAGGGGCCGGCGCAACGGAGAAAAAATAGTATGGCTGAAACCAAAATACAATCCGGAGCGGAACCGCAGGCCGCCGGACGGCGCAAGATTGTGGTCGGCGAAGTGGTCTCGAGCCGCATGCACAAGACGATCGTGGTGCAGGTGGTGCGCAAGAAGGCGCATCCCTTCTACGGCCGGGTGGTCTCGAAAGCCAAGAAGTTTTACGCCCACGACGAGAAAAATGTGGCTCACATCGGCGATGTGGTGCGCCTGGAAGAAACTCGGCCGCTCTCCAAGTTGAAGCGCTGGCGCTTGAAGGAAGTGGTCCGTCAGGCGGCGTCGCTGCCCGAAGTGGCGCTTCCGGAAGTGAGTTAGACGGGCGTTCTGGTAAGGGCCCGGAGGAGATCCGATTATGGCTGTGATGATGAGATCGATGCTCGAGGTCGCCGACAACTCCGGCGCCCGCAAGCTGCAGATGATTCTGCCGCTCGGCGGCTCCACCGGCCTGAACGCCGGGCTGGGGGATGTCATCACCGCCAGCGTGAAGGAAGCCGCCCCCGAGGGCCAGGTGCAGAAGGGCAAAGTGGTAAAGGCGGTCATCGTGCGTACCCGCAAGGAACACCGGCGCCGCGACGGCACTTACATCCGCTTTGACAACAACGCCGCGGTGCTCATCAACGATGCCGGCGAGCCGGTGGGGACCCGCGTGTTCGGCCCGGTGGCCCGCGAACTGCGCGAACGCAAGTTTTTGAAGATCGTGTCGCTGGCGCCGGAAGTGCTTTAAGAGAATTCATTCATTGAGCGGAAAGCCGAGATCATGAAGACAGTCGAGAGAGCGAACAAGCGAGTGGACCTGCGGCGCAACGATACGGTGCGCGTGATCACCGGGCGCGACAAGGGCAAGGAAGGCCGGGTGCTGCGCATTTTCCCCAACGACGCCAAGATCCTGGTGGAGCACGTGATGCTGGTGAAGAAGCATGTGCGGCCCAACCCGCAGCGCAATGTGAAAGGCGGCATCGCCGAGCAGGAAAGCCGGATCGCGATTTCGAATGTGGGACTGATGTGTCCCGGCTGCAAGCGTCCGGTACGCATCGGACACGAGTTCCAGGGCGAGCGCAAAGTCCGGGTATGCCGCAAGTGCGGCGCGACGCTGGATAAGTAGTGAAGGCGCTTCTAGCTGCTAGCTTCTGGCTGCTAGTTAGAGCCCAACTAGGGAGGGGATTTTTAGGAGCTAGAAGCCAGGAGCCAGGAGCACCGGCTGAACTCCAGAGAAGGTAACTGAAGCAATGGCAAAAGAGAAAAGAGACAAGCAGGGCGACAAGCAGCAGCAGGAGTCGAAGCCGGCGCAGGCCCATCACAGCGCCAAGGAAACGCCGCGGCTCAAGAGCCGCTTCCAGGCTGAGGTCGCGCCCGCGCTGATGAAGGAATTCGACCTCAAGAATCCCATGGCGGTGCCGCACCTGAACAAGATCGTGGTCAACATGGGAGTGGGCGAAGCCACGCAGAATGCCAAGATCCTTGATCCCGCGGTCAATGAACTGGGCCAGATCACCGGCCAGAAGCCGGTGACGACCAAGGCCAAGAAATCGATTGCCGCCTTCAAGGTGCGTGAAGGACAGGCCATCGGCGCCATGGTGACCCTGCGGGGCGACCGCATGTGGGAGTTTCTGGACCGGCTGTTGAATGTGGCGCTGCCCCGGGTGCGCGACTTCAAGGGAGTTTCGACCAAGTCGTTCGACGGGCGCGGCAACTATACGCTGGGCCTGCACGACCAGCTGATTTTTCCCGAAATTGATTATTCCCGGGTGGACAAGACCAAGGGCATGAACGTCACCATCGTGACCACGGCGGCGAATGACGACCAGGCGCGAGTATTGCTGAAGCACCTGGGAATGCCCTTCCGTCCGTAGCGAGTAACAGGTCCTAACTGAGAGCTGAGGGCTGACCGCTGAGAGGTGGCAGCCAGAAGCAGGAGCTAAAAGCAAATTGACGACAGCAAAAAGAGTAAAAGACGCAAAGATCGAAGCAAAGTTTGACAAAGCGCGGGGCAAAGAGCCGAAGCTGAAGTTTTCCTCGCGCCGGCATAACCGCTGCAAATTGTGCGGACGTCCGCGGGCTTACCTGCGCAAGTTCGGCATTTGCCGGCTGTGTTTCCGCGGGCTGGCCCTGCGCGGAGAGATTCCCGGGGTTTCGAAGTCGTCCTGGTAGGTAGTAGATCTCCCAGCCCGCGCAAAGAGCGCGCGAGGGTTGGGGCACCCGGGTCTGGATGATTAAACCTGGGTAGCGGTCAGGGTGGAAGCGTCGTTGCGGGTTCTTCGGTCGAAAGCAAGTGGGACCGGAGCAAACGGGCGGCGGAGGAGAAGCAAACGATGAGGTTGACCGATCCGGTCGCAGACATGCTGACGCGCATTCGCAATGCGATACGCGCCCGCCACCAGAAAGTTGACATTCCTGCTTCCAAGCTGAAGCTGGAGATTGCCCGCATCCTCAAGGAGGAAGGCTATATCTCCAATTTCAAGCCGGCGGAGGAGGAAGGCCACAAGGTCCTGCGCATTTATCTGAAGTATGGCAACAACAACGAGGCTGCGATCTCGAATGTCGAACGTGTGTCCCGGCCGGGTTGCCGGGTCTATGTGCGGCGCAGCGAGATCCCGCGCGTGCTGGGCGGCATGGGCATCAATATTCTGACTACGCCCCGCGGCGTCATGACCGGGCGCCAGGCCCGCAAGCAGGGCGTGGGCGGCGAAGTGTTGTGCGAGATCTGGTAACGGCTGCTACTGGCTACTAGCTTCTGGCTACTAGCTGGAGCACAAGTACAAATTGGAAGTAATTGTCGTGAGTGCATGAATGCGACTTGGCTAGAAGCCAGGAGCTAGAAGCTAGAAGCCTATGTCAAGAATTGGACGAAAGCCGATCCCGCTCCCCAAGGGGGTAGCGGTCAAGATTGAAGGCAGCACGGTGAACGTGCAGGGTCCCAAGGGCAAGCTGGATACCCAGCTTCCGCGCGGCATCCGCATGGAGCAGCAGGACGGCAACCTGGTGGCGATCCGCGAGAACGACTCGCAGGCCGCGGTCCACGGACTGGCCCGCGCCCTGGTCAACAACGCAGTGGAAGGCGTGACCAAGGGTTGGACCCGGGAACTGGAAATCGTCGGCATCGGATACCGCGCCGAGCTCAAAGGCAAGACCACGGTGGTCTTCAGCCTGGGTTACTCGCACCCGATTGAATATCCCCTGCCCCTCGGAATCGAAGCGACCGTCGATCCCAAGCAGACCAAGCTGAGCGTGACTGGAATCGATCGCCAGAAAGTCGGACAGGTGGCCGCCGAAATGCGCAGCCTGCGCCCGCCCGATCCGTATAAGAACAAGGGCGTGCGCTATGCCGGCGAGCGCTTGAAGAAGAAGGTTGGTAAGACCGGAGCGAAATAGTCGTCAGTCGTCGGTCGTCAGTCGTCAGCCACGCGGCAAACGATTGACGGATCGAGCTGATGACCGAGGCAACAACAGTCGTGCGGTGATCGGTCTGCGCAAGAGTGGGAAGGGCTGACGACCGACAACTGACGACCGAGGACCAGAAAAAATGCTTACCCAGACATCGAAGAACGCGAATCGGCGGCACGTGCACAAGCGTATCCGCAAGAAGGTGCTCGGCACCTCCGAGCGCCCGCGGCTGAACGTGTATCGCTCGTTGAATCATATTTACGTTCAGCTGATCGACGACTTGAAGGGTGCGACCCTGGTTTCCGCGAATTCCGCCGAAGGCAAGAAGGGTGAGCGGCGGAACGGGGGCAATCTGGCTGCAGCGAAAAGCGTCGGCAAGAGCATTGCCGAGCGCGCCAAAGCCAAGGGGATCGAGAAAGTCGTGTTTGACCGTGGCGGCTACATTTATCACGGACGGGTCAAGGCCCTGGCCGATGCTGCCCGCGAAGCTGGACTGCAGTTCTAAAACTTGCAGATCTGCGAATTGGGAAATGAGAGTTTAAAGAATGCCAACAGTGATCAAGAAGCTCGATGCGAATTCGTACCAGCTGAAAGACCAGGTGGTCTCGATCAACCGCGTGACCAAGGTAGTCAAAGGCGGCAAGAACCTTTCCTTCGCGGCGCTGGTCGTGGTGGGAGACCCGAGTGCGGCCGTCGTGGGCTATGGTTCGGGCAAGGCAAAGGAAGTTCCGCAGGCCATTCGCAAGGGAATTGAGTCGGCCAAAAAGAACCTGATGCGGGTCAACCTGACGCAAACCAGCATTCCGCATCTCGTCTTGGGACGCTACGGGTCGGGCAGGGTGCTGCTGAAACCCGCTCCGGAAGGCACCGGGGTGATTGCGGGCGGCGCGGTGCGCGCGGTCATGACTTCGGCCGGCATTCAGAATGTGCTTACGAAATCGATTGGCACCACCAATCCGCACAATGTCATCAAGGCGACGTTTGATGCCCTGAAGCACCTGAAAAACCGCAGCGATGTGGCTGCCATGCGCGGCAAGTCAGTCGAGGAACTGTAATCATGCCTAATAAACTGGCGAAGAAATCGAGTCCGGGCAGCGGCCCGAAAATCCATCTGAAGTGGGTGCGCTCGGCGATTTGCGCGCCGGTGCAGCAGAAGCTGGTGGTCAAAGGCCTGGGTTTCACCCGCTTGAACCAGGTGATCGAGCGGCCGGACAATCAGGCCATCCGCGGCATGGTGGCCAAGGTGCCGCATTTGGTTGAAATCGTGCAATAAAGCTATCAGCTGACCCTGGGTGCTGAGAGCTGACGGCTGAGAGCTGACTTTATGAACCTTTCAAACATTCGCGCACCAAAGAAGGCGACGGCCAACAAGAAGCGCGTGGGCCGCGGCATGGGATCGGGCATGGGCAAGACTTCCACCCGCGGACACAAGGGCCAGCGCTCGCGCAGCGGCTCGCGCATGATGCGCGGCTTTGAAGGCGGCCAGATGCCATTGCACCGCCGCATGCCCAAGCGTGGCTTCACCAACATCTTCCGCCAGGAATTCAACATCGTGAACCTGGAAAAGCTGGCGGCGCTGGGCGAGACCACCATCACGCCTGACGTGTTGCGTAAAGCGGGCGTGATCAAGGGCAAGCATCCCTTGAAGGTGCTGGGTGACGGCGAGTTGACGATCGCCCTGACCGTGCATGCCCACAAGTTTTCCAAGTCGGCCCAGGAAAAGATCACCCAGGCCGGCGGCAAGTTCGAGGTGCTGTAGCCGATGCTGGAGAAACTGGCCAACGTCTTTCGTATCCCGGACCTGCGCAAGCGCATCATGTTTACCCTGGCGCTGCTGGCGGTGTACCGCCTGGGCGGGCATATTCCCACGCCAGGCGTGAACGCGGACAAGCTGCAGCAGTTTTTCGAGCAGAACAAAGGCAGCCTGCTGGGCTTCGTCGACCTGTTTTCCGGCGGACAGCTGCGCCGCCTGACCATTTTTGCCCTGGGCATCATGCCCTACATCACGGCGTCTATCATTTTGCAGTTGCTGACCGTGGTTTATGAGCCATTGGCCAAGTTGCAGAAAGAAGGCGAGCTCGGACGCAAGAAGATCACGCAGTGGACCCGCTATCTGACTTTTGGCTTGAGCGCGGTGCAGTCCTTTGGCATTGCCTGGCAGCTGCAGCGCGGCGGAGATTTCGTCATCCACCCCGGAGCGTCTTTTGTCCTGATGACCATGCTGACCCTGACCACGGGCAGCGTGTTCATTATGTGGCTGGGCGAACAGATTACCGAGCGCGGCATCGGCAACGGCATGTCGCTGCTGATCTTTGCTGGCATCGTGGTCGGCCTGCCGCGCGCGGTGATCGACCTTTTCGACAAAGTTCGCACTGACGCCTGGGGCGCCTTCACCGCGCCGGCCACAATCCTGCTGGTCGGAGTGATGGTCCTGGTGGTGGGATTCATTGTTTATGTGGAGCGTTGCGAGCGCCGGATTCCGGTGCAGTATGCCAAGCGCGTGGTGGGCCGGAAGGTGATGGGCGGGCAGTCCACGCATTTGCCTCTGCGGGTGAATTCCGGCGGCGTTATGCCGGTCATTTTTGCCTCGTCGATCCTCACTCTGCCGCAGACCGTGGGCTACAGCCTGCGCAACAACCGCTACTTCGGCGAGCTGATCCGCAATCTGGGATGGGGGGAGCCGCTTTATACCTTCCTGTACGCCATCGGCATCATTTTCTTTGCCTACTTCTACGTATCGATTGTCTTCAACCCCAACGAAGTTGCCGACAACATGCGGAAGTACGGCGGGTTCATCCCCGGCATTCGTCCCGGCAAGCGCACCGCCGATCACATCAACGAAATCCTGACCCGGATCACGCTGGTGGGCGCGCTATACCTGATCATCATCTCCTTTATTCCGGAGTGGATGATCACCGGCATTCATCTGAACCACTTGTACGGACCGATCGGAGCATTCTTCGAGCGCCTGCCGACCTGGGTGACCAACGGTCTGGGCGTGAACTTCTACTTTGGAGGCACGTCCCTGCTGATCGTGGTGGGCGTCGCCATGGATACCGTGACCCAGATCGAAGCCCAGCTGGTGATGCGCCACTATGACGGATTTACCCCGCGCAGCGGGCGTATTCGCGGCCGCCGGACCTGGTCTTGATGTTGTGTGGTCGCGGGCGACCTCGCCCGCGTGGCCTGGAGTCGAGATCAAGAGCCGCGGGGCGAGTCACCCGCGACCAAACGGTCAGATGGTTGGGTAGAGATTGAAGCAGGTTCGCTGTAATCGTGCTGGTTGGGTGAAATTGCAATCGGAGGCGGGAGGACCAGTTCGATGGCGGAGGCGATCTCGCGCGGCATCGGACCTGTCATTCTGCTCGGCTCTCCGGGTGCGGGCAAGGGTACGCAAGCCAAGCAGATTGTGGCGCATTACCAGATCCCGCAGATTTCCACGGGAGACCTGCTGCGGGAAAATGTGCAGCGCGGCACTCCCCTCGGCCTGGCGGCCAAGGACGTGATGGCGCGCGGCGGACTGGTGCCGGACGACCTGATGTACGACATGGTTGCCCAGCGCCTGAGGCAGGCGGATTGCGCGCGCGGCTTCATTCTTGACGGATTTCCCCGCAACCCGGCCCAGGCCGGATGGCTGGATGCGTTTCTGGAACATGAGTTCTTTGAAAAGGGGCAACGGGAGCAGTGTCTGCCCATTGTGATCCGAATTAACGTGGATTATAATAAGTTGTTACGTCGGATTACTGGACGCCGTTCTTGTCCCGTCTGTGGCCGGATCTATAACGTCTACTCCCAGCCACCCCGTGTCGCTGACCGATGCGATGTTGATGGTTCTACGCTGGTGACCCGCGACGACGACCGTGAAGACGTCATCCGGGAACGACTGGCGGCCTACGAACTGCAGACCAAGCCCGTGGCCGAGTACTACGCGCGCAAAGGGCGGCTGGTTTCCGTCGATGGCGATTTGCCGGTCAAGCAGGTCACCGAGCAGATTTTCAAGGTGATCGAGAGCCAGCGGGGTGTGCCGGCCGGTGATCCGTAGGTCCGACAGGAAGTTCGATCTGTAAATCATGATTGTCTGCAAATCGGCGGCTGAGATCGAGAAGATGCGGCGCAGCGGCGGCATCGTGCGCGAGGTCCTGAACCATGTTCGCGCCCTGGTGGTGCCGGGAGCGAGCACCATGGACCTGGAACGCGCGGCCGAGCAGAAGATCAAGGACCTGGGCGTGAAGCCCGCCTTCAAGGGATACTACGATTATCCCTGCGTGCTGTGCACCTCGATCAATGAGGAGATCGTGCATGGCATCCCCTCTGAGAAAAGGGTGTTGAAGGCCGGCGACATTGTTTCGATTGATTGCGGCGTGGTGTTCGACGGCTACTATGGCGATGCGGCCATCACGGTCCCGGTGGATGGTTCGATCACGCCCGAGCTGGCCAAGTTGCTCGAAGTCACGGAGGCATCGTTGTACCGGGGCATCGAGGCGGCGCGGATCGGAAATGCAGTGGGAGACGTTGGCGCTTCGGTGCAGGAATTTGTCGAAGCCAACGGTTTCAGCGTAGTCCGGGAATTCGTGGGGCACGGCATTGGCACCCGGTTGCACGAGGAACCGCAGGTGCCGAACTACGGCACTCGAGGGCACGGGGCGCGCTTGCGCGAAGGCATGGTGCTGGCCATCGAGCCCATGGTGAATTCGGGCAGTCCCGGGACCCGCGTCCTCGACGACAAGTGGACCGCGGTAACCGCCGACGGCAGCTACAGCGCCCACTTCGAACATTGTGTCGCGGTCACTAAAGATGGCCCGATGATTTTGACGCAGTAGGGCTTTTGGCTCCTGGCTTCTAACTACTAGCTTGGACCGGAAGCCCGGTGATTTAGCTAGTAGCCAGTGGCTAGAAGCGATTTCAAGGAGTCGATGAGCAAAGAGGACGCGATTGAAGTGATGGCAACGGTCTTGGAACCGCTGCCCAATGCCATGTTCAAGGTTGAACTGGAAAACAAACACCAGGTGCTGGCCCATGTCTCGGGAAAGATGCGCAAGAACTTCATTCGCATTCTGCCCGGGGACAAAGTCGCGGTTGAGCTTTCGCCCTACGACCTGAATCGCGGCCGCATCGTGTATCGGTATAAATGAACGCTGTCTTGTCAGTCGTCCCGGGTTTGCTGACGGCTGAGGGCTGACGGCGGAAGGCTGGTCTATGAAAGTACGAGCGTCGGTAAAGAAGATTTGCGATAAGTGCAAGGTCATCCACCGCAAGGGCGTGGTGCGGGTGATCTGCGTCGTCTCCAAACACAAGCAGCGTCAAGGCTAAGGATTCGAGGAACACTATGGCACGCATTGCAGGCGTCGACCTTCCGCGCAACAAGCGAACCAATATCGCGCTGACCTACATCTATGGCATCGGCAATCCGCGCGCGGCCCGCATTCTGGACGCGGCCAACGTGGATCCCATGAAGAAGGTCCAGGACCTGGGTGAAGACGAGGTGAACCGTATCCGCCAGGTGATCGAGGCCGAGGGCATGGTGGAAGGCGATTTGCGCAAGGAAGTTTCGATGAACATCAAGCGGCTCATCGAAATCGGTTCCTACCGCGGCTATCGTCACCGCCGCAACCTGCCGGTCCGCGGACAGCGTACCCACACCAATGCGCGCACCCGCAAAGGCCCGCGCAAGGGGACAGTGGCGCAGAAAAAGAAGGCAACGGCAAAGACATAGAACAGTCGCCAGTCGTCGGCCTTCAGTCGTCAGCAGGATCCTGACGCCGTTGGGCGATGATTGGCTGACGACCGAAGACTGACGACCGACGACTAGGAACAACTATGGCAAAACCAGCAGCACCAGCAGCAGCACCGGGGACCGGGGCAGCGGCGCCGGACAAAAAGGGCAAGAAGAAAACCTTCAAGAAAAAAGAGCGGAAGCATGTTCCGCACGGCATTGCCCACATCCAGGCTTCGTTTAACAACACCATTGTGACCATCGCCGACCAGGCGGGGAACGTACTGGCGTGGAAGAGTTCCGGTTCACTGGGCTTTCGCGGATCGCGCAAAGGGACACCGTTCGCCGCCCAGCAGGCCGCGCAGAACGCGGCCAGCATGGCGCGCGATCACGGCGTGCGCAGCGTCGAAGTAAGAGTGAGTGGCCCCGGCTCCGGACGTGAATCGGCGATCCGCGCTCTGGCCGCTGCTGGTATTGAGGTTCGTAACATCAAAGACGCTACTCCGATTCCGCACAACGGTTGCCGTCCGCCGAAGCGTAGAAGGGTGTAGGCAGTTTCGGGGCTCTGGTTTCCCGTTTCAAGGACTCTTAGCTCGACTGGGAACGGGGAACTAGGAACTGATAACCGAGTTTTGCTTTGAGAAACAGTTTTCAGTTTCTGGTCCCCAGTTCTCAGTGGGTTGGAAACTAGAAACCTGAAACGACAAACTGATTTTCGTCCGGGACGAAGGGTGAAGCCAAACCTGTAAACCGGTCATCTAAAGAGGAGAAAATAACTTGGCCCGTTACACTGATCCCGTCAGCCGTCTCTGCCGCCGCGAGGGCATGAAGCTGTTCCTCAAAGGCACTAAGTGTTTCAGCGATAAATGTCCCATCGAGAAGCGTAACTTCGCTCCTGGACAGCATGGCAAGGACCGCAAAGCCAAGATCGTGGGCTACGGTCTGCAGCTGCGCGAAAAGCAGAAAGCCAAGCGCATTTACTTCACCCAGGAAGGCCAGTTCCGCAACTATTTCGAGAAAGCGGCGCGGACTCGCGGCGTCACCGGCGAAATGCTTCTGCAACAGCTCGAGCGCCGCCTGGACAATGTGGTCTACCGTCTCGGCTTCGGGATGTCCCGCCGTCAGGCGCGCCAGCTGGTGCGTCACGGGCACATCCAGGTGAATGGACGCAAGGTCAACATCCCTTCATTCCAGGTGAGTGTGGGCGAAGAGATTGCGATCCGCGAAGGCAGCAAGAAGTTGCCCATCCTGGAGCCGGCAAAGGAATTTGCCAGCCACCAGAACGCACCCAACTGGCTGGAGATCGATCGCGACAATTACAAAGGCAAGGTCCTGGCCCTGCCCAAGCGCGAAGACATCAACCTGCCGGTCAACGAGCAGTTGATTGTGGAGTTGTACAGCAAGTAGTCATCAGTCGTCGGTCTTCAGTCGTCAGCAAATGCTGTAGCTGACGACACATGACTGACGACCGACGACTGGTCCCAACAATTCGAGCCAGATCAGCCTGTCTCTGACGCTTGACCTGAATGAAACGCGGACCTTTTCAGGGATGTCAGGACTGAGCCAAACGGCCGAAGGAGAACAACGTAATGCTTTGGAAGGGATTTCAAAAACCCAAACGTCTTGCCGTCGATAACGAAACTCTAACCGACAAGTATGGCATCTTCTGGGCCCAGCCATTTGAACGCGGCTTCGGCACCACCATCGGCAACGGGCTGCGCCGTGTCATGCTTTCTTCGATCGAAGGCGCCGCGGTCACTGCGGTCAAGATCGAAGGCGTGCTGCACGAGTTCCAGTCGATTCCCGGCGTGGTCGAAGACGCCACCGACATCATCCTCAACTTAAAGCAGATTCCCTTTAAGTTAAGTGGTGACGCTCCCAAGGCGATCTACCTGCGCAGCGATCAGCCCGGCGTAGTCACTTCCGGCATGATCGAAGCCGATGCCGACGTCGAAGTGCTTGACAAGGACGTTTACATCGCGACCGTCAGCGAGGGCGGCAAGCTCGACATGGAAATGCGCCTCAAGCGCGGCCGCGGTTACGTTTCGGCAGACAAGAACTTTGACGAAGATCTCGGCATCGGTTTTATTCCCATCGACTCCGTGCATTCACCGGTGCGCAAGTGCAACTACACCGTGGAAGCGGCTCGTCTGGGACAGATCACCGATTACGACAAGCTGACTCTCGAAGTGTGGACCAACGGCTCCATCACTCCGGCTGATTCCATCGGCCTGGCGGCGAAGCTGTTGAAAGACCACATGAACATCTTCATCAACTTCGAAGAGGACATCGAGACTTCAACTTCCACCGACGACCGCAAACCGGAAATCAAGAACGAAAACCTGAACCGTTCGGTTGAAGAGCTGGAGCTTTCGGTGCGCAGCTATAACTGCCTGAAGAATGCCAACATCCAGACCATCGGTGAACTCGTGCAGAAGACGGAAGCCGAAATGCTGAAGACCAAGAACTTCGGCCGCAAGTCGCTGAACGAGATCAAGGAAATCCTGTCGTCGATGGGCTTGAGCCTGGGGATGAAGATTGACGAGCATGGCAATGCCGTGCCCGGCCCGACTTCTAACCAGGTACTGCCGGCATCGGCGTACGGTCCGGACAACGACCTGTAGAGCAGTTTCGGGTGGCGCTGGGCGCCACCCGGTTTCTGGTTTCTAGTTTCTGGTTTTCCCAAACGAGACTTATTGTTCGGGGCGCCAGAGCAGGGAACTGGAAACTAGAAACCAGAAACCAGAAACTGAAGGATTTCAAATGCGTCACAAAGTAGCAGGATGGAAACTGGGACGG
This sequence comes from Terriglobales bacterium, assembly GCA_035632335.1. Classification (GTDB taxonomy): domain Bacteria; phylum Acidobacteriota; class Terriglobia; order Terriglobales; family Acidobacteriaceae; genus JAIQFF01. The sequence goes on from DASQHA010000194.1 coordinate 17,760, forward strand.
AACACCAGCCACCGCCGTTCGTTGCTGCGGAACCTGGTGACTTCGCTCATCCTCGAAGAACGAATCGAGACCACCGTGCCCAAGGCCAAGGCGCTGCGGCCGCTGGTCGAAAAGATGATTACGCTGGGCAAGCGCGGCGATCTGTCGGCGCGCCGCCAGGCACTGGCTTACCTGATGACCAGCGCCGCCGTCGACAAGCTCTTCGACACCGTCGCTCCCCGTTTCGGCGACCGCGAAGGCGGGTACTTGCGCATAGTGCGCGCCGGCTGGCGCAAGGGCGACGGGGCCGACACGGCGTTCGTCGAACTCCTCGGCAGCGAAAAACTGCAGGAAGAAAAGCGCGAAAAGCGAGCCGTAGCCCGCTCCAAGCGCGCCGAAGAAGCCAAGCGAGCGATGGAAGAGGCCGAAGCGCAGCAGGGTGTCGAACATCCGGCCGATCACGCCGAAGGCGCCGACAAGGTAAAAGAAGACAAGGAGTAAAGAAAAGCATCGGTCGTCTGTCGTCAGCTCTCGCTCACGACTGGCGACCGCCTGCCTTCCTCATTTCACCCGGTCGTACATGTCCCCTGGAGTCTATCGGGCGTAATCTTGCCCTCGCCCGACCTCACGCTAGACTGATGTGAGGGCCATGGAGTTTTCGCGCAATCAAATCGGCATTGCGGCAGGAGCCGGAGTTCTTCTGCTGATCATTTTCTTTGGCTATCTTATTCACCTCAATGGCCAGGGGCCGGTTCTCGACCGGTCGGTCGACCGCGATCCGTTGTCCGGCATTCCCAATTCCATCTCGCTGAATCCGCTGCGCGACCGCACCTCCGAACGCGAAGCGGCCAAGTTTATCCGCAGCATGCGGGACGGGAATTGCAAGGAAGAGCTGGCAGACTGGTTTAGGGACTATCGCAAGAAGTACGCCGCTTTCATCTGCGACTCGGAGGCCCAGCACCCGCTGGTTTCCTGGGACGTAGTGGATTGGGAGGACACGCCGCCCTTGCGCATCCTTCACTACCGCGGCAAGCGCCGTAACGCTCCCGATTCGAAGAGTACGTACAAAGAACTGTTCTCGGTCACACTGGAGAGAAAAGACGGTGAATGGGTTGTGACCAAGTACGATTCCATGTACTGAAGACAGTCGTCAGTCGTCAGCCGTCAGCCTCCGGCTTCCGTTTCCGAAGAATCAGAAAGAGAACGATCTGCGCAATCAGCGCAGCCGTGCTGTCCAGCAGCACGTCGTGGAGATTTCCGGTGCGGCTGGGAAGGTAGCTTTGGTGCCATTCATCGAGACAGGCCACCAGGGCGCTCATAAAAAACGAAATCCTCGCCCACTGGATCGACCAGGTTCTGCCCGGGTAGGGGAAGGTATCGCGCCAGGCGCGGAACAGCAGCCAGCTCAACGTGAAATAGCCCACGACGTGGCCGGTCTTTCGGATAAGGAAATGCCAGAAGGGAAAGTGAGCCGGCCGCAAACCAAAAAGAAAGTGCAGGATCGGGTAAAAGATTCGACTGGTGTTCAGGGCCGAAGCGAAATTGGTGGACTCGCCTACGATGAGCCCAAGCCACAGCAGTGCCGCGACCCAGGTTTTGAGCAGGTGCTTTTGGGCAGGGTTCAAGCGCGGCTTCCCCGGCCGCTACTCTACCGCGTAGTTCGGCGCCTCGCGGGTGATCATCACATCGTGCACATGACTCTCGCGCAGGCCCGCGCCGCTGATGCGAACAAACCGCGTCTTCTGCAGCAGGTCCGGAATGGTGGCGCATCCGCAATAACCCATGCCGGACTTCAAGCCGCCCACCATCTGGTGCACGATCATGGCCACGGAACCGCGGTAGGGAACACGTCCTTCGATGCCTTCGGGGACCAGCTTGCCCAGGCGATTGGCGTCGTCGGGCCCGCCGGACATGGCCGTTGAAGCGTCTCCCTCAGTGCTCTGGAAATAACGTTCGCTGGAGCCCGAAGCCATGGCGCCCAGCGAGCCCATGCCGCGATAGGACTTGAACGAGCGGCCTTGATACAGAATTAATTCGCCCGGACTCTCATCCGTCCCGGCAAAGAGCGATCCAATCATGACTCCTGAGGCTCCAGCCGCCAGGGCCTTGGTAATGTCGCCGGAGTATTTGATGCCGCCGTCGGCGACGATGGGAATGCCGGCGTCCTTGGTGGCGCGGTAGGCCTCCGCGATGGCGGTCATCTGAGGCATGCCTGCGCCGGTCACCACCCGGGTGGTGCAGATCGATCCCGGACCAATGCCGACTTTGATGGCGTCAGCGCCCGCGCGGGCGAGTTCGCAGGCCCCGTCGAAGGTCCCTACGTTGCCGGCGATCAGGTCCACTTCAGGCAGCTTCGACTTCACCATCTTGATGGCATCGAGCACGCGGCTGGAGTGTCCGTGCGCACTGTCGATAGCCAGCAGGTCGACCTTGCACTTCACCATCTCCTGGGCGCGCTCCAGAAAATCTCCGGTAGCGCCGATGGCGGCGCCGACCCGCAACCGGCCCTGCGAATCCTTGGCCGCGTTGGGATATTTCAATTTTTTCTGAATGTCTTTGACCGTGATCAGGCCCTTGAGGTTGTACTGGTCATCAACCACCAGAAGTTTCTCCACGCGGTGTTCGTGCAGGATGTTCTCCGCGTCTTCAAGCGTAGTTCCCACCGGGACGGTGATCAGATTTTCCTTGGTCATGACCTTGCTGATGGGAATATCGAAGCGGGTCTCGAAGCGCAGGTCGCGATTGGTAAGAATGCCCACCAGTTTTCCGTTCTTGGTAATGGGCACGCCGGAAATTTTGTATTTGCGCATCATCTCAAGAGCGTCGGAAACCTTCGCATCCGGCGACATGGTGACGGGATCCACGATCATGCCGCTCTCCGAGCGCTTCACCTTGTCCACCTCGTTGGCCTGCTGTTCCGGAGTCAGGTTGCGGTGGATGATCCCGATGCCGCCCTGCTGGGCCAGAGCAATCGCCATGTGCGATTCCGTGACCGTATCCATGGCGGCGCTGACGATGGGAATGTTCAGGCGGATATTGCGTGTGAGCTGGGTCTGCGTGTTGGCCTGTGCAGGCACGACGTCGGAACGCGCCGGCAGCAGCAACACGTCGTCGAAGGTGAGCGCCTCGGGAACAGGAAAATGGATCATAAGTTTTCTCGGACGTGAAGGATAGCCTCCCATTCTAGAGACGGTTCGAAGTTCAGGCAAATGGCTACTGCCGTCGAGAGCGTCACTGCGAACACTCCAGACTCGGAGTCATCCTGAGGGACTTCGGTCTCGAAGGATCTGGCGTGTACTGTCATAATCGCCGAGCCACGGCACGTACGCTACACGCGAGATGCTGCGCAAGCTGAGCATGACGTCCGCCTTGCGGAAAGCTCTAAATGCACTGCAACCGGAGCTTGCGGAGGTTTGTCTTTTGGTTCCCTGCGGCGTATATTGATAGCTGGAACTGTTGTGTAGTTACCAGCACGTGGCGAGACACACCAGTGGGCGCAAGCCCACTTTTTAGTTTAGGCCCATTTTGGAACCGGGAAATTGGCCGTAAGCTATTGGTTTCATGGCACTTGAGATTGACAAGGTCCGCGATATTGCGGAGCGGGTGGCTGCCTCGAACGGCCTGGAGGTAGTGGAGGTCGAGCTGCGCGGCGGCGGCAAAGCGCGCATGCTCCGCATCGTGATCGATAAACCCGCTGGTGTCACGCACGAGGACTGTGCCAATGTCAGCCGCGAAGTCGGCACGATCCTGGACGTCGAAGACGCGATTTCGGGTTCGTACACGCTGGAGGTTTCTTCTCCCGGACTGGATCGGAAATTGCTTCGTCCGGCGGACTACGAGCGCTTCAAGGGAAGCCGGATCAAGTTGACCACGCAGCAACCGGTCAACGGCAATCGCCACTTTGAAGGCCGTCTGGAAAGTTTTGAGCAGGGGCGTTTGATTCTGGACCTGAACGCGGCCAGAAAAAAGCGTCGTCCCGACGAAGGCGTTGCGCCCAAGCTGGAAATCGACTTGAAGAATGTCGAGAAGGCGAACCTGGTGCCTGAAATCTAGGAGCGGACGTCGGACCTCAGACCTCAGACGTCGGCCAGTTCCATCGCCTTCGGGGTTCTGAGGATTTAGCCGAGGTCTGAAGTCCGAGGGCCGAGGTCGGAATTATCTATGGCAAGTGAGCTCTATAACACGATCGACGCGTTGAGCCGGGAAAAAGGCATTGATCCGCAGATTGTCGTCAGCGCGGTGGAAGATGCCATTGTTGTGGCTACACGCAAATATTACAAGACCCAGGAAAACCTGCGCGCCGAACTGGACAAGGAAACAGGCAAGATCCGGGCTTTCGCGGTCAAGACGATTGTGGAGACTCCCGAGCAGGTCGAGGATCCCGTCCTGCAGGTCACGCTGGACGATGCGCGCAAGATCAATCCCAACGTCGAGTTGGGGGGCGAGCTTCAGATCAACAAGCAGACCGAAGGCATTCTGGGACGCATTGCGGCACAACTGGCCAAGCAGGTCATTTTTCAGAAGGTGCGGGAAGCCGAGCGCGACACGGTTTACAACGAATACATCGGCCGAGTGGGTGAAATCGTCAATGCCACGGTGAAGCGGATCGAAGGTCCGGATGTGATCTTCGACATCGGCAAAGCGGAAGCGCGCATGCCGCGCAAGGAGCAGTCGCGCCTGGAGTCGTTCGCCATGGGCGAACGCGTGCGCGTGGTGATTGCCCGGGTGGAGCGGGCCTCGAAAGGCCCGGCGGTTGTGGTTTCGCGGGCCGCGCCGGAACTGGTGCAGCACTTGTTCCAGACCGAAGTTCCTGAAATCTACGACGGAACTGTCGTGATCCGCGCCATTGCGCGCGAGGCTGGAGAGCGCACCAAGATCGCGGTCATGTCCAAAGACAAAGACGTGGACGCGGTGGGCGCCTGCGTCGGCATGAAGGGCATGCGAGTGCAGTCCATCATCCGCGAATTGCGCGGCGAGAAGATCGATATCATCGAGTACCACGAAGATCCCGTGACCTTCGCGGAGAAGGCGCTGCAGCCGGCCAAGGTAAGCCGCGTCACCGTGGTTGATTCCGCCGACAAGCATCTCGAAGTGGTGGTCGACGACAGCCAGCTTTCTCTCGCCATCGGCAAAAAGGGATAAAACGTCCGGCTGGCGGCGAAGCTGCTGGGCTGGAAGATCGACACCAAGAGCGAGGAAGAGAAGCGGCAGGATGTGGAGCTGCAGATGTCCGCGCTGGTCGGCACTGCGACCACTCCGCTGGAGAATGTGCCCGGCCTGGGTGAGGGGCTGATTGAGAAGCTGAGTGCGGCCGGCGTGAGCACGGTGGAAGCGCTGGCCGATATGACTCCCGAGCAGCTCGAGGCCATCGAGGGTATCGGTCCCAAGACGGTGGAAAAAATCAGTCTCGCGGTCAATAATTATTTCTCCAGCCTGGAAGCAGGGGAAGCGGGCGCGGTCGCAGCGGAAGGTGAAGCGGCTGCCGAGCCGGCAGCCGAAGAGGCAGTCGCGGGCGCGGACGAAATTACGGCTGAGGTGGAAGCTGCGGCGCCGGAAGCGGTTGAAACGGCTTCCCCAGCCGACGTCGCGGTCGAAGACAAGAATGGGCCGGAAGAGACGGCTGAATCCGCGGAGGAGCCTGCTCCTTCCGAGGAGAAGCAGTAAGTGCGATTTTTTCGCGCGAACCGAAGCAGCTGCGCGAACCTGAAAACTGACGCCGTGAGGTTGATATGAAGACTTAGCGGAACAGTCCGGAGGACGAAAGGGCGGATGAGCAAGATTCGAATCAACGATCTGGCAAGAGAGCTGGAAGTCAAGAGCAAGTCGATTCTCGACGTGCTTCCGGAAGTCGGAGTCACCGAGAAGAAGAGCCATTCCAGTTCTCTCGAAGACCATGAAGCGGATAAAGTGCGTGCCCGCCTCCGCTCGGCCAGCGCGGCGCAGAGCTCCAGCCGGTCCTCCCGGCCGGCCCGCCCCGACAGCGATGAGATCAAGACCAAGATTGACCTTTCCCATATTTCCAAGCCCGGCGACGCTTTAAAAGCCATCATCAGCAAGCAGCATGGGCCCACGGCTGCGGAGGCTTCATCCTCGGCCGCGCCGCCGGTTGAGGCCAGGCACGCCGTGCCGCCTGCCGCGCCTGCCGCGAGCGTTCCTGCTCCGAAGGCGCCCGTGCCTGCGCCTTCCGCTCCGCCGAAATTTGTAGTTCCGGCTTCGACTCCGCGGCCAAGCTTTACCGCTCCAGTACCGCCACCGGTTACTCAATCCGCCGCTCCCGTGGCCCCGGCTGCGCCCCGACCGATAGCTCCGCCGATTGCCGCGCCGCGGCCCACGGCTGCTTCCACCACGCCAACCGCAACCCCGCCGCGGCCCACTGCGCCGTTGCCGCCCGCGCCTACCATGGCGGCCAGGCCTGCAGTCCCGAGTGCGCCGCCGCCCGCGGTCGCTCCGCCGCCCCGCATGATCGTTCCGCAAACCGGGCCGCGCCCGGTCTATAAAGCGCCCTTGCGTCCGGCCGCGCCTGCCGGCGATTCCGGAGCGCCTACAGGGGCCGCGATGCGTCCGGCTCCGGGACGTCCGGTTCCGGGCCAACCGATTTTCCAGCGTCCGCGTCCGGGCGCGCCCAGTCCCAATCGTCCCCCGTTGCGGCCGGGCGAGCGCCGGCCGATGCATCCCACCCGCCAGTCGCCTACCGGCTCACGTCCGCTGGGAGTAGGCCCCGGAGCTTTGCCCACCGGGCCGACGACCCGGCCGGGGAATCGCCCTGGCGCGCCGTCACGCAGGCCGGGACAACGCTACGTGCCTCGAGGGGTGAAGGAAGGCCCGATGAAGGGCTACACGCCGCCGCCCCGGCTGTCGCTTTCGAACGAACCGCAACCGATTACACGCAGCATCACGATTACGGAAGGCATCAGCGTAAAAGATCTGGCGGAAAAGCTTGGCCTGCGCGCCAAGGACCTGATCGCGCGCCTGTTGACGCGCGGAGTGTTCGCTACCATCAATCAGACGCTCGACACCGAACTGGCCAGTGAAATGGCACGCTTCTTCGGGGCCGACACCAACGTGATCACCTTCGAAGAACAGGCGGCCAAGGAATTTTCCGAGGCCGCCGCGGGTGAGGAAGGCGTTCCCACGGAAGGCGTCACTCGCCCGCCCGTAGTCACTATCATGGGCCATGTCGATCATGGCAAGACCACGCTGCTAGATTCCATCCGCCTGACCAACGTGGCGGGCGGCGAAGCCGGCGGCATCACGCAGCACATCGGCGCGTACAAAGTCACCATCGTGGACAAGAATTCCCCGGCATTCGGCCGGCAGATCGTGTTCCTCGATACTCCGGGTCACGAAGCGTTTACCCGCATGCGCGCGCGCGGGGCCAAAGCCACGGACATCGTTGTGCTGGTCGTGGCCGCCGATGACGGCGTGATGCCACAAACGCTCGAAGCCATTGACCATGCCCATGCCGCCGAAGTCCCGATCATCGTTGCGGTCAATAAAATCGACAAACCCGATGCTTTGCCCGATCGCGTAAAGAAGCAGTTGGCCGACCGCGGCCTGATGCCGGAAGATTGGGGCGGAACCACGGTATTCGTCGATGTCTCGGCCAAGCAGAAGACGAACTTGAACCTGCTGATGGAAATGATCTGCCTGGTGGCGGACCTGCAGGAACTCAAGGCTACGCCTGATCGTCCTGCAACCGGCGTGGTGCTCGAAGCCAAGCTGGATCGCGGGCGCGGACCCGTAGCTACGCTGCTGGTGCAGAACGGAACTTTGCGCAACGGCGAGAACTTTGTCGTCGGCAACGTGTACGGCAAAGTGCGAGCCATGTTTGACGATCGCGGCAACCAGCTCGAATCCGCGCCACCCTCCACTCCGGTCGAAATTCTGGGAATGGAAGGACTGCCGCAGGCCGGCGACCAGTTCGTCGTGGTGGCGGACCGCGACAAAGCGCGCGGCGTTTCTGAATACCGCGAACAGAAAGCGCGCGAAGCCACCTTGGCCAAGAGTTCGCGCGTGTCGCTCGAAGGTCTGGCGGAACAGCTCAAGACCGCCGGCACCAAGGAACTGAACATCATTCTCAAGGCGGACGTCGGCGGTTCGGTGGAGGTGTTGACCGACCTGCTCACGAAGCTGTCAAACGACAAGGTGCGATTGAAGGTGTTGCGCTCGGGAGTAGGCGCCATCACCGAGTCCGACGTGCTGCTGGCTTCGGCCTCGAACGCCATCGTCATCGGATTCAACGTGCGCCCGGAACGTAAAGCCCAGGAGTTGGCGGAGCAGGAGAAGGTCGATATCCGGTTGCACTCGATCATTTACGAGTTGCAGGACGAGATCAAACGCGCCATGACCGGCCTGCTTGAGCCCACCATCAAGGAAACCTATCAGGGCCGCGCCCTGGTCAAGGAAACCTTCCGTATCCCGAAGGTTGGGACCATCGCAGGATGTTCTGTCACTGACGGCTTCATCAAGCGCGACTCGGAAGTCCGCCTGCTGCGCGACAACAACGTCGTATTTACGGGCAAGGTAGGATCGCTGCGTCGCTTCAAAGACGACGCCAGCGAAGTGCGCAACGGCATGGAATGCGGCATCTCGATCTCCAATTACGGCGATATCAAAGCCGGGGACGTGATCGAAGCCTTCGTGACCGAGAAAGTCGCAGCCGAAGCCATGGCGTAAACAGTCGTCAGTCGTCGGTCGTCAGTCTTCAGAGTTTGCTGGCGACTGATGACTGAAGACTGACGACTGGAATGATCGCTTTTCTCACCCTCGAACTGCACATCGAAGCGGCGCAGTCCCTCAAAGACAAGCGGCAGGTGGTTCGGAGCCTGAAGGACCGGCTGCGAGCGCACTTCAACGTGGCGGTCGCCGAACTGGACCCCAGCGGATTGTGGAATCGGGCTACGATTGGAGTAGTCGGCATTTCCGATTCGCGCGACTACCTCGACGGCCTGATGAAGAATGTGGAACGTCAGGCGACTCGCATCGCCAACAACGGCGGCGCCGATATTGCCGACTCATTCGTGGAATTTATGTAGCGCCGGCGTCCCGCCGGCTGTCCGGCGGGCGTCCCGCCCGCCGCGGTGGGCTGGACCAATC
>DASQHA010000195.1:0-4213 GCA_035632335.1 Terriglobales bacterium
ATAGGGGTAATAAACAGGACCACCAAAACGGCCATAGGTGGCGCCCATCAAGACCGGTCCCAGCCTCACATGCCAATTGCGATCCTGATTCTCCGCAGGCTTGTCCGCCTTACTTGACTGGCTTGATGCAACTGAGGGTGATGGACTTTGAGAGGTGGTGTTTAGATTCTGCGCCGGAGTTTGGCTGACGCCATAGTTCTGCAATACCCCAAGCGCCAAGGCTAGCCCGAGAGAAATTGCCGTTTTACGCATTGCTACACCCCCAGCATCTTAGTCCTGGTGATGCCCCTCGTCCAGTTCAGGTTGCCCCCCGGGACTAAGCTTCCTTTAGACACGTTCCTTAAAGAGGGAACGCGCAGCTTGCCAAGGTTGCCGGCACAGTGGATAGCCAGGTGGTCCCACTGACAGCGCGTTTTCTGATATTCTCATTCGTTTTACTCAAGAGGTGGCTGTGGAGAAGCGTGGCGCGAAATACCACCGGGAGCGCCTGGGGGAGGCCCTGCGGGAAGAGATCGAAACCATCGTGGAAGGCGAACTGGGCGATCCCCGCATCGGCCTGGTCAGCGTCACCAGCGTGGTACTGGCGGAGGACTCGCGCTCGGCCCAGGTGTTCGTTACCCTCGATGGCGATGACGCCGAGGCCGACCGTTCTCTCGAGGGCCTGACGGCGGCGGTGGGTTTCATCCGGCGCGAGGTGGCGGAAAACCTGCACCTGCGCCGTCCTCCGGAACTGTATTTTCACCTCGACCGCTCAGACCAGTACGGCGCCAGAATTGATGAATTGCTGGGTCGAGCCAAAAAAAGAAAGAAGTAAGTCGGCAGTCGTCAGTCTTCAGTCGTCACAAAGATCTGGCGATTGAATATTCTGGCGAATTGAAGTGTGGACTGGCTGGCGACTAAAGACTGACGACCGACGACTGTTTCTATGTTGAAGGAAGTTCTCAAGCAGATCGAACAGCGCAACCGGTTCGTGCTTACCTCGCACGCCCGGCCGGACGGGGACGCGATTGGTTCGGCGCTGGCCTGCCGTCAGATCCTGCGCGACATGGGTAAGGAAGCCGATGTCATTCTGCGCGACGGCGTGCCGCGCATTTACCAGCCGCTGCCCTACGCCCGCGAAGTGGTCCAGTCGGAAAACGTTAACGGCAATTACGATGCCGCCATCATTCTGGAGTGTGACAGTATCCAGCGCACTCGCCTGCACGGGCTGGAGAACAAATTCCTGATCAACATCGATCACCACCAGAGCGGCCGCCCGTTTGCCCAGGTGAACTGGATTGATCCCAAAGCCGTGGCTACAGCGGAAATGGTTTACCGCCTGGCGCGCGCGGCTGGAGTGAAAGTTTCTCCCGAGATTGCGACCTGCCTTTACACCGCCGTCCTCACCGATACCGGGTCCTTCATGTTCGAAGGTACGAACGAGCACACCTTCGAACTGGCGCGGGAGCTGGTGCTGGCGGGCGCGGACCCCGCGCTCTGTGCCCGCAATATTTATTTCGGGCACTCCACCGCCAAAATGCGCCTGCTGGGGGCGGCGCTCTCCAACTTGTACCGGGAAGGGCCGCTGGCGTGGATTTCGGTGAGCCAGGAGCAGATGCAACGCTGCCACGCGAAGGAAGAAGACTGCGAAGGCCTGGTGAACTACGCGCTTTCGATTCAGGGTGTGGAGGTAGCTTTGTTCTTTCGCGAACTTGCCGACGGACGCTTTCGCGTGAGCCTGCGCAGCAAGGGCCATGTCAATGTGGCCGCCATCGCCGAGCGACTGGGCGGTGGCGGGCACCAATGCGCCAGCGGTTGTGCCGTGGATGGACCGCTGTCATCCGCCACCGCTCGCATTCTCGCTGAATTGCGGCTAGGTTCCTCCATACAATAAATCTCGCCCTCGATTGCAGATTGAAGAGTTGTGATTTCAAGGCCCACAAACTCGACTTCGAACATTTCCACGGCGACTGCGGAGCGACCGCTCATGGACTGGCTGCTGCTGGCCGGCTTCTGCGGCTTCCTGTTTTTCTTCGGCCTGGCATATTTCGGGCTGGTGGGGGCCGACGAGCCGCGTTACGCGCAGGTGGCGCGCGAGATGCTCGCCCGTCACGACTGGATTACGCCCACCCTCGGGGGCAAGCCCTGGCTCGAGAAGCCGGCGCTTTACTACTGGCAAGCCATGCTGGCCTACAAGATTTTCGGAGTCAGCGACTGGGCCGCGCGTCTTCCATCCGCGGCGGATGCCACGCTGATGGCGGCCGCCATTTATCTTTTCCTGCGGCGCTTTGGATCCGGGTTTCAGCTGGATGGCGCCTTGATGGCGGCATCCGCCAGCGGAGTCATCGGCTTCGCGCGCGCGGCTTCCACGGACATGCCGCTCGCCGCTACTTTTACCATCGCCATGCTGGCCTGGTACGCGTGGTACGAAAGCGCCCGCCGGCGCTACCTGGCTCTGGCTTACATTTTCCTGGGACTGGCGTTGCTGGCCAAAGGACCAGTGGCGCCGGTCTTCGCATTGGTGATTGTGGTGCTTTTTGCCGTGGCCAAGGGCGATTACCGGCTCATCGCGCGGACCTGCTGGCTGCCGGGTATCGCATTATTTTTCCTCACCGCGCTGCCCTGGTACGTTGCGGTCCAGTGGAGAAATCCACAATTCTTTCGCGTGTTCATCCTCGAGCATAACCTTGGCCGGTTTGGCCAGGACCTCTACCACCATACTCAGCCTTTCTGGTATTACCTGCCGGTCGTCTTGCTCGGGCTTGTGCCCTGGACGATGTTTGTCAGCGTGGCTCTGGTCGAAAGTATTCGCGCCTGGTGGACAAGAAAAAGAGAGGTGTTCCAGGCAGAAGATGCGATGGCTGCTTTCCTCGTGATCTGGCTCATCGTTCCAGTCGCGTTCTTTTCCTTTTCCGCATCGAAGCTGCCGGGCTACATTCTGCCCGCTCTCCCGGCAGGCACGCTGCTGCTGGCGCAATATAATCGCCGCCATGTCGTCGACGATGATCGCCCCGGCCTTCTGCTGATTGTGCTCCACTCCGTGATCGCGGTTTTGCCGGTGGTCGCGGCTCTGATGATGCAGTACATCGTGTTTCATCACACCCTGCCATGGGGCCGCGCGACCGCAATCTCGGCTGCCTTGGCGGCGGTGCTGGCAGTTGGTATTGTGCTGACCCTGCGACGGCCGGTGGGTCTTCGCGTTTTCCGGTTCGTGACCTTGGTCCCGGTGGTGTTGGCTCTGGGTGCGGCACTGCGGCTGGGCACTCCCGCGTTGGACGCCACCCTTTCCGCCCGTCCGCTCGCTCGGGAAATCGACCGGGTAGACAACCGCTCGCTTCCCCTGGCAATTTTGCGGGTCTCGCGCGAGACCGAATATGGCCTGCATTTTTATCGCGACCAGAAGATCCTGCGTTACGAAGCCGGAGAAGTTCCCGCCGGCGAACATCTGTTGATCACCCCGGAAGGATGGCAGAAAAACATCGCAAAGTGGGTGCCCGGCCGGCGAGTGACGTACGTCGGCAGCTTCGCTGAGCAGGGCATGGATTATTACTGGGTAGCTCGGAAGGATAGCTCTTAGCCTTTGGCTCTTAGCCCGCGAGCATGTTGGCTAAGGAATCATTTGCGGGATGTTGGCCCCAATACCGAACCCAAAGGGCTAGAAGCTAGAAGCTAGAAGCTAAGAGCTAAGCTAAGAGCTAGAAGCTAAGAGTTAGAAGCCAAGAGCTCAACTGTTACCCATTCTTGTCCCTCCGTTTGCCTGTGCTGGAGGAAAGCACTACACTCGCTGTTCGCAGCCCGCCATGAGCGCGCTTAGCAAGCCGGAACCCTCCAGGAGCCTCCAGGTGGAGATTCTCGACCTCAGACACTTTTCCTCTGTCGATCTGCGTCCGCTGCTGGAAGACGAGGTTCGGGAATGGGCGCGCCTGCTCTCCTGGGATTACAGCGGTTCGGCGGAAATGATCCTGCGCTACGTGGACGCCAAGATCCTGCCCGGCTATGCCGCCATCGAGCGCGGCCGAATCGTCGGCCAGACTGGCATCGATTGTCCGGGCCGAGCGGCAGCGCAAGGCCAGGATGGAAGCAGAAGTGAAGCCGATCCTGGAGAGTTTTGAAAAGAATTGAGGTAAAGAAACCATGGCTGAGAGATTGAGAAACAACGCGCAGTACGCCATTCCCGATGACAATGAGCAGAGCACTTATCGCTACATCATCGTGGCCGCCAAACGGGCGCGGC
>DASQHA010000196.1:0-14001 GCA_035632335.1 Terriglobales bacterium
CCACCCCCTCCCACGCCACCGCCCCCGACCACGCCGCCGCCACCGCCGCCGCCACCGCCGCCGCCACCGCCGACCCCTGCCACTCGAGGGGCAACGCTGCCCTACATCGAATATGAAGCCGAGAGCGCAACCTATTCGGGGACCCTCATCGGCCCGAGCAGGGATCTCAACGACATGGCCGCCGAAGCTTCGGGACGCGAAGCCGTAAAGCTCACGGCAACCGGTCAGCACGTGACGTTCACCGCCGTGCAGCCGGCAAACTCCCTCGTCGTCCGCTACTCCATCCCTGACAGCGCCAAGGGCACGGGCACCAATGCGACCCTGAGCATCTACGTGAACGGCGCCTTCCAACAGAAGCTGGCGGTAACCTCGAGGTACTCGTGGGCCTATGACCGCCTGGCATACCAGAATCCCAAGGTCCCGAACGCTGCCACTGCCCATCATTTCTACGACGAAGCCCACACCCTGCTACAACAGATTCCTGCCGGCGCAACGGTCACGCTGCAGGAGGACGCTGATGATACGGCGCCCTACTACGTGATCGACCTCATCGACCTGGAACAGGTTGGCGCGCCTATCCCGCAGCCGGCCGGATCGCTCTCCATCACGGATTGCGGAGCGGACCCGAGCGGTGAGAGCGATTCTTCCGCCGACATCCAGAACTGCATCAACACGGCCCAATCCCAGGGCAAGGTCCTCTATATTCCACCAGGGACGTTCAAGACTCTGGGCGCCCGGTTGCGTGCGAATAATGTGACCATCCAGGGCGCCGGCATGTGGCACTCCGCCCTCTCGGGCATCGGCGCCGGTTTCCTCTGCGGAGGCGGCAATTGCACCTTCCACGACTTCGCGCTCCTGGGCGATGCCACCTTCAGGTCAGACACCAACAAGACTGGGGGATTTGACGGGACCTCCGGCCCCGGTTCGGTGATCGACGGCGTCTGGGTCGAACACGCCAACAACGGGTACTGGGTGGGACACAACACGAGCGGCCTTACCATACGGAACAGCAGGATCAGAGATACATTCGCGGACGGCGTGAACTTCAACTGCGGTACGGCCAACTCGATCGTGGAGAACACGGAACTGCGCTACACGGGGGATAACTCGCTGGGGGTTTCGTCGAGGGCGAATTGCGGAAACGGCCCGACCACCAACAACAGATTCCAGTTCAACACTGTCCAGCTGCCCTGGAATGCTTCTTGCTTTGTTGTGTTCGGAGGGGGAGACAACACGCACGAGGATAATGTCTGCTATGACACAATTACGGAAGCTGGGATTCTCGTAGCGCAGGCTTTCACTACCACTCCCTTTACCGGCACCACGAGTATTTTGCGCACCACGCTCATCCGGGCGGGCGGTCCTTTCGGTAACCAGAATGGGGCAATGTCGATTGAGCCCAGGGATGGCCCGCTGGCTGTCGGCAACATTTTCTTTCAAGACATCGATATCGAGGACTCGACGTTCTCGGGCGTTGAATTCAGGGGCCCGAACGCAATGAGCAATGTCTCTCTGAGCGGCATTACTGTCTCCGCGGCCGGCACCTGGGGCGTTGCGGTGGACGCGAACGCAAATGGCACGGTGACGATGAGCGGGGTCGTGGTAAACAATCCTGCCTCGGGTGGAATTCACAACCCAGCTGGTGGCGCCTTCGACATTGTCCGCGGAACCGGCAATGTGGGTTGGTGAGAGACTTTCCACGGACATCCCACGAAAAGCACTGCGGTCTCGATGGACATCCTCAATCGGCGGAGAATCTGCTTTCCGCGGGCGTGCGGTAAAGCGAGGTGGAACGAAGCAGCAGAAATGCGCTCAGGAGAAGATAGGCGAGAGCGGGGAAGGAACGTCCCTCGCTCCAGTACAGGTAGCGCGGAATTTCGGTAAGCGCCAGGTAGATGACCGGATAAATGCACATGCCTAGCGGGTGCTTGCGAAGATATAGGTTGTACAGATAGCCCGTCACCAGGCCGATGATTGCCCAGTAAGCCAGGCCTCCCAGCACGCCGAAGTCGACCACCGGAGCGAGCAGCCCTCCCCAGTTATTGAACTCAGGGTTGGCGCCAAACTCGAGCAGCCCCATAAAACGGTCGTAATCCAGAGGCACCCAACTGAATAGGGCCTTGATGTAGACATTCAACCCGGGAAATTCCCACAGGAAACGCAAGGTGAAGTAAGGCGCCCCCAGGGAGTGATGCCAGCGCGACAGTAAGAATGACGTGTTGTTGAGAGAGGTAACGTAGTATCCGACCAGGCGCCAGAAGCCAAACACGAACAGGCTCGATTCTCTGGCACTGTAGTAGATCGACCAGGAGCGGACGTACTCGAAGCCGGTAAATATGATGTATATGGCCACGGGCCCAAGCAGGGGCGCAAAGCGAATCAGGGAGCGCAGGGAGCGCTTGCCGGCCCAGGATGAAGGGTCAGCCAGGCGCAAGACCAGGAAGGGAACGGCCAACTCGAGGAATGCGAGCCGCTCGCTGTAGATGAGCGCGCGCAGCAGGGCCAGTACTAGTAAGACCGCCAGTTTTCGACGGACCAGATCCCACCTGCCGCCGGCGCCGATCAGGCAGCCCAAGATCACCGCTGCGATGCCGAACTGAGTGCAAGTCGTAACGCCGGGGACCGTCTCCAGGAACGTCCTGAACGAATACACTTCCTCTCCGCCGATGAAAACTGATTTCAGCGTCGATATTCCCAGACCGCGTGAAATACCGAGGCCGGCCCAGAAAACATAGGCCAGGACACAAATCCAATAACTGACATTAAAAAGCAGCCAGGCCTGAGAAAACGAAACCGTTCCGCCCCACTCAGATTCCGGAGAGGGGCCCGATTGTCTGGCCAGGGCCAGCCACACACCCGCCGAGAACACGATAATGATCGCGGCCGTCAGCAGTACAGGGAGACCATCGAAGTACTTTGGAGTCCGCCACATCTTGACGTAGACGTCGGGGTCAGCCAGAAAAGCGGCGATACCCGTCAGGCCATTGAGCCCGACAAAGACCGCGACCGGGTGGAGCCACCAGACCCGTTCGCTTCGAGTAAGGCTGTTCCCGGCTTCATTCATCGCTGAGAACCTCGAGGCTCAGAGATGGAGTCGTGGCGTCCACACCCGGGCGGAGGGGTGAGGCGCTCGTCTTCCATAGGTTCGTGGAGCGCCATACCACCCAGACCATGTTGGTGCAGACGTACAGCTCCGAGAGCAGCACCGAGGTCGCCATGCCCATGGCGCCGAGACGGGGGGCAAACAGGCAGGACAGGGCCAGGTTCAGCAGCCCTCCTCCCACGATGATGCGGTTCACAGCGGCGTCGCGGCCGAGGGGAATCAGCCATTGCAGGCCAACCGAGTAGGTGATCGAAAGCACCAGCGGCAGGATCGAATACAGGCGCAGTACGGGAACCGCCGGAGCGAAGTCCGGTCCCGCCAGGATCTTGATGAACCACGGCGCCATGGCAAACAGGACCGTCGTCAGGAAAAGGCCGGCAGAAACCATCAGTGCAATCGCGGGGCGAGCTAACCTGGCCGCGGCCTGCTCCGACGAAGCGGCCAGATAGCTCAAACGGGGATAGAGCGAATCGCGAATGGGATTGAGCAGGCCAAACATGGCCTTAGTAATTTTCTCGGCGGTGGCGAAATATCCGACTACGGCAGCGGGCGCAAACAGTCCCAGAAGGAATACATTGCCGATTCCATACAGGCTCTCGGCGCTGCGGAACACGAACATGGGCCAGCCCCGTTGCAACGCGTCTTTCACCAGCTGGTAGTTCGGGAAGCGGAAGCCAAAGGAACGGACCGCCAGACCAATTCCGGCAGTGGTCGAGACCCCTGCCGCCATGGCCTGAAGCACTACGACTTTCCAGCCGTCCTGCGGCGACCTTACCAGCAGGAACACCCCGCACAGCGCGGCGAACTTGGCGCCGATTTCCAGGCCGGCGGCCAGCCGCAACCGCTCCAGCCCCTGGAAGAACCACAGCGGCGTGCAGCCCTGGGCGACGGCATAGATGAGCCCTGCGATTACCATTTTTGGCTGGTTTCGCAGCAGCGTGATGTGAGGCGTCACGATGGCGGCCAGGCCGATACCGACCATCGCCAGCAGAGCCTGCGCGCCCAGCACGCCGCCCATGACATCGCGGCAATCCTCGGGATGATGCCGCTGGCGGGAGATTTCGCGGGTGGCGGAAAGGTTGAAGCCAAACTCAATGATCAGCGCCACGATCTCCGCCATGGACAAAACGAAGGCGACCGTGCCCCACCCGGCGGGATTCAGCATCCGGGTCAGGTAGGGCACGGTGAATAGCGGGAACAATTTTCGGCAGAATTGCACGCCGTAGAGCGCGGCGGAATTCTTGGCTACCGGATCCTGGCGCAACTTTCCGGCGCGTCTGCGAAGCTGGTTCAGGCGGTCAATCACAATAGCGCTTTCTCAGAGCATCCTCGGATGTTCAGACCGCACCGGTGCCTTTGACCACGGCGCGGACGGTTCTTGCCAGGATCTGAAAGTCCAGGGTAAGCGACCAGCGGTCGATGTAGTCGAAATCCATCTGGATCCACTTTTCGAAAGCCAGCGTGCTCCGTCCGCTCACCTGCCATAGCCCGGTGATGCCGGGTTTGACCGTAAACCGGCGCATCAGCATGGCTTCGCTGAAGCGCGAGACGTCCCGCACGCTCATGGGGCGGGGCCCGACCAGCGACATATTGCCAATCAGGACATTCCACAGCTGTGGCAGCTCATCGATCGAGGAGGCGCGGAGAAATCGCCCCAGCGGGGTGATGCGGGGATCGTGGCGGATCTTGAAGATGGGGCCGCTGGCCTCATTTTGCGCTTCGAGTTGCGCCATCAGTTCCGGCGCGTTGCTCACCATGCTCCTGAATTTGTACATCCGGAAAAGACGGCGCCGGTGACCGAAGCGGGGCTGAGCGAAGAACACCGGTCCCTTGCTGGTGGTTTTCACCGCCAGCGCAACCGCCAGGAAGACCGGAGAGAGCAGGCAGAGGCCGGCCAGCGAGCCCACGATATCCACCAGCCGCTTTACGACTTGCGCCGCCACGTAGTGTTCATGAATGGGCACCAGCTCGCTGAAAAGTTCCGCGCTGCTGGAGGAGTTCTGTTTCAGGGTCGTGACGTACATGTCCTGCATGTGCACCACCCGTACGCCCACCCGTTCGGCAATTTCAATGGCACGCTGGGCCATGTCATAGCAGGACTTCATCGGCACCGCGACCAGAAGTTCGTCAACCACGTTCCGGAGCAGCAAGTCGTTGAGGTCGTTCAGCGTGCCCAGATAGTGGTCCGCGACCCCGGGCGCCATCTCGCGGGTTGGCCGATTGTCGACGAAGCCCACGACCTTTACCGTTCCCTGATGGCGGGTGCGGATCTCCTGCCACGCCTTGGCTGCGCGCCTTCCGCTTCCGAGAATCACTACCAGCTGAGGGTCGTGCGCCGCCACCCACCGGCTGCCAAAAACACGTACGCCTTCATAAATGATGGAGCACGAGAAAAAGAGCAGAGTAATCCGGACGGTGGGGCCGGTGGTGCGAGCGCTGATCAGGTAGAAAAGCAGGATGGTGGTCATGAAAGAGCATCCGACGGCGATCCGCGCCAGCTCGCTGAGGATGCCGCGGTGTTCCGAGCGATACAGGCCCAAGGCCTCGAAGCAATAGGCCCACAGCAATATGAAAAGGCCGGCAAAGGCCGCATTCAGGACGGTGATGCGCATTTCCAGGAAGTGGCGCAATTCTCCGACCGGTATGCGGGCGCTGTTGCCGTAGACCACGGAGGCCAGCGCCATGGCAAATGCAAACGAGCCATCAGCCCGCGCCAGCCGCCTCGGATTGCCCAATCGACTTCTCATGAACCATCTGCTTCCAGGGCAGCGATGCCCACGGTACTTCGGTCGCCGCCGGTTTCACGACCGGCACGGAGCAGTTCCCGATAAACTTCTTCCACGTCGCGGATCATTCTCCGGAGGTCGTAATGCTTCCAGGCGCGCGCGCGTCCGGCTTCGCCCATGCGGTGGCGCAATTTGCCGTCGGCAGCCAGGCCCATGAATGCCGCTGCCAGGCCCTGGGCGTCGGCGACATCCGCCAGGTAGCCAGTCACGCCGTGCTGTACCAGTTCGTTACTGCCCGCGACATTGGTGGCCACCACGGGCTTGCCCATCGCCATGGCCTCGCAGGTCACGTACCCGAAAGACTCGTAGCGCGATGTAAGAGCGAAAATGTCGAGGGCATCAAGGAAAGGCCGCAGGTCCGGGCAATATCCCAGAAAGGTCACCTTCTTTTCGATTCCCAGATTTCTGGCCATGCTTTGCGACGCGGACTGCAGGTCGCCGGAACCGGCCCAGGCAAAGTGCGCGTTCACACCGCTCTCCAGCGTTTTGGCGGCTGCGTTGAGAAAGGTGGCTGGATCCTTCTGGGAAGTGACGCGTCCCGCCGAACCGATGAGGATGCCACCGTCCGGTACGCCGATCTGCCGCCGAAGATCGCAGCCGCCGAACGAACCGACATAGGCTTCGACATCGATGCCCGCGGTCGCGTAGCGAAGTTTGGAGCGCGGCACCAGCTGATAAGTTTCCAGTTCGTCGCGTTCTGACCGGCTCACTCCGAGGACGGCATTGGTCAGCAGCCCGGCGAAACGCTCCAGGTACCAATACTTCGGGTGAGCCGGGATCGATATCGCATGCGGAGAATAAACGGTGACGATTCCAGGATCAGCCAGCTTGGCCGCTAAGCGCGCCAGGAAGCCCGCCTTCGAGCTGTGGCCATGAACGATATCGAATTCCTGCTTCTTAATCAGACGATAGAGGTCACGCAGCGCCTTCGCGTCCTGGATGGGACGGATGTTCCGCTGCATCGGTATCTCGTACAGCCGGACTCCGCGGGTTGCGATGTGCTGAAGGTCCTTTAGAAAGCGCGGATCGGAGCGGACCGGCGAATACGCAAAGGAAAGATCGAAAGCCGCAGTATCGATATTCAGCAGCAGGTCCGAGACATAGCAGGCCGTGCCGGCGCCCGTGGCCTCGAGAACCTGAAGCACTTTCGGCCGCACCGCTGCCGCCGAAACCGCCGGTTGAAGTTGCGCGCTCACGCCTGTCGGCATAAATTTCCGGGTACTCCTCGCGGGCGTAAAGTCATCCCCGCCACGGTCAACGGATTTCCCAGAAACCGCGAGCCTGACGGGCCGCGATCTCCCACCGAAACCGGTGGATCTGTGAATTTACGGGTTCCATCGACGGTCACAGCAGAGCAATATGTGGGGGGACATTTGCTCCATAATCATTGAACGTTTCTACAAGGTCACGGCAACACTCCGTTCGCCTGGGTCACAATCCCGGCTCCGGCGTTCGAATTCTGGTCACTGATGCGGATACGATCGGGGCTCATTCGTTTTATAGCCTGCGGTAAAGTTTCTCCGGGATCGGAAAGGTTCGATTGTTCAGCACCGTTCCCAGCAACGGAACGTTGGCTGCCTCCAGGGTCTCCTTCGCTCTCCGTGCGGTTGCCCGGCGGGTAGTATGGGCTTCCAGGACCAGCACGACTCCATCCGTGACCTGGCCCAGCACCGAGGCAATAATGTCAACGCCGAGAGGCGGGGCGTCGACCAGCAAATATCCAAATTCCTTCCTCAAATCCAGAAGGCGGGAACACATCTGCTCCGCGCCGCCATTCGAGACTCCGACCGAGCTCAGTTGCTTAGCCGAAACCAGCCACAGGTTCCGGTCGATCTGCCGGGCCACTGAATTGTGCTGCACCAGGGAAGTGGAAGACGCGGGGGCGGATTCATCCGGGTGCAACGAACGCTGCAGCGAGGGTCCCAGGCCCTTGGCATCCACCAGGCAGACCCGGCTCGAAACCTCGCTGGCCAGCGCCCGGGCGGCGGAAGCACAGACCAGACCGCTGCCTTCCTCGGTATCGACGCCGCAGAACATCACGTGATGCGGAGCGTTCGCGGAGGAGAGGAAAAGCACGTGAACCAGTTTCAGAATCTCCGAGTGCGGGGGGCTGCTGAACTTGGGTCCCGATATCTGAAAACGATTGTTATCCAGAAGCGTGGGGACAGAAAGCGGAACTGGAATTGGCACTGCGGCTTCGACCGGGACCTCGACCGGAGCCGGAGTTTCGGCCACCAGGGCGCGCATTCTGTACAACGCTTCGACGTTCTTGCTCATGCTCAGCTCCTTAATAGCGAGTTCCTGGGAATCGCCGCCAAAACCGGAGCACCCAGGTAAGCCATCACTTCATCGGGCGTCCGGAAGGACCTACTGAAGAAGTCTGTAACCATCGCCAGACCCAGGCTCCCCGCACCCGCCAGGAAAAGGCTGAGCAGGCCGTAAAGCAGCGAGGAACGCGCGGGAAGAGCGGGCACGGTCGGCTGTTCTGCAATGGCGACGTTGAGAAAGCCGCGCTGGTCGAGCGCATCACTGATGCGGGCTTGCTCCGACTTGTGGAGATAGAGCAGGTAATTGTCTTCCTGGGTTTTTTTCGCGCGCAGCAAATCCTGCTGGGCAATCGAAGCGTCGCGGAGCCTGCCGGCGCTGGCGCGATACTGGCTCAACGAGGCGTCGTTGGCGGCGGCCTTGGCCTTCAGGCCCACCAGTTCGGTTTGCGCCTTCGCCAGTTCCACGGCCACCCACTCGTGGGCTGGATTCTCCGAGCTGGTCTCCTCCCGGATCGGAGTACTTTCCTCTTTCGCGATCGCGGCCTGTGTGTCCGCGATCTGCTTGTCGACCTCCTGCACCGGGCGGTAGGAGGGATCGTACTTGCTCATAAGTTCCGTGCGCTTGAGGTCGAGGGTCAGGAGCGTGGATTTCAGCTGCTGCATCAGCTGGGGGTTATCGGAGGTCCGAACCTGCGAAAGCTGGCGCGGCGGCAGCGAGGAATCCTGCGCCTGAAGCATTCGAATGCGCTGCTCGGTTTCGGCAATCTGCGCCTGGGTCTGCTCATAATTCGCCTTGAACTCGGACATCTTCTCAACCGCCAGATCACGCTCCTGGTCCGGGGCCACGATTCCGCGTTGCTTGGCGAACGATTCCAGGCGGGTTTCTGCGTCCATGAGGCCGGCGCGATAGCGCTCCGTCTGCTGATCGAAGAACTTGAATTCGCCGGTTGGGCGATGGACCTCGAGATGCTTCTCCACGTAGAGGCCGGCCAGGCTCTTCAGCACTCGCGCCGCTAATTCGGGGTCGGACGCGTCAAACGCGACCGAGATAATATTGGTCTTGTGTAAAGGCTCGACGCTGAGCCGGGAACGCAAACGCTCTGTGGCTCTCGCGATATCCACTTCGTTGGGAGCGGCGCTGGATCCGGCAGCGGTGGGTTGCGTGTTGAGCAGCCCTGTGGCCAGGACCACTTTTCGCAGCAGCTCCTGGCTGTTCAGCAGCTCGACCTCAGAATTCAGCTCTTCTTCGCTCATCTCCTCCGGCTTGTTTTGGGTGACGTTGGCCTCGGACGACACGACGGGATCCAGGCGTTCGCGGCGGACGAGGATCTTCATGTGCGCCCGATATCGCGGCGTGAGCAACCATGAAAGACTCATTCCCAGCAGGACCACGATGAACGAGACGAGAACGACCCGCTGCTGCCGAAAGATGACGGCGAACAGGTCGCGCGGTGTCGGCGCTATCAGTGGCCGGTCCAGACTGGTGTCAAATCTCATATCAGTTACCTCTTACCTCTTACGGCGTGAGTGGATTGGCATAAAGGCCCATGCTGCTGGTGGGCAGGTACTTGCGAATCTTGGAGATCGCGTTCTGCGGGACAAACAGCATGTCGCCCGGCATCAGTCGCGGATCTTCCGCTAAATCGCGCGAGGCCAGCATCTTCTTGACGTCGAAGATCTGCGCCTGCACCTTGTTGTTCCCCACATGCCGAAACAACAAGACCTGGGAATGTTTGGAAGACTCGGTGAATCCGCCGGCAATATTGACCGCCTCCGTCAGGGAGAGATCACCGCGAAGGTCGTATTTACCCGGCTTCGCGACCTGGCCGGCTGCGATGAAGTAAGGTTTTTCGAAGTCCCTGAGGGACACGGTCACCAGCGGATCGTGGAGAATGCCGGCGTACGCTTTTTTGATCGTCTCCGTGAGCTCAGGCAGGGTCAGACCGGCAACGTGCGCGCTGCCGGCGCCGCGAAAAGTCACAAAGCCATCGGGCTCAACCACCACGGTCTGGTTAAACTCGGGAGAGAAAGTGAAGGTGATGTCAAAGCTGTCGCTGGTCCGCAAGACATACCGGGGATTTCTCTCATGGAACTCAGGGCGTTCAGCCGAGTCGGCTTTTGCGGTGCTTGAGGGAGGATCTCCCGCGGGGTTCTGAGCCTGAGAGGGCAGGCACGCCATCATGGCTAACGCCGATAAGGTGAGAACGTAAAGCTTGCGGAGCATAGATCGACTCCTTCTCCAAAAAACTACTGAATTGCGCCCCCGTATTCGAAAACCGGACTGTCAAGGCCTTCGGTCTGAAACAGGACCTCAGCGGCAAAACCCGATTCCGAACCCTGGTTGATGGTGCGCACAACTTTGCCTTCGCCGTGAAAGCGCACCAGCCTGGAGTCTCGACCGGTTGGCCGCAAATCGATTTCGAGCTCCAACCGGCCGCCGGCGCGCGGCAGCACGTCGCTGATGACGAAGACGCCGCAGCTGCTAATGTCGACGGTTGTGCCTCGGCCCTCTTGCAAGGCCCCGTCTCCTGGGTCCCAGCAGAAAGTGACAGCGGCGTTCATGGGATAGCGCTTGGCTCTCCTCAGGCTTGCTTTTTGTGCACTCGCAATCGGCATAGCCACGTCCGTTGACATTGATGGTCCACACTACGACCGAAGTGTGAAAAGTACGCACCATCCGGGCCACGCACAAGAGATAGAAAGTGAGCCTTACTTTTGTAAGCGAGAAGGAGTGAAAATCAGGCCGGCCAAACTCCGCTGCCGCCCGCGGTCGCCAGAGAAGAATGTGAGCGTCTCGCGCTTGCCCGCAGAGAATCAGCAGAGAAGGCGGTTAGGAGTAGTTATCTCTCTCTTGACGATATGTTTGTCGGAAGGCATGATTAGGCGCCAAAGAGCGAGACCAACTTCTTCGCCTTGTTGGGGAGCAATTCAGGATCATGCCCACTCAAAGTCAGGTTGCCAGAAGAGCGGCGGTACGACTTCCCGGCCAACAGCCCGTGGCTGCTCTGGAAGTTGTGCATCGGGCGGAGGAGATTTCGTCTTCCCCGGTTCGCGTCCTGTTTTTCGACCATACCGCGGCCCAGAGCGGAGCCGAAATTGCGATGTTGAATCTGGTGCGCAGCCTGGATACGCGCAAGGTAACGCCGGTCGTCGTCTTCGGCGGCTTCGGCCCAATCGTAGAACAGATGACTCCCTTCGCCGATACCCATGTCTTGCCTCTGCCGGTGGCGGTTGCGGGCGCGAATAAAGATTCCCTGGGCAGCGGTTCACTGTTTCGTCTTCGAGCGACGCTCGGAGGCGTGGCGTATATCTGGAGGCTGGCCCGATTTATTCGCCGCAGCAACGTGGACGTGGTCCACACCAATTCGCTGAAGGCGGATGTGATCGGCGGAATCGCGGGGCGGCTGGCACGGCGTCCGGTCATATGGCACGTCCGCGATCGCATTGACGAAGACTATCTTCCCCGTTCCGTGGTGCGGATGTTCCGCTTGCTGTCGCGCTGGGTCCCTCAGTTCGTGATCACCAATTCCGCGGCGACCCTGCGGTCTTTGTACCCCAACGCGCCGTCGGGCAATTCCGGCCCCGATTCCGGTGAGCGCGGGAAAAAGCGGAGCGCCGTGGTGCATGATGGGACGCCCTGGCCATTTCCAGCCAGCCGGACCGCGGCCCGCAACGGCCAGGTTCGCATCGGCCTCATCGGCAGGATCTCGCCCTGGAAGGGCCAGCACATTTTTCTGCAGGCTGCGGCCCGGGTATGCCAGAACTTTCCCGAGGCCCGCTTTTTCATTGTGGGATCGGCTTTGTTTGGCGAGGCAGAATATGACCGGAAGGTGCGCTCGCTGACGGAAGATCTTGGCATATCGAATCTGGTTACGTTTACCGGCTTCCGCAAGGACGTCCAGAACATGATCGCCGACATGGACCTGATCGTGCACGCGTCCACCACCGGAGAACCGTTCGGCCAGGTGATCATCGAGGGCATGGCTGCGGGAAAGCCCGTCATCGCGACTGACGGCGGCGGTGTCCCCGAAATTGTCGAAGACGGCAAGACCGGAATTCTGGTGCCCATGGGAGATGTTCAAGCCATGGCGGATGCGATCAGACGAATGCTTGCCGATCCCGCGCTGGCCGCCGACATGGGGGCTCGCGGCCGGGAAAGAGTTCGTGACCACTTCACCATCGAGCATAAAGCCCGCAAGGTGGAAGCGGTGTATCAAGGGATGTTCGCGCGGCGGCAGTGAGCATCGGACGACCCACTCCCGGTCGCGACGGCGTTTAAGTCCCGCCTCTTCCGGATGACTCCAAATAGAAAATGACGATGACGGCAGCACTCTCTGTGCCGCCCCCGGATGCCGCCGATCGGCGATCATCGCCGCGGGCTAAGCTATTTTGCTGCGATGTCCTGAGCCGACGGCGACGGCATCGGCCTTGGTGGGAGATAGCGCCTCTAACTTCTTCGCGATGGTCGTAGCGTACAGCACAAGCTCAACCCGGTTCGAAACTCCCAGCTTGTCGAAGATGTGAAACAGATAGTTCTTGACCGTGTGCTGGCTGAGGTTCAGTTGTTGCGCGATTTCGCGATTTCCCAGACCTTCGGCGACCAGGCGCATCACGTCCTGTTCGCGATTGGTGAGCAGGTTCACGCCTCCCGCATCCAGCACCTGCAAGCAACGGGGCTGGCCCAGGGCGTCCACCAGATGTTTCACGTCTTTGCTCTTGAGCCAGATCTGGCCCTCGTACACCCGGCGGACACACTTGCACAGCGCCGCCGATTCAAACTCTGAACGGAAAAAAACTCCCCGGGCGCCCGAGCGCATCGCTTCGACGATAAGCTGGGGGCTGGTTTCATCCAGCAACAGCACGATGGCGCAATCGGGATTGGCTTCGCGCATTCTTTGCGCCATGGTCAATCCCGCCAGGCGGCCATCGCCCCACTCCGCGGCAATGAGAGCCACGTCGACCGGTGCTTGCCGCGCCGAACGCAGCAGGGATTCCTGGTCGGAAGTGCAGGCCGCCACTTCAAAATCGCGCTGCCGTTCAAGCAGGCCCGCGAGTAAGCGACACGCCATCAGGTTGGCGTCTGCCACAAGCACAGTTATTCGTTGAGAGGTTGCTACGTTCACACAATAACTCCCCAAAGCGATCTGGCAAACTCATGCTTATCCAGCGGGGGGGAAAGGCCGGCTGGCCCTCTGCTAGAGTGGTTGGCACATTTTGTACATCATCCTCACCGAAGTCAAATCAATTTGTTGAATGTCGCAATCCCGCTTTTCCCTTGTCCAGTGCGGGATTTCAGCGATTACGTAATGTATGACATAAACCCTTTTATGAACAGAGAATAAACTACTCAATTGGCTTCTACCGGCAAAGCCGCTCGTCTCCTGGAGGTCTGCCGGGGGTTGTGGAAAAACGAGGAGTGAGAAGTTGTAAAGACTGTTGGCCCCTTTTTTGAGTGACTGCGGGCGGATCGCGCCGTCCGGCAGCCATGTCGTTCGAGCCCGGTTCCCGGAAGTAGCTGATTCGATTAGAAGATCAAAATGGCTTGCGGCCTGACCTTTTCGCGGCGTACGCCGGTTGCTGCGAATGAGCCGGAGACTCCTGCTGGTGCGGCGGGAAAATACTTGCCGCTGAGATGCAACACTTCTCCACTGCAGCCGGCTTCCCCGGCAGGCGCGGAAAAGGCCGCCGAATATCTGCACCATGGAGTGTGCGCTAACGCGGTCTGATGGGCGCGTGTGGGGTTGCAAGTATTGTTAAAGAGGGCATTCACGCTCCCGAACTTTCACGGGTTTACACCAATTGCTTTGCGGCAGTTTGGTGTGTAGGCTCTCCGCAAGCGTTTGCG
>DASQHA010000197.1:0-4034 GCA_035632335.1 Terriglobales bacterium
TTTCACCTCCGTTCGAGATCTGGCGCGCAAGCTGATGCGATACGTAAAGGCTTACTGCCAAACCGCCAAGCCGTTTCGATGGAAATATTCCGAGGTCACAAGGCGCATCAGGCCATGCTAATCAACTCACTGCGACGGTCCGCTAGAGATTGCAACCGGGTGAGAAGTTTTTCAACGACGGTGAACGATGACTGAGAACAGATGCTATTTGTGTGGAAGGGCGCCATCTCTGTCAAATCGAATGCTGCCCGGTACAATGCCGGGGAGAGAGACACGGTGTTCATCGCTGGCCGGAGTATGCTCGACGTTCGCAACGATTTCTCGGGTGAGACGGTGGTGGTGCGGGTAGAAGCGCCCCCGCAATCCCGGTAGTGGCCGTGACCATCTGCGTCCTCATCTGCCCGCTTTAGAATCACGAACGATACCAAGCCCCTCTTTGATCTGAATCATTTGATCGGCTCGCACTTTCTCGAGCTTGTCGACGATACCGCTGGGCCAGTGAATCTCTAAGAGGTCCACCATCGCCGCCTCGCCGAGGCCGAAATGCACCCGGAGGTCGCTCTGCGAAAGATAGCTCCCGCCGCTTCGCACCTCTTCGAGCTGCCGGCGGCTTCCGGTCACGCAATAGATTCGCGCACCGATGCCGCTGCGGTTGGATTTGGTCCCTGAAGCCAGAATTTGGATCCAGTGATTGCCGTTGCGTGAAGTGTTGCGGAGCAGCGTGGGCGCATCGTTCATGTTATTGATGAGGATATCAATCCGACCGTCGTTGTTAAAATCGCCAAAGGCGCAGCCTCGGCCGGCTGACGGCGTAGTGATGGCAGCGCCAGCTTTCCCGGAAACGTCCTCAAATCGTCCACCTCCCAGATTCCGATAGAGGACTTTCGGCTGCTTGAAGCTCAGGCCAAGATTGGCGCGATCAACTTCCGGATAGACGTGACCGTTGACGAGAAAAATATCAGGCCAACCGTCGTTATCGAAATCCAGGAACCCGCAGCCCCAGCCCAGCCACCGTTGGTTCCGGCTGATGCCGGCTGCGCGGGCAGCCTCTGTGAACAGCCCGTCGCGCGTGTTGTGATAGAGAGAAGGAGCTTCGTCGGGAAAATTGGTCTTCAGAATATCCAGCCACCCGTCTTGGTCATAGTCGCCCGCTGCAACGCCCATGCCGGAGTTTTCCTTACCGTCGGCATCATAGGCACACCCGGCAAAGACTCCCATCTCTTGGAACGTGCCGTCATGATTGTTATGAAACAGCAGGCTGGCATTGGTATCGTTGGCCACGTAGATGTCAGGCCAGCCGTCATTATCAAAATCACTGGTGAGAACACCCAATCCGTAATTGCCACGAATCTTGCTGATCCCGGCCCGCTCCGAGACGTCGGTAAAGGTGCCATCGCCGTTGCTGTGATAAAGAAGGTTCGACTCGCCCGGAAGCCCGCGCGGCCCGCAATTCACAGCGATGCCGCGATACTGGCAGCGGGCGTTGGTCCCCGGTTCGGGAGCGGTTTTCGTGTCGAAGTCGACATAGTTGGCGACGAACAGATCCAGGTGGCCGTCGCGGTCAAAATCCAGAAAGGCGCAGCCGCTGCCCCAGCGCGATCGAACGCCGAGAAGCCTGGCTTGCGCGGTTACGTCGGTGAAGGTGCCGTCTCCATTGTTGTGGTACAAGACATTGTGTCCCCAGTACGTGACGAAGAGGTCGGTGTAGCCATCGTTGTCATAGTCTCCCGCGCACACTCCCTGACCCCAGCCCGACTTTTCCAGGCCCGCTTGCTTGGTGACATCCCGAAACGTTCCGTCTCGGTTGTTGTGATAAAGATGATTCGTAGGCTGCGGGCCGCTCCCGAATCCTTCCAGACGGGACCCGTTCACCAGGAAAATATCCGGCCATCCGTCGTTGTCGTAGTCAAAGAACGCAACACCTCCGCCCGTCGTCTCGATAATGTATTTCTTTGTCCGCTCGCCACCGAAGGTGGTCTTAGCGGTAAAGCCGGCTTGCGGCGCGACGTCCACAAAACCTACATCCGCGGGAGATGCCGATAGAATCAAGCCCAACGCCACCACTGCGACCTTTCCAGGTACCGGTGCGGTCACTGTTCTTTGCTCGACGGCTGCATGCCCGGAGGCTGGGTGGGAGCGCCTTTGAGCTGGTTCAGAATGGACGAGCGGCTCTGCTGCCTCTCTGCTTTGAGTTTCTGGAAGGTATCGAACTCGCGCTTCGCATCCGCGGTTCTTCCCACGCTGCGATAGGCGATCATGAGATTGTAATGGATGGCTTCATCGTCAGGGGCCAATTTCATGGCTATTTCTAGCTGTTCGAGACCTTTCTGAGTTTGCTTTTGCGCCAACAAAAGTTTTCCCATCCCAAGTCGCGCCGGTGCGTAAGCGGGCTGCAACTCGCTGGCACGCGAGAAGTGCCGGATGGCCTCGCCGAACTGCTGCCCTCGCAGACATATCTCAGCAATCTCGGTGTGGGCTTGTGCGTCGAGCGGGTTGATCTCCAGCTCTTTCTGGAACTCAACCAGCGCCATGTGATCTGCCTCCATCGAAGGCGCGCTCCGCAGGATCATGCGGCCGAGGCGGTAATGGATTCCAGGCAATTGTGGATCCATCTGAATGATCTGCCGGTATTCCTTGGCGGCATCGGAGTACTTTTCCTGCGCCTCCAACGCCTCGGCAAAAACCTCGTGGACCCGATAGGAATTCCCCGCCTTGGCCAGCATCCGTTGTACTGCGCTGTTCCAAAGGTTAGCATAAGCCTTTGATGCCGTATAGAGCACGTCCGGATCATCCGGCGCCAGTTTGCGTAACCTTTGAACTGCCTCCAGACCCTTCTCCTCTTCGCCGACAGCGAAATACGACTCCACCAGGCGCTGCCCCACCAGCGAGCGCATCGCGGGCTCCTCTTCGATAGCAAAGGCTTTCTCGAGGTAGGGAATTGCCTCCCGCGGCTTGCCCATACCCAAGTAGGAAAACGCCAGCAGCACGCCGACCCGGGGGAGAGTCGGGTCCAATTGAAGCGCCCGCTCCAGCGAGCCCACCGCCTTGGACAGGTCGCCGGCATTCTGGTAAACCATCCCCAAGCGCGCGTGGGCTTCCGCATTCCGCGGATCTAACGCGATTACGTCTTCGTACTCTTGGGCGGCGGTTTTCAGATCTTGCTTGCTATTGGCCTCAGCCGCCGCCCGCATTTGGACCTCCACTGGGGCGTCTTTTGGTTGGGCGGACAGGACAACCAGAGAAACCAGTAGAAACAGCAATACCATCTCAGGCTTAAAAATACAGCTTCAGAGCGAACTGAATGTCCCGCGGATCTACCGTCGTCGCGCTGAGCCGGCCAAACTGCAAGGTCCCCAAGGTTGCGCCGGGATTGGCGAAGATAGGGTGGTTGAAGATATTAAAAAACTCCGCCCGGAACTGTAATTGCCTGGTTTCCTTGAACGGGAAAACCTTGTAGGCCGCGAAATCGAAATCGTTGATGCCGGGCCCGATCACAACGTGCCGGCCCTCCGTGCCAAATCGGAAAGGCCCGTTGACCGGATCCGGAGGCTGGTTCACGCGGAACGCCGAGGTGTCAAAAAACTGGGCGACCTGCTGGCCTCTGTGCCGGCTGTGCGATAAGTCATTGGGATTTCCAATGAGGTCGGGTCGGAATTGGCCTGAGTCGACGTTGGCGCCGTTCAGCACCTGCGTCACCGTAAACGGGCTGCCCGCCTGGAAAGTGGTAATGCCATTGACCTGCCAACCGCCGAGCACTATGTTGCCTACGCCGCCTTTGTTCAGAAACTGCTTTCCCTTTCCAACCGGCAACTCGTAAACGTAGCTCAAACTGAGGCGATGGCGGATATCCTGGCCCGCCAGGCCTTTCTCCGCCTTGAAGTTGAAATTGTTCTGAGATGGGGGTATCCACTTGACTCAGGTAGCCCCCATACGTTGTGGTTTCAGGACCAGCCGGCCTGAGCAGTCCTGACGATCGACCGGTAAGTGTTTGGTTCCACTGCGACTGCCTGCTGGACGAGCCGAAAGAACAGTTT
>DASQHA010000198.1:0-2912 GCA_035632335.1 Terriglobales bacterium
GAATACTTTCCGGAGGATGCCGACGGCGGCGAGCTGAATGCCAAGGGCCGGGTCATGGAAATGCTCAGCGAACACACCGTGGAGGGATGGCTCGAGGGTTACCTTCTGAGTGGAAGGCACGGCTTCATCAACAGCTATGAGCCGTTTATTCATGTGGTGGATTCCATGTTTAATCAACACGCCAAATGGCTGGAGAAGTGCCACGAAGTTGCTTGGCGCGTGAAGGTGTCTTCGCTCAACCTGCTGATCACCGCGCTTGTCTGGCGCCAGGACCACAACGGTTTTTCACACCAGGATCCAGGTTTTCTGGATGTTGTCGCAAACAAAAGTCCGAATGTGGTTCGGATTTATCTGCCGCCCGACGCTAACTGCCTGCTCTCTGTGGCAGACCACTGCCTGAGAAGCATCAACTATGTCAACGTCATCGTTGCCGATAAACAGGTGCACCCGCAGTACCTGGACATGGATCCGGCAATCGCGCATTGCACCAAGGGTGCAGGGATCTGGAACTGGGCCAGCAATGATCAAGGCGCGGAGCCGGACGTAGTCATGGGGAGCTGCGGTGATTTGCCGACCATGGAATCGCTGGCCGCGGCTGCTCTGCTGCGCCAGCGCCTGCCCGGCGTGAGGGTGCGCTTTGTAAACGTGGTTGACCTGTTCAAACTCGTTCCTCATACCGAACACCCGCACGGCTTGACAGATCGCGAGTTCGAGGCCCTGTTCACGCCCGACAAACCGGTCATTTTCAACTTCCATTCCTACCCATGGCTGATCCACCGGTTGATCTATCGCCGGCCCTGCCAGCACAACGTTCACGTTCGCGGCTATAAGGAGAAGGGCAACATCAATACGCCTTTTGAGCTCGCCATTGAGAATCAGACCGACCGATTCAGTCTGGCGGTAGATGCCATCGACCGGATGGAGCGGTTCCGGGTCACGGGATCAAGCGTTCGCGAAGAACTGCTTAACGAACAGATCGCGTGCAAAAACTACGCCTTCGAGTTTGGCGTAGATCGACCAGACATCGCCGAATGGAAGTGGCCGTTCTAGCCGGAGACGGAGCAAGAGCCTCGCCGTTTATCGAATCAGGAGGCCCGAAGGACGAATTTCAGACGCAGAAAGGAAGTTGGGATGAGAGCAAAAAGTGGAGGTGGAATCGGTTCCAACCCTGCGGCCGCCGTTCCGGCACAACCGGCTTCGGATATCGACCCGAAACTGCTCCAGCAGTACGGATGCGGCCCGATTCGGTTCACCGGAGCGGACACCGCGCTCTACGAGCGCCACCTGATCTTCGACGACGTGGTGAATGTGGCCCGTGCCGGACCGCGTGAACGTTTTGAGGCAATCGCCCGCTCAGTGAGAGATGTTCTCTCGCAGAGATGGCTACGCACAGGAGAAACTTACGAGCAAGAGAATCCAAAGCGCATCTACTACCTGTCGATGGAATTCCTGATTGGCCGCTCGCTGGCCAACAATGTGACCAATCTCTTGCTCGACCCTGTGGTCAAGCGCGCGAATAGGGAAAGGAACATCGATTGGGCCAGCTGGGTCAGCCTGCTCGAGCAGGAGCCCGATGCCGGCCTAGGCAATGGCGGGTTGGGCCGCTTGGCAGCCTGTTTCCTGGACTCCATGGCCACCATGGCGCTTCCAGCCATGGGCTATGGCCTGCGCTACGAGTACGGCATGTTCAAGCAATCTATCTCGGACGGCTGGCAGCAGGAACAGCCGGACAATTGGCTCCGCCGCCCAGATCCATGGGAAGTGGCCCGCCCGTATGAGACCGTGGAAGTGAATCTCAATAGTTCGTTCGAGCTGCGGAGTGGCGCCTTGCAGGTGATTCCAGGGCGCCCATCCCGCCTGACTGGAATCCCTTATGACCGCCCTGTGGTTGGCTACGGAGGCAAAACGATCAACTCGCTTCGGTTGTGGGCCGCCGTAGCACCCGACTACTTTGACTTTCAAGCTTTCAGCCACGGCGATTTCGTAGGTGCGCTTGCCGAGACTCTCGAGGCTGAATCGCTCACTCGGGTGCTCTACCCAGATGACTCGACCAGCATGGGGCAGGGGCTGCGCTTCGTGCAGGAGTATTTTCTGGTGGCCTGCTCGCTGGCGGACTTAGTGCGGCGCTTTCGGCGCCAAAATGAAGACTGGAACGCGCTTCCCGAAAAAGTGGCCATCCAGTTGAACGACACGCACCCGACGATCGCGGTGCCCGAACTCATGCGCATCCTGCTGGACGAGGCGCACCTGGGATGGGACCAGGCCTGGGACATCACACGAAAGACTCTGGCATTTACCAACCATACTTTGCTTCCCGAAGCACTCGAAAAATGGCCGCGTAAATGGTTTGAAGATCTGCTGCCGCGTCAACTGGAAATCATTCTCGAGATCAACCGGCGCTTCCTGACTGACGTGCGGGTGCGTTTTCCGGAAGACGAAGGACGCGTGGTGCGCATGAGTCTGGTCGAAGAAGGATCGCAGCCCAAGATTCGCATGGCCCACCTGGCCATCGTCGGCTCGCACAGCACCAACGGTGTCGCCGCGATCCACTCCGAACTGTTGCGCGCCACGACTGTCAAAGATTTGGCGGAGATGTTTCCGGAGCGGTTCAACAACAAGACCAACGGTGTAACGCCGCGCCGTTGGCTGCTTCTGGCGAATCCGCCTCTGGCTCGAGCGATTACCGAAGCCATCGGCGACAGCTGGATTAAAGATCTGAGTCAACTGAAGAAGCTCAAGCCGTTAGCCGAAGACAACGGCTTTCGACAAGTATTCCGCAAGGCAACGCGCGAAGCCAAATGCCAGTTCGCCGACTGGCTTAAGGCGACCTCCAATCAATCCGTGGACCCGGACACGATCTTCGATTCTCAGGTCAAGCGCATTCACGAATACAAGCGGCAATTGCTGAATGC
>DASQHA010000199.1:0-42495 GCA_035632335.1 Terriglobales bacterium
ATCGATGCCCACGGCCTGGTGGTTGCCCCCGGCTTTATCGACATGCTCGGCCAGTCTGAGCTGACCATCCTGGTGGATCCGCGCCTGCCCTCAAAGATCTACCAGGGCATCACGACCGAGATCACGGGCGAAGGCGGATCGATTGCGCCGCTGAACGACGCCATCATCCAGGCCGATCGTTCCGACTACGATCACTATCACATCACGCCCGACTGGCGCAGCTTTAAGCAGTACTTCGCCCGCCTGGAAAAGCAGGGCATGGGAATCAATCTGGCGAGCTACGTGGGCGCGACCCAGGTCCGGCGCATGGTCCTGGGCGACGGCGACACCCAGCCCACACCCGCCCAGCTGGAGCAGATGCGTGGACTGGTCAGGCAGGCCATGCGTGAAGGCACCGTGGGGATTTCCACTTCGCTCCAGTACGCGCCCGCTCCCTATGCCAAAACCGAAGAACTGATTGCCCTGGCCTCCGAGGCTGCGAAGTTCGGCGGCATCTACGCCACGCACATGCGGAATGAAAGTAATTCCGTCCTGGCCGCGATCGACGAAGCGCTCCGCATCGGGCGCGAAGGTCACATCCCGGTCGAAATCTGGCACCTCAAAGTTGGAGGCAAAGCCAACTGGGGACGCATGCCGGAGGTGGTGGAGAAAATCAACGCCGCCCGCGCCCAGGGCATCGACGTCACCGCCGACACCTATGCCTACACCGCATGGTTCAACGACTTCTCGGCATTCATCCCCGCCTGGGCCCACGACGGCGGCAACGCCAGGTTGATCGAACGGCTCAAGGATCCGGCGATGCGCGCCCGCATCCGCAAAGACATGATGACTCCCTCCAACGACTGGGACAATGAATGGCAGGAGATCAGCGGCCCTCAGGACATCCTGATCGGCGTGGTGAAAAATCCCCAGTTGCTTCCGCTGCAGGGCAAGCGGTTGTCGGAGATCGCGAAGCTCCAAAACAAGGATCCTTTGGACGCCCTGTTCGATCTGCTCATCGAAGACAATGCGTCCACCGAGGTAGCCGTCTTTGGCATGTCGGAGCCGGATGTCGTTCTCGCTCTGCAGCAGCCGTGGGTCGCCTTGGACAACGATTCATCCGGCACGTCACCCGACGGAATCCTGGGCCAGGAACATCCCCACCCGCGCGCCTACGGCACTTTCCCTCGGGTTTTGCGCAAATATGTCCGGGAGGAGAAAAAACTTGCGCTGGAAGACGCCATCCGAAAATTCTCCGCGCTGCCGGCACAACGCATGGGTTTGACCGACCGCGGCGTGCTGAAAGAAGGGATGTGGGCCGATGTCGTGGTTTTCGATCCGGCGACAGTTCGTGACCTGGCTACGTTCGAGAATCCCAACCAGCTCTCGCAAGGGATGGAGTATGTACTGGTGAACGGCCTCGCGGTGATCGATCAGGGCAAGCAAACCGGCGCACTGCCGGGAAAGGTCCTGCGCGGTACAGGGTACGCTCCGTAGGAATCGTCGAAATTGGAAGCGCGCCGGGGAACTTATTTCTGGGTGAGCGTCACGCGATGCAATCCGAGCGTGGCCGCGTCCACGCGGGCGGGCAAGGCAAACCGCGAGTCGATGCCGATATTGGGGTACCTGGGCTTGAGGTATTTCTCCACAAACAGCTCTAAAACGAACTGCGGAACCTCGACCCCATCGAGGGAAACGGAATCCACATGCACGAACCCTTCGCTCCGGGCGCCGTAGGCGTGAGCCGCCACGACCACGTCATGCAGGCCGCTGAAAATGGAGAGCAAGGGATTATAGGAATTCTTGCCGGCCTTTAATTGATCGAAATCCACCCGCGAAGTTCCGACGACCACCCCGGGTTGTTCCTGGAAAACCACGGACTGCACTCCCACCGGCAGTTTGACGCTCCCCGACGCGAAGTAGGCATTTATCTCCTGCTCGGAGAATTCCGTGGGCGATGGATCCGGCTGCGACTGGGCCCCGTTGTTCTCTACATGCTGCAGCTTGCGCTCGAAACTGGCGAGCGGTGGGGGATTTGAGGCGGAACGCGCACCAGCCGAAGAATGCAGGGTCAGAAGAGAGCAAGCCGTGACCGCGAGCAGCAGGGCGCAGCAGGCCTTCATGGTTTGAGCGCGGCCTGAGTTTCGGGAGCCTTGCTGACGGCCACATGCGGCTGGTTTACGGTGCCGGTGATATTGAGGCCGCGGGCGCCGTCGCGCGACAGTTTGAAATCCAGAACTCGACCCATAGAGGCTGTGCCACTCAACTGATAGATGCCGCCCGGAGTCTGAAGTTTGCCTTGCTCGATTTCGAACTTCCCTGCGCGCAGCCACAACCGTCCAGTGAAGCGGTTGATCCGCAGCGGGGTGCTCTCTCCCGCAAGGATGAGGTGAGACAGCGAACCATCGCGAGCTTCCACCTGAAATCCGGCATCCGCATGGGACAGCAATTCCGCCCGGGTCCAACCCAGCGTGTCAGCCCGATATTCGACGCTGGCCGTGCCCGTGATCCAGTCGTCATGCATGGCCTCCCCGATTTGCCCCAGAGCAACTCTTTCGAGAGAGCCGGTGCCGTGATAGGCCGGAGGGTTGACCGTGAAGTCCACCCTCCAGTCGCCGATGTGCCGTCCCCCCAAGAGGTCGCCACGCAAGTCCGACAGCTGCAGGCGGCCCTGTTCCAGTTCGACCTCGGCCGAAACCCGGTTCGCGACCAGGTTGTGAATGACCACGCGATTTGCCGTGAGCTTTCCGACCGCGTGCAAAGAGGCGAGATAGGGTTTAGGTTGTGGGGACGAAAGAAAGCGATACCACGGCCGGTTTCCCGGAACCTCATTCACCAGGCTGCCCAGTCCATCGGTCGCAAACTCGTCGGTCTGAAGTTCGAACCGGATCGGACAAGCCTGACCTTTCTCGCACTGCCGGGGAACATTCAGCGAGCCGCGCCACGTATTGCCGGCCACGAACGCAGTCAGCTTCCGGACTTCGGCGTTATCGGAAGTCAGGTCAATGCTGGCGGAGGAAATTTCGACCGGCTCGGTCAAGCCGCGTACGCGGGCGCGGACGGAATGCAATTGCGCCGTCCCGGTCACCGCGGCGGCCGCAAATCCGGCCCAGCCGCCGCTGACCCGGAGGCTGACTCGAGCTTCGCCATTGGCTGAGGTCTGAAGCGCCGGTAATCCGATGGTGCGCGCCACTTCGAACAGGCGTTGCACTTCCGCGTCTCCCTGCACCTGGAAGGTGTAGCCGGAGCGCGAAAACTGGCCGCGCACGATGGCGCTGGCCGGCCTGCCCAGGGCCAGATTGAACGGACCGACCTCTACCCGAGCCTCCGCCTTCGTGGAAATGCCCGAGCGCCGGACTGGCGCACTCAGATTCGATCCCGCATCGCTATTCGAGGAGACGGTGAAGGGAATCTTGTCCAGCGCCAGCCTGGTGTTGGTAAGCGAAGAGCGCACATTCAGAGCCAGCACTTCACCGCTGCCTCGCCAGACGGGGCCCGAGAGCGAAGCGGCGGTTCGCTGCAATGCGATGCCAGCGTCCAGCTTGCCGCTCGCAAGAATGTCGGTCGGCACATCCTTTTTCACCCGCCGCGCGAATTCCACCAGCGACTGCAGGGGAAGATTTTTGAGGTCCGCGGTCAAGTCGTAGGATCGAGATCCGGGCATGGGGGCAAGGCTGCCGCCGAGAGCGATTTCACCGTCGCCAACCGGGGCGCGGCAAGCCAACCCCGAGAAAACGTGATCAGTCGAACTGTAATGACTGCTGCATCGCGCGGCTAGGCGCAGCGCCTGATCGCCAGAGATGTCATAGCGACGGAAGTCATCAATCGAACCTTCGGTGCTGATCGTCAGGTCCTTGGGCGAGCCCGTGAGGCTGGCCGAGAGCCGCACCCCGCCCCGCCAGCCCTTGTCCTCGCCCAGAGTGAGCTTGGTCACCTGCCCGAGTTGCGCCCCGTCCCATAAAACCGTGAACTGCACTGGCGTCTCATGCAGATTTGCCGAGCGTTGCCACGACCCGTCTACCGCCAGCACGCCGGTATCGCTCAGGTTGAAATCGGTTCGCGTCGGCTGTGCCTTCAGCCGCATGCCCCAGGTATTTTCGGACTCCTGCCACAAGGCGAAATTGGCTTCGGTCAGCGAATAAGGTTTCTTTTCCAGCCCGAACTTGAAGTTGATGCGGCCGTGATCGGCTTCAATGTAGGGGAAGCCGGGCCGGGCCTCACTGCGTGCTTTTGAAGTCGGGGCAACCGGAGTGCTGGCGGCGCGCTCCACGAGTTTTTCCAGGTTCCAGCGGCCTTCGCTGTTGCGCACCAGGTTGATGCTGGGTTCGGTCAGACTGAGGCGCGCGATCTCGAGCCTTCCGCGCAGCAGGGAACTCACGCGCACCGTTGCCACTACGTCGGAGGACTGCAGGACCGGCTCGGCGCCGAACGCCGGATCTTCGTGAACCACAAAATTTTCTAGATCGAAGCCAGGCTGAGGCAGCAGGCGGAGGGTCACCGATCCCACGTCGACGGGTC
The DNA here is from genome assembly GCA_035632335.1 of Terriglobales bacterium. GTDB lineage: Bacteria > Acidobacteriota > Terriglobia > Terriglobales > Acidobacteriaceae > JAIQFF01. The sequence continues at coordinate 4,498 of DASQHA010000199.1, forward strand.
GTCCCAGGGCCAGGCTGATCGAGCGCACGATCCGGGTGCGCAGCCGTTGCGCGCCGGGGCGCACCAGGAAAAGCGCCAGCACCAGGACGATGCCGGCAACCACCCGGCCGCGACGGGAGCGCAGAAATTTCATCGAACCACCTTCAACGTCCGCCGCCAGCGCGTCAGGTCAAAGAAATGGATGACCACGTGCGCCAGAAATTCCGCCCGCTCGCTGATCGCCGTATGCAGATACTGGTTCGGCGGCGTATCGAACGACCAGTAGATGAACATGGGCCTCCCGATCACATTTTCTTTCGGGATAAATCCCCAGTAGCGGCTGTCATAGCTTACGTCGCGATTGTCTCCCATGGCGAAATAGCTGTCCGCGGGCACAACCAGGTCGTCGCCCTGGATGTATTGCGGCAGAGCCTCCTGCCAGTCCGGAAACAGTCGGTTGTAATCGGACGGCGGCACGGCGGGAAAATTGTCGCGATACTCATTCGGCCCTTCGTCGCTGTTGTGGATGACATAAGGCTCATCCAGCTTCTCCCCGTTGCGAAACACCACGCCGTTGCGTAAATGAATTCGATCTCCGGGAATGCCGATGATCCGCTTGACCACGTACAGGCCCGGTTCCGCCGGAGAAAGAAAAACCACAATGTCCTGACGCCGTATGTTCCGGTAGGGCAGCAGCGGGCCCACCCAGCGCGTGGCCGGAGCAAACTGGATCCGGTTGACGAAAACGTGGTCGCCGATCAGCAGCGTGTTCTCCATGGAACTGGAAGGAATTTCAAAGGCCTGCAGCACGAACGTGATGATGAACAGCCCGGTCACCAGCACCGCCGCCAGAGAGGCCAGAAACTCGACTGTGGTCTCGCGCGGCTTTTCTTCCGGCTTGCTTTCTTTCTTAGGCTCTCGCTTGGGCACTGTGCCTTTCTCGCTGCTGCGGCGCTATTTTCGCCTTATCGCACCACTCGAAATGTGCGGTCCCACCGGGTCATCTGGAACAAATGGGTCGCAGCATAGGCGAAATGAGTAAGTTTATCACCCGGTGTGGGGGAAGCCGGCATGTCCGCATTCGCGTTCCGCACCGACCAGTAGATCAGCAGCGGACGCCCGATCACATTCTCGTGCGGCACGAACCCCCAGTAACGGCTGTCCAGGCTCTCGTCCCGGTTATCGCCCAGAACGAAATAATTTCCCTGGGGAATAATCAGCTCGCCGTCCTCGACCAGTTTCTTCATCTCGAGCCACCAGCCCCCTTCGAGACCGGGAACGGGCAGGTCCAGGCGGGGGAACTCGTCGCGGAAGGCGTCGTGCGTATTGGAGCTGTAGCGTACGTAGGGTTCCTGCAAGGGATGGCCGTTTACATACACCTGCCGGTTGATCAGTCGGATCCGGTCTCCGGGAACACCCACAACGCGCTTCACAAAATGCTGGGTGGGATGGACGGGATAGCGGAAGACAATCACGTCTCCCCGCTTCACTTCACGGTAAGGCATGAAATAGTCCCAGATGCTGCCCCCGCCGTAGCGCAGTTTGTCGACCAGCAGGTAATCTCCGATCAGCAGCGTGTTCTCCATGGATTCCGAGGGAATCTGGAACGCCTGGACCACGAAGGTGATAACAAAAACGGCGATAACCACGGTCGCGAGCAGCGATTGCAGCGAACTCAGGGTGTCCGCCGGGGGACGCTTTTCCTTTACTTCGGGGGTTGAGGATGTGGCGGTCACTGGGCCTGCTCGCTGCGCTTGGTGCGGCCGTTCGGCTCCAGGGTAACTGTGCCCAGATATTCGAGCACCTGGCGGGCGGCGTCCTGCTCCGCATTTTTCTTGGTGGAACCTTCCGCCCGGCCCACAAATTCCGCTTTGCTGGCATGGTCCAGAGGTTGCAGGCGCGCCTCCACGGTAAAAGTCTTGCTATGTTCCGGGCCGCGCTCCTTGACCAGCGTGTAGGTGGGTTGAGGTCTTCCCGTGGCCTGCAACTTTTCCTGTAAAGCCGATTTGTAATCGGTCACCGGCAGGCTGCTGCCCTGCGATGCAATCCGCACCAGTTCCGGAGTGACGATGGCCTCGAGCACCAGGCGGCGCGCGGCCTCCAATCCGCCGTCGAGGTAAATGGCCGCCAGCACGGCCTCGAGCGCATCGACCAGCAGCGCAGTCTTGTTGCGGCCGCCGCTTTTTTCTTCGCCCCGTCCCAGGTTCAGGTAGTGCCCCAATTCCAGCTCCTGGGCCACGCGGATCAAATGTTTTTCGCTCACCAGGTGGGCCCGGAGCTTGGAGAGTTCGCCTTCGCGAAAGCTGGGGAAGCGGCGGCAGAGTTCCTCGGTGGTGACATATCCCAGCACCGCATCGCCCAAAAATTCCAGCTGTTCGTTGTCGCCCACCCGCGGGCCGCCTGCCGCTTGCAGCGCTTCCAGTTCGCGAGCCTGCGAACTATGGGTCAAGGCCTGCTCCAGCAGCTCCACCCGCTGGAAACGATAGCCCAGAGATGCCTGGAGCAGCGCAATGTCACGCGGTTTCATGATTTAGAAAACAGACGCCGGACGTCGGACTTCGGCAAATCCCCGAGGGCTTGTGTCCGAGGTCCGGCGTCCGCCCACTAGTTCTTGGGCGCCGGGTTCTGTGCGCCCGCGGGCGGCTTTCCGGCGGGAGAGCCACCGGTCAACTGAACCAGGCGATCACGCTCGTTGCGTGACAGCGTGGACAGCGTGGAACCCTGGTTGGCGTCCGTCAGTTGTACGGCCTGGTTGGCGTACTTCAAAGCTTCAGGATATTTCTCCTGCTTGTCGAGCGAAAGCGCAAGGCGCAACACCGCCAGCGGATCGAGCTGAGAAGGGAAAGCATCGATCGACTTGCGGAAATAGCCTTCGGCGTCCGCATACTTTTCCCGGGTGTACTGGATGGTGCCCAGCACGTAGTAGGCGTTGGACCGCAGAAATCCCTTGTAAGCGTCGACTTTATCCTGCGGGGTCCCGGGCGGTATGGTGATGTCGGTTTCAACCGTTTCCAGCGCATGCTGGGCCAGTTTCGTGCCTTCGTCCAGGCGCTGGTCCTTGTCCAGATCGCTCTCCCGCGTGCGCTCCGCCAGGACCTGGGCCACGCCCATCAAGGCTTCCGGGTCGTCGGGATCGATCTTGAGCACTTTGCGTCCCATGTCCATCATCTTGTCGGAGTTGTTGGCCGCCTGATAGTCATGCATGGCCACGCGGTAGAGCAGGATGCGAAGCTCGCTATCGGGAAACTTGGCGGCGAAATCGTCCGCCGATTTTTCCAGGGCCGCGCCATCGTTGCTGTTGGCGGTAGCCGCCTTGTAGGCGTCGAACTCGGCCTGGGTCTTGGCCTGCGGCGGTCGCCTGCCCTGGGGCGGAGGGGTGGTGGCCGCGGTACCTGCCGGCGCGGGAGGCGTCTGGGTTTGCGCCGCCACAAATGTGGCCAGCGCCAGTATCACGACTAGCATAGCTGCTCGCTTCATGCTCTCTCCTTGGGCAAAGTGCAATACGTCCGGCTCGATGAGTGCCGTCGTAGCTTACTGCGAGCGGCGGGTGGGCTCATAGGGCTTCTGCAATCCCAGTTCGGCCGCTGCCTTGGCTTCCGGCAATCCGGAGCCGGCGGTTACCGCTGCCCGGTAGTGGTCCATGGCCGCCTCCCGGTCTTCCTGCAAATCAAAAATTCTTCCCAGGTAAATATGGGACCAGGCCACCACCTTCGGTTCGTGCGCGACTTCGAGCGCGCGTTCGAAATAATTTCGCGCCCCCTGCATGTCCGAATTGTGGGTGGCCACTTCCGCCAGGATAAAGAGCGCCCGGCCCTGGTCTTCATTTTTCTCGTCCAGCGCCTGCTGCGCCAGCTTCTGTGCGCTTTCCGTATCGCCCGCCGAAAGCTTCTGTTCGGCGGCCACCAGCAACCTGGCCTGGTGCGGACGCGAAAGATGCAGGAGTTCGGTGTCGGACGTAGAAGCAAAGGTCACCTGCGCCGCCCGCTTGCGTTCTTTCCCCACGTCGATGCCGCTGACCAGATCGCCATAGGCATTGCTTAGGCTGGCGGGGTCCTTTTCAAAGCGCAACAGCGCTTCATAAAAATAAGTGGTCAGGATAAAACCCTGCTGGACAGAATTCTGAACCGCTTGCGCGCGCTCCGTTTCGGGCGCTTTCTTCGATCCCGCCGTGCGCGCCTCGATCGCCCGGATGAGACACTCCGTCGCCAGCAGAGAGGCATCGCTCTTGAAGCTTTGGTCCATGGGCGCCGATTTCACGGTTTCGAGCAGAGGATCCAGGTGTTTCATGGTCGCGGGGTACTTCATGGCCAGCGGATCCAGCAGATAGTGCAGATAGGTATGGCGGATCTGGTCCATCTTGAGGCCGGCTTCCGGACCCGGGGAAATCACCACATAATAATCCGATCCGTAATTGCGGGCGTTGGTTTGCCCCGGTGCTCCCATGGGATCCACATATATCGTGAAGTCCCGGCCCAGCCGCGACGACGAGGGCAGCTTCAGATAAATCTCCGTGTCGAACAACATCTTGGCCAGGGCTTCGTGATAACGCCCGGTCAATGCGGCAAAGGCCTCGCGGTGGGCCTCCCAGATGTTATGCAGTCCCGCCGCTTCGTAGAATTTCTGCAGCAGGGGAAGGATTCCCATCACCAGCGCGGCATCGGGAGGCATATCCGCATCTTTGACTTTGGCGGTCAGGGCGGGCGGCGGGTTCAGGTAGAGCGCCAGGGACACATACTGGGCCAGCGCCTTCGAGGCCTCCGGCTGCTGATGCTCCTGATAGTACTGGCACATGGCCTGAGTCGCGTCCTCGGCAGCCTGCGAGTCCTGGCGGGCCTTGGCCACCTCGGCGCGCACCCGCGAGCGCAGCGGGTCTGAGACGTCCAGGTCCTGGTCATAGCCACAGGTGTTGATCGCGGTCAGCACGGTGAACAGAGTCTCGCTGGTGTCGAGAGCCACCGGGCTCTGATTTTGCGCCGGTGACAGCTCGGCCAGCAGGACAAACAGGGCCGCGTAAAGCGAGCGTTTAAACCTACGACTCAGGGAAACCTCCTGCAGGCTGGCCGGGATGCGGGCTACGTTCCATTTAGTGTAAGGGGTGCCCGCCGCAGAATCAATGGACGCTGTTGCAGCTTTTTATTCGGAACGCTTTTTGGCGATTCGTGCGGCCGCGGGCGACTCGCCCGCGATGCAGTGCCATTGAATGCTGCCGCCGACGCTGGCGGACCAGTCCTCGCGGGCGTTACCCCTTCACGCTCACTTTGGAGAAAGATAAAATCGCGCGCCCCGTAGTCGGCCGACCCATCGAAAGCGCCGGACGGAACGTAGTGAAGGTGGTGAAGATGAGCATGTTCTTCTTTACTTGCGGCAGCAACGCCTTGTCTTCCTTGGAAGACGAAAGAATACGGTAATCCTGCACTCGTCCCTGCGAGTCCACATAGGCCTCAATCACCAGCGAGTCGTCATTGATGGAATCCAGGGTCGACCCGAACGCCGACTGCTGCAGTTGCGGCGCGGTGTGAAGCATCAGGGGAACATCGGAATTGTCCGCCTGCAGGGGCGCCAGAAATCCCATCAAAACCACGAAGATCACGACCGCGGCGGCCAGACCTACAGTTGCGGGCAGCATGAACAGGGCCAGGGCGTTGTCCAGACGGACCCGCATGCCTTCCAGGTACCGCCGCCGGGATTGCGCCGCTTCCTGGGAAATCGCCACCCGGAGCTTGAGCGCCAGGTCCGCTGGGGCCTTGCGGGGACCCACGCGCGCCAGCAGGCTCTGGGTCTGCCGCAGCGATGCGTACTGGCGGCTGCAGCCTTCGCAGGCCTCCATGTGCCGGCTGAGCTCGCGCATTTCTCTACCCGTAACCGCCCCGTCGAGGTAGGGAGAAAAAAGCGGTCTGGCCTGGGCGCACGTCATCGTGTCACCTCAATCCCAGAAACTGGGTCGCGCTGCTCGCGCCCTTCGGTTTCTCCCGGAGTCCGCAGACCGAGTTGTTTGGCATGTTCCACGACATATCCTGTCAGGCGACGCCGTAAGGCCTCGCGGCCGCGGGTCAGTCGCGACTTCACGGTGCCCAGTGAAACGTCCGTTATTTCCGCTATCTCTTCGTACGACATGTCTTCCAGATCGCGCAAGATGACCGTAGTGCGATAGGGCTCCGAAATCTGCCGCAATTCTTCTTCGACCCGGACCCGAATTTCCTGATGCACCACCATGTCGAACGGCGATTCGCTTTCGTCCACCAGCGTATCGCTCATGCCCGCTGCGCCGCCGCTCTCGTCCCGGCTCGGCTCGATCGAAGTCTCCTTCGCTTTGTGGCGGAACCACCAGCGCCTGCGGTTGGACGCCTCGTGCACTGCAATCCGGTAAATCCAGGTCTTCAGGCTGGACTCGCCGTGAAAATGCTTCATGCCGCGAAACACTTTCAGGAAAACGTCCTGCGTAGTGTCCGCCGCGTCCGCCGGATCGGTAACGATGCGATAGACCAGACTGTAAATCGGCTGGTGGAATTCGGCTATGAGCCAGGCGTAGGCGTCTTCCGAGCCGGCCTGCAATTCGGCCACAATCGCTGACTGCTGGGCCCGGACTCCAATCGGAACTGCGAGATCACCCAAGGTGGTTGCTCCCGCCACCAACGTCATGGCGTCACCTCCCATTATAGGTTCTTTCCACCTGCGAGCCCAAGGTTAAAGGTGCGCGATTCCCGCCCAGAAAATGCCGCATATATCTATAGACCCCGGCCCGGCAGGCAGAGTTCCACACCATTAACCATAATGATTTCATTGGGTTAGGGTGATCGATTCCAGGTTGTTGCGGACGGCGACGGCCCCGTGGTCGACCGGCGGGACGGGCGCTCCAGAATTGGCCCCTATTTCGGAGGGGCCGCAGTGGTCGCCGGGGCCGCGGGAGGGGCAGGGGTAGCCTTGGCGGCGGGCTTCTTCTTCGCGGGTTTCTTGGCCGGCGCGGTGTCGTCCACTACGATCTTCTTAGGGGGTGTGGGCGGCGTGTTGGCCTGGGCGCTCTGCAGCGCAGCGCGTAAACGCGTGACTTCGACTTCTTTGGCACCGGCCAGCGTTTCCATGCGGTCGGCCACCGAGCGCCGCCCTTTCTCGAAGACACTGACATCGTTCTCGAGCGACTGGAACTCGTCTTTCGACCCAAACGCCCCGGCCGCCTCTGCTACCGACTCGAACACGTCGTAAAGCGCATCCAGATTGCGGTACAGCTTGAAAGTGGAGGTAAGGCTTTCCGGCGACGCCTTCAGTTCCGCGATAATTTCCGGCAACGCGGACTGCAGGTTGCGCTGAATGGAATCCACGTTTCCCTGGGCCTGCCGTTTGCTGGCCGAGTCGGTCTTCCATCTTTCGATGCGCATCTTGGCCAAATCCAGTTGCGCCGCCTGCGATGCTTCTTCCAGTTGCGCGAGCAGGCTGTTGAGCTGACTCGCGGAAGCATACGAAACCGGACCCTGGGGTGCGGGTTGGTTGGAGGAAATGACCTGAGCGCTTACCGCCAGACAAAGCGGCAACAAGGAAAAGTATCGAAATCGCAAGATGGAGGTTGGCTTCATTAAGGTCGCCGCAGGCGTCCCTCAGGATACTAAGTTTCCCGGCTTTCGCAAAATTCAGGTCCACTAGAGATGCAGAGAACGTGCAGCGGGTTTGACTATCGATAGCCAGTAGGCGAGAATTGAATGGCTTTAGCCCCCTCGTACATCGTTTCTCATGTGGGCCTGTGGCGCAGCTGGGAGCGCGCTTCCATGGCATGGAAGAGGTCGTCGGTTCGATCCCGACCAGGTCCACCAAATAAAGCTGTTTCCCGTCCGTCAAACTGACAACAGAGAACCAGTAACTAGGAACTGGAAATCAATCCTCGCTCCAGATCTAACGCAGCCTGCTTCAAATCTTCCCGCCTTCCCAGATCACGCCAATAATATTCATCCGCCCGAAAGGCCATGATTTTTTCGCCTTCGGAGGCCAGTCGCAGATAAGAGGTAACGATGGAGAAGGCACCCTCTTCCACCAGCATCGGGATCAGGCGGGGCGAAATAACGTGAATGCCGGCGAAGGCTAGCGCCTCGGTCTGAGGCGAAGGACGAACCAGATCAGTCTTGCCATCGGGCCCCGATCGGCGGCCGCAAAGCCGGAGTTCCCGGTCGAATAACAGGTAGCGCGAAGTCTTGCGGTCCTGCACCGCCAGGGTGGCCAGGGCCTGATGGTGAGTATGAAATTGCACCATGCGTTGCAAATCAATGGTGCTGATGACATCCACGTTGTGCATAACGAACGGCTCGTCAGCGTGGCGGGAAGAGTCGAGGAAGAAATTCCCGGCCTTTTTCAGGCCTCCGCCGGTGTCGAGCAGGACGTCTTCGCGAGAGATTTCAATTCGCATTCCGAAATTGTCATTGGCCTTCAGATATGCCGCGACCATGTCGGCGAAGTGATGCAGGTTGATCATCACTTCATGGACGCCAAAGGTCCGCAAGCGGGACAACGTGATCTCAAGCAGGGTGCGGCCGGCGACTTCCACCAGCGCCTTGGGGCGGTCATCGGTGAGCGGCCGCAGCCGGGTGCCGAGGCCGGCGGCCAGGACCATGGCCTTCATTGGCCGAGGGTCTCCAGTTCACGATGCCGCAAGACCACCTCCACTCCATTGCGGCCGCGTAAACGCTTGGCCAATTGTTCGGCCAGATAAACCGAGCGATGCTGCCCGCCGGTGCAGCCGAACGATACCATCAGATTCTTGAAACCGCGGCGCTGATACTCGCTCACGCTGGCATCCACCAGCGACAGCACACCGGCCAGAAACTGGTGCACACTCTCCTGCTGGTTCAGATAATCGATCACCGGCGCGTCCCGGCCGGTGAGAGCTTTGAAGCGTTCCTCGCGGCCGGGATTGGGCAGGCTGCGCCCGTCGAAGACAAATCCTCCGCCATTGCCTGTTTCGTCCTTGGGCCAGCCGCGATGAAATGAAAAACTGAAGATTCTCACCACCAGATTCTCGTCGTCGGAAGTCAGACTCTGCAGTTTCTCCGAACCCAGCATGCTGTTGAACGCCTCCATCAGCGTGGGGAGTTCGATGGGCAGGGCGACGTTATGCAGCAGCCAGCGCAGGTTCTTCAGGGCGTACGGCACGCTCTGCAGAAAATGGGCCTTGCGCTCGTAGAAACCGCGGAAGCCGTACGCTCCCAGGGCCTGCATGATGCGGACGTAAACGTAAGCGTAGTAGTACCGCATGAACTCTTCGCGATCGAACGTGATGAAACCCGCGAGCGCGTCGAGATAGTGGTCGAGCAACTGCCGCCGCAGCTCCGGAGGGAGATCGGCCTTGGCGTCGTACAAGAGCGAAGCCACGTCGTATTGCAGCGCCCCTTTGCGTCCCCCCTGGTAGTCCAGGAAAAATGGCTGGCCATCGCGCCACATGATGTTGCGCGACTGGAAATCCCGGTAAAGAAAATAGTCATGGGGCGCGCTCAACAGGAATTCCGTCAAGCGCCCGAAATCATCTTCCAGCGCCTGTTCGCTGAAAGGGATGCCGGCCAGCCGGAGAAAGTAATACTTGAAATAATTCAGGTCCCAGGCGATCGACTGGCGGTCAAAGCTGGCGCGCGGATAACACAACTTGTAGTTGAAACCGCGAGCGGCCTCGACCTGAAACCGGGGCAGGATGGCAATCACTTTGCGATAAGCCGCAACCGCCAGCGGGGCAATCTTTTCGCCCGTGCGATTGGTCGAGAGAAACTCAAAGAGCGTGGTGCCGCCCAGGTCTTCTTCGAGGTAGGCGCCCTCGCTCAAGTCCTCGCCATAAATTTCCGGGACCGGCAGGCCGTGCCGGCGGAAATGCCGGGAGAATTCGAGGAACGCGACGTTTTCTTCACGGACGTCGTACAGAATACCGATGGCGCTGAATGTGCCGCCGCTGAGCCGGATGATTTTGCGTCCGGAACCGCCGAGTTGTCCCTGCAGCGGCTGCACCTGCGCGCATGGCACGTGGAAATGCTGCTCAAAAAGCTGTTGGAGAATGTCCATGAAAGATGCCACAAAGATAACATTGAACGCGGAAGCGAAAGGCGGAAACGCGGGCGCGGGAACTTCAGTGAGCAAGGGGACGAGTTGGCGTCGACTGTGCCGGAGCGCCCGGCGCTGACGGGACAAAAACAATCGGCCGGGCCGATACGATGCCCTTTCCTTCTTGAACCGTAATGAACTGGTTGGGCCCGACGCCGGCGATCGAGTCTTTCTGGCCGCTGGGCCATACGATGCTCAGGCTCACGGTTTTGCCGGCTTCCGGTTTGCCCAGCCCGAAAGTCAGCGGCAGTTCGCTCTGTGACAGGTAGCTCGAGCCCGTCTTCACCATGGCAAAAAGGCGCGCGGCGGTGGCGGTCTTCACCGTTACCTTGGCGCCGATGCCGTCACGATTGGAGCGCGTGCCTACGGTCTTCACCCGCAGCATGTCGTTCTGGTTGCCATTGTCGTTGCGCAGCAATCGCGCCGGCCCGTTGTTGGCGGTAATCAGGAGATCGAGATCGCCGTCGTTGTCGAAGTCGCCGTAGGCCGCGCCGCGGCCGACAATGGGACGCGGCAACGCAGCGCCCACCCTGCCTGTAACTTCCTCAAACTTTTTCTTGCCCAGGTTGCGGAACAGATGCGGCGGCTGGGCATATCGAAGGGTCGGCTGCACCACAGCCACATCATCGGAGACGTGGCCATTGACCGCAAGAAGATCAAGCAGACCGTCGAGATCGTAATCAAAGAAGAACGTGCCGAAGGTGAGCGATTTGGTCGAGATCCGGGCAATGCCGGTCGCCGGGGCTTCATCGGTAAAGAGCCCGGAGCCATCGTTGTGATAAAGCGCCATGCCCTCGTTGGTGAAATTGCCGATCACCAGGCTCTGCCAGCCAGAGTTGTCGTAATCGGCGGCATCCGTTCCCATGCCGGCGCGCACTGTGCCGGCTTCGCCATAAGCAATGCCGGCTGCGACTCCCACATCGGTGAACGTTCCGTTGTGATTGTTGTGATAGAGCTTGTTGGGCTCGGTGTCGTTCGAGACGAGCAGGTCCATCCAGCCGTCGTTGTCATAATCCAGCATCGCGACGCCCAGTGACTTGCTGGTGGGATCGTAAAGACCCGCGCGCCTGGTTACGTCCTCGAAAGTCCCGTTTCCCTTGTTGTGAAACAGGGTTCCACTCTGGCCTTTGTATCTCTGCGGTGTGCAGTACGACTTGTTCTTGCTGTCGAGCGAGCAGTATTGGTCAGTCTCAATCGACCATTCGATGTAGTGGGCCACAAACAGGTCGAGCTTGCCGTCGTTGTCATAGTCAAACCACAGCGCGCTGGTGGAGAATCCCGGGTCGGCCACCCCGGCTTTCGCGGTCAAATCGGCAAACTTTCCGTGGCCCAGGTTGCGGAAGAGATGGTTTGACCCGACCGCGGTGATATAGATGTCCACCTTGCCATCGTTGTCGTAGTCTCCGACCGCGCAGCCCTGGCCGTATACCTCTATCGCCAGTCCAGCTTGTTTGGTTACATCCGTAAATGTTCCGTTCTGATTGTTGTGGTAGAGCGCGGGATAGGATTTTCCGGTTTGATGCCCCGGCCAATCCATGGAATTGATCAGCAGGATGTCCTGCCAACCGTCGTTGTCATAGTCGAGAAAGCAGGCGCCGCTGCCCATGGTTTCCGGCAAATACTTTTTCCCAAATGCGCCGCTGTTGTGTTTGAAGTGGATGCCGGCCTGGGAGGTCACGTCGGTGAACTCGATCGGTCCCGACGGTCGTGCCGGGGCGGCGGGAGCCGGCGGCGGTGTTGGTGACGGAACCGAAGCTGGCTCCGCCGGAGGAGAACCGGCCACTGGTTGCTGCGAAGGAGCTTCCCGCGGTTCCGAAGCCCGCTGCGTGCAGCCGGCAAAGGCCAGAAGAGCGAAGAGAGCAACCCAACACGTGACCCTGATTCTCGGCATCGGCAATTCAGGTTCCTCTTCGCCACTCTTGTAGACGCCACGGTTCACGTGGGGACAGCCGCCCTCGGCTGTCCGGCGGAACAAAGCTCCGCTTTCTCGCTCGCCGCGGCCAAAAACATCTTCGAGCTGCGCTCGACCGGCCAGCCGGGGCGGCTGTCCCCCCGTGGCCCGTGGACGTCTACCCGCGTGCTCTCCCTGCAAAAGTCAGCGGGCCGGCGCCAACTTCTCTGCACTGGCGCGCCGCGAATCCAGCCAAATTTCGATCAGCATGGCGGTTGGCCCCACGATGAACAGCGCGTAGAACGGGGCATAAACAATCTGGTTCATCCGCATGATCATTTCAACCAGCGCGACCAGAAATACGACCACACACTGCCAGGTCTTCGACCGCACCGTGGTCTTCGGATCGGTGATCATGAAGAAAATGAAAAGCTGATACATTGGCCCGGTGATCGGCGCAATCTCAGACTGCCAGGGACTTCCCGTCAGCCAGCTGCGCATGAATCCGAAGGCGACGAACGCTGCTACATACGTGAAGGTGATGTGAAAACGGCGCAGCCGCCAGATAATCACCGAGCCCAGCACCCAGATCACCAGCATGGGCAACAGATAGTTTCCCCATTGAATGCTCAAGCCAGCCACCGTTTCAGGGACGAGAAAAAGCATGGCCGAGATGCCGAAGTTCGATGGGTTCCAGATATGGCGCCCCTTGATGCGCAGCACGTATTTCGACATGATCGAAATGGCCGCGCACAGCGCGTAGGGCCAGAACGCGGGCGAGCGCAACAGAATTCCGACGCTGATGCCGCTGATGTACGCGCTGGCCGGATGCACCCACTTGTGAAAGAAGATGCGGCCCAGCGCCAGTTCGGTCGCGATGCTTACGACGATCGCCAGCAGCGTCCGCTGATAACTTTCGAGAATACCGAACGACAGGTGTCCGACCAGCAGGATGCAGGTGATGAAGATGGGAGCGATGTAGCGGTTGTCAAGACTGATCAGCTGCTTCCACCGGACCGGCGCGGGCGATGGCGAGGTCAGGGGCGCGGTCATCTGCTGGCTCATGCGGGCTCCTTGATCTTATGCAGCTGGCCGGCCGCGGGCTTGTCGATGGTTTGCAGCTTGCCCGAGGGCCAGCGGATTACCGCCTTTTCCACTTGCGGATATTTTCCCAGTCCAAAATGCAGCCGGCGCTGATTTTGCGCGGCGAAGCCACTGCCCCCGGAAACTTCCTGCACCTGCTGCTGGCCGTTCCAGAACAGCGTAACCTGGGCGCCGATCGCGCTGCGATTGCTGGTGGTCCCTTCCAGTTCAAATTCGATCCACTCATTTTCCGGGGTGACCGTGTTCTTGTAAACCAGTAAGGGACCCTTCTGGTTGGCAACCACAACATCGAGCACGCCGCGATTCCACAAGTCGGCCAGCGCGACTGCGCGGCCGTCGTAAGTGTCGTTGACCCCAACCGCCTGCGCGACATCGACAAATTTTCCGGCGCCATCGTTCAGCCACAGCCGTTTTGACTGATATCCCGACAGACTGCGGCCTTCAAACGCCGGCCAGTTCCGGGCATCGCCAATGATCGTGCTGTTGCCCCCGGCGACCTTGGAAAAGTCGTACCAGTAACTGCGATTGCGGTCGAGCGAGATGTAGCCGTTCGTGAGGTAGAGGTCGAGAGTCCCGTCGTTATTCAAATCGCCAAACTGGGCCCCGAAGCTCCAGCCCCCCAGTTCGACTCCGAAATCGCGCGCCAGGTTTTCGTACTTGATGGAATCGCCTGTGGTCCCTGACTTCGGCACCCACAGGTTATTTCCCTGGATGAGGATGCCGTCCTCGGAAATGTTCGACACGTAGACCGCATACTTGCCCTGGTTCAGGATGTCGCCGAAAGCGGCATTCATTCCGCTCTTGGGCGCAAAGCCCACGCCGGTTAGCTCACCCACTTCGTGAAATCTCTTTCCATCGTTGAAATAGAGCTCAGAAACGCCGTAGTCGTTGGCGATGAATAAATCCGGATGCCCGGTGCCGCGCAAGTCCGCCGCCGCCGCGGCCAGGGCCCAGCGCCGGCTGTTGATGCCCACTTTCTCGGCGACCTCTTCAAACTTTCCGTGGCCCAGATTGTGAAACAGATATTTTCGCCCGCCATTCTTGGCGTACTCGAAACTATCCGGCATGATGCGCGTGTTGGCGATATGCCAGAGGTCAATATTTTCGTCATAGTAACCGCCGACGAACAGGTCGAGCAGGCCGTCCCCGTCGTAATCGAACCAGATGGCGGTGTCGGCATTGATCCAGCGCGGCAGCCCGGCTTGCTCGCTCACCCGGGTGAAGCCGTGGCCCTGGTCGTTGTGATAGAGCTCGGGGCGTCCCCACTTGATGAGGAACAGGTCTTCATAGCCGTCGTTGTCGTAATCTCCCCAGACCGCGCCGGTCGAAACTCCGGTGCCCGGCTGATTTACGTCCGCAATGCCGAGCTCGGGAGCAACATCTTTGAAAGTTCCGTCGCCCAGGTTGCGATACAGGGCATTCTTGCTGCCGATGGCGCTGTTGACCACGTAGATGTCCGACCAGCCGTCGCGATCGAAATCGACAATCGAAACCGACGCGCCCATCGATGCCACCTCCGGCATGATGGGACTGAGTTTGGGATCGAGTTCCGGCGCCTGATGAACAAAGCGAATGCCGGCAGCCTGGGAAACTTCCTCAAGATGGAAGCCATGCCGCGCCAGTGCCGTCTTCGCATCGCTTTGGGACCGTTCCGCCGTACGCCGCGCGGACAAATGCTTGAGCAGCAGCGGAGCCGCCAGCAGCGAGATGAAAACGATACCTAGAATGGCCCGTGCGATGCGGTTGCTGTTCATTGGGGCAGTCCGCTCCGCAATGCATTCTTGAAGACCTGCGGCGTCACATAGCGGGTGTGATAGTTCTGCCAGTCCTCGGGATGCCGGCGATAGACCCATTCATCCTCGAGCGCGCCGGGGCGAGTCGTGTATTCGTTCTTGGCGTGATACGGCAGTGGCAGCACAGTCTTGGAGAAAGTCGAATTAAAATCTCCGTCCTTGATCCAGCCGTCGCCCTTGATGACGAAGTCGCGCACCCAGCCCGCCGGCGGTGGCGGCTGCTCCGGAAATCGCAGGGTCATCTCGTCGCCCGAATTCACGATCACATAGCGATCATCAATCTTGTGGATGAGCTCGCGAATGTCTCCGTAGCGGGTGTAGTAACCGATCAGGTCGCGCCAGTGCTGCTTGGTTCCTTCGATCTGGTTGTAGTCGGGGACTTCCGGCGCGCCCGCTCCTACCGGCATGTGCATCACAGAGTACCCGCGGTAATGCAGATCGGCCACCGCGGGATCCAGAGTTGTTTCTTTGAAGGGAGCATCGGGTGCGCCTTGCGCCCACTGGATGGCGTC
The DNA here is from genome assembly GCA_035632335.1 of Terriglobales bacterium. Lineage (GTDB taxonomy): Bacteria > Acidobacteriota > Terriglobia > Terriglobales > Acidobacteriaceae > JAIQFF01. The sequence goes on from DASQHA010000199.1 coordinate 19,842, forward strand.
CCAGTAAATTTCCAGATTCGTCCGCAGTCGCACCTTGCGCGGCGTTCCGGGACGAAAAACATTGGTCAGGTTAAACAGGATCGTCTTCTTGCGGCCCGCCGGGAAACCCAGGTTGTCCTGGGCCGTGACCCAGCCGCCTCGGCCGTCGGGCACTTCAACGCTCAAGCCATGAGCGCGCCAGCGATTGCCCTGCGTGATGGCGACATTTACCGAAGACTCGGTGTCATGGATCGAACCTTGCGCGACCAGGTAGAGCGGGCCGCTCCTGGGCGCATCGTCGCCCAGGTCGACTTCGAGATAGTGGTCGCGCGTCACGCCCTGGAACTGGCCGCGGCCGAAGCTGCTCACCGCTCTTCCGTCGAGCGCGCTGACCAGCTCCGTCACGTCCTGGCCGGTGTCATCGATCGCGCGCGAGATGGCGTGCGGCGTGGCGACGGTGGTAATGCCCAGTTTCGCCGGTGGAATCACAAAGCGCTCGTCGACGAAAATCTCCGTGCCCGCGGGATGGTCAACCGTCATGAGCGCCAGGTAGTCGTAGTAATAGACTTCCCACAGTTCCGCCGTGATCCGGATATCGTAGAAGCCGTCGTGAGGCACGAGCTGCTCGCGCCCGATTTTGTACCACTCTCCCGTGGCCGCGATCTGCGCCGAGCCCAGGGTATTGATGCGCAGCCCGATGGCCGATCCCCAGGGAACCGCGTCTTTCACAAACTCCATCTGCTTTCCGTTGTAGGCGAACAGGAACGGACAGGACGCCTTCAGCCTCTGCTCGGTCACAACTTCCTGGTCCGCCTTCACTCCAAACTCGGCGCGCACCGTGCCGTTGGGCCAGATGACCCGCACCACTTCCGTCTCCGCCTGCTCCCCCAAACCGAAATGAAGTTGGGGTCCGGTGATCGGCTGTTTTTGTACCAGCAGGCCGGAGCGGATCTCGATTTCCCCACCCACCCCGAACGGATTGATGCGCTGATCGCCAACCGCCTGCACCGCATGTGGCCGCACCACCTGCCAGTGATAATTCTTCGGACTCTGATTTACGCCCTGCGCCGCTTGTCCATCGGCTGACAGGCCGAGAAGATCGAGATGGCCGTCGTTGCCCAGGTCGGCAGCGTCGAAAACCAATGCCGGTCCCGCCGGGTGAGGCTGCAAAGTGTAGCTTCCGTTGACATCGCCGAGCCAGACCAGCGCACCCGTCGCGTTGCTGTCCTTAGTTTGCTCAGTGGAAGAGAGAAACAGATCGAGCGCTCCGTTGTTGTCCAGATCGGCGACGTGCAGACGTGCTTCGCCGGCCAGTGTGCTGCCGGGGTCCGAAACCCGGGCAATTTCGGCGGTCTCCCAGCTTTGTCCTTCGTTCTTGTCCGAGATTCGAAGGATGGCGCCGTCCGCTTGCACCGCGAGAAGATCGAGGACTCCGTCGTTGTTGGCGTCCGCCACCGCCACCGCTTTCACGGAAGACAATCCAGGCGGCAGCGAACGTTCCTGGAACTGTCCCTGGCGAAGATTCATGAACATGTGAAGCCTACCCGCGCCATCAATGATCGCAGCGTCGGGATTCCCGTCACCGTCGAGGTCCGCCCAGGCGAAGCCGCTGAGGCCGGAGATTCCGGCAAAAGGATGAATGGGCAGGAACGTGCCGTCGCCATTATTTCTCAGGACTGTCGGCGTGCCGTCTTTTGCGCCGAGCACGATATCGAGATCTCCATCGGCTTCAATGTCGACTGCCCACGCACCAATGTAGCGGCCATTGGCGACGGCCTTGGGCAGTTTGGCCTGCGCGGTCACGTCCGTGAAGGCAGTAGGGCTGTCCTGTCGCAGCAGGCGCACGCCGCCGGCGCCGGCCAGAACCAGGTCCGTCTTGAAGTCATAGTTGAAATCAACCGGCACGATGCCCTCGGGCAGCGGCGGCACGCCTGCCGCTCCGCCAGGAAAGGGAATCGTGGCGCCGGTCGACAAACGCACCTCGCGGGCGTTGGCCACCGCCACCACGGGCGCGCCCGCACTGCCTAGCGGAATCGCTCCAATCCAACTCCAACGATCGTTGCCGGGCTTGCCGGCGACAACACTCGAGATCGGTTGCAGGTTGAAACTGAGCGCCGTGTCTGCCGGAGCCGGCCGGAACACAGGCGACTCGAGCAGCAAAAAGTGAGTGAAGGGTTCAGCTTCATCGCCGGGAGGCGCCTTGATGGCCGTCAGGCTCTGACGATACTCGGGCACTCGCATCATTACATTGCGCAGAAATGTGGTTTGCGTGGCGGCGGCGTGAAGGTCTGTGCCGGCGGCGGCGGCCTGGACCCCGGCCAGCTGATGTTGCACCTCCGGCGGCCAGGCTGCTGAACGGGCACTGATCTGGGCGACGGCCGAGTGCAGCGTGGCGGCGTCTCCCCGCTTGGCCGCGACCCGGCTCAATTCCAGCAGGGCGGCCAGGTTGTCCGGTTCAGCGGCCAGAATCTTTTGCAGAAGCTGTTGCACTTCCGCGGCCCCGTTTTCGTCGCCCTGCCGTTCCGTTTCTTCCGCCAGCCGGTAGAGGGCCCGCAAGTTTTTCGGATTCAGCTCCGCCGCCTTACGCAAGTCGGCAATCGCCTGGGCGGATTGGCCGCGCTGGCTCTCAAGGATTCCCAGCAGGTCGTAGATGCGATCATTTCGCGGCGCCAGGTCGCGCGCCCGTTCCAGTCGCTGCGCCGCCAGATCGTAATTCCTTTGCCGCAGGGCAAGGATGCCCCAGTTGGCCCACCCGGCGGGCTCGGCGGGGACAAGCTGCGTTGCCTCCGAAAGCCGGCTGTCCGCGTGCACATCATCGCCAACCTGCAACGCCGCCAGGCCGACGTAAAAGGCGGACACTACATCGGCGTATTTCTTCGACGACCGGTCGGGAAATTTGGCCCCGGGATGACATCCCGGAGCAGTGGAGAGCACGGTCGCCAAAAGAACGAGCAGAAAAACATTCCGGCAGCGCGCGCTTTTCCCGTCACTGTGGGTGCGGCACGACCCTGCAGAACTGAAAAACTCCAGCGACAGTCGACGATCCTTCATCATCATTTCTCTCGTTTACAAACTACCGTCTCTTCGACGCTGCTGGATTTCGAAACCTCAACCAGGACTTGCGCCGTGGACTCCAACTTTGCCTCGCCCCGCGGCTACGCTGCCTGCAGCCGCTTCATACGACTCCGCCGGCGGGCAATGCCCCGAAACCAGAGGAACCCCACCGCCAGGAAAGGCAACAGATAAAACAGGAGGTCCCATTTTCCGAAACCCACCGGCGTCGCTTCCACGCGTGAAAATTCTTCTCCCCGGCCCTGCGAACTATCGAGCACCAGGCGCACTCGCCAGAACTCGTCGCGATCGAACTGAACCGCGGCATCGTATGCCAGCTGGCCACCGCTGGTGTCCCGCGCGGCCGGATAGACGACCTCGGGCAGTCGACCGCTTTCCGGTTGCACGCCGATCTGGACCTTCAGGTCCGCAGGAACAGTTTTTCCCGGGATCGGCTCCACAAACACGAAAAAGGTGCCGGTGCCCACATCCGGATGCGTCCACAGAGAAATGACGCAAGGCCCGACTGTATGATTTTCGATAATAGGGAAGGGCGGGCCGTTGTGGGCCTGGGCTGGCGCAACCAGGATCAACCAGATCAGCCCGCACGCAAGTTTGCCCACGCTCGTCTTGCATTTCATCATCAGCTCGACCCAGCACCAAAAACCAACTTAAGAGTGTCCGACCCACACACTAGCCTGCCATGATCGTCGCGCGCATTTCCATGGGCTGGAACAGCAGCCACAGGGACGCAACAAAGAGAATCAGGCCCACTGTCGCCCAGGGAATGAACGCGCGCATGGGCTGACGGGGCGAATCGTCTTCCGCCAGGCCATACGTTACGGTCAGCGAGCCCGCCAAGCCCAACAGCAAGAACCCGATTTCGATCATCAGAACGACATTCGCCGGCAGACCGGTAAGGGTCCAGCGGGGCTCGCCTAAGACGGGCCATCCCAGACTGGCAAGCGCGCTCTGGGTTACGGGAATGAAGGTGTAGAGTCCGGTCAAAAAGTGAAAGCCATAGTGGGCCAGCCACATGCCGAAACCCATGGGCACAAGGCCGTAAGTGTATCTCACCGCCAGCGGCAGCCAGCCCCGACGGCTACCCGCAAGAGCGCGCGTCATCCCGGCAGCCAATCCCAGCAACAGGGCCGGCTCCAGAACCAGAAAGAACGCAAAGATAATGCCGAGCACGGGCGCCTCATGGCTCACGTGCATCATTTTTCCCAGCCACCTCTCCACCACGTAAACCGGGCTGACCATACCGAAAGCATTCAGCAGGGCGCCAAAAGTGAACACAATAGCCAACGCGGCCAGGTCCTTGCGGCGCGAGAAGTATCCGATACCGGAGCGCAAGGGATCAGTGAGCAGTTCCTCGCCGGGCATGCGGCTCAGGATTCCGATGTTGTCATGCGGACAGGCGTGGACGCAGTCCAGGCAGAAAGTGCAATCCATGTTGCCGGCTTTGCGGGGCTGAAACAACGCCAGTTCACAGCCGCGAATCGTCACCAGGTCGGAGGCTGGTTCGCGCCGGCCGCGAATGCAATCCAGAGTATGGCAACTGGTGCAGACATCCGGCTCCCGCACCTTCACCTCGAAGGGAGAAAGGGTGGACGCCACGAAGTTGAATTGTCCGATGGGGCAAACGAATTTGCAGAACGAAGCGTGCTTGAAAAAGCCGTCCACCACCAATACGGTCAGGAAATACGCAATGATCAGCCATGCGGTCCACCACGGCGACGACCACAAATCGAAAAGCTCGTAGGTGAAGAGGATCAGCACGAAGAGGGCCACCGAAATCCACTTGTTACGCAGGGCTCGCGGCCAGTCGAACCGCGGCCTGAAAAGGCGGCGCGCCGCCTGCCGCACCAGCATGAAAGGACAGGCCAGGCAAAAGAAGTTTCCCGCCGCCAGCAGGACCAGCACCAGCACGCCGCGAAAGTGCAGCCAACTGAGGGTCGTGGCAAGGTTTTTGGGGGCCAGGCTGGGTCCGAATAATCCGTGCAGGATCATTACCAAGCTGACAATCAGCAACGGCAACTGAAGCAGCGGACGGGCATAACGCCAGCCAAACAAGCGTCCCAGGCCGGGGACTCTCATCAAATCAAAGGGCGATCCAACAGACGAATCCGGGGCCGGGATGGAAAGTGGATTCAATCGCTTACCTGGTTGGGGCGAACGCCGCCTACGTTGAACTGGCGCTCCAGCGTTTGCCCGCTGGCCAGCCGGACGTGCAGCAGGATGACCCAGTCACCCGCCATGGCAAATTAGAGTTGAGCCTGGTACTGGCCGGGCTCGGTTTCTTTCGCTTCGGCAAACACAGGAGCCATGCCCGCGTGCGACATGTCGGCCTCCAGCGCAATCTGCGCACCAGATATCGGCCTGGCCGTCGCGTCGGCCAATTTCAGGAGGACGGTCGCGGGTCCGACCTGCGGTGGTTCGGGAGAGATTGCGTGCTCAACCGTGACTGCCGGCGAGGAAGCAATGGGCCTGGAGCACCCGAGCCCAACGGCAACGCAGGCGAACAGGAGGAGACTTAAACGACTTAAACGGAAGTTAGGGGATCTCCGCACGCTGGCGCTGCTACCAACCCGGAAGAATCACAGGCCCACCTTAACGAGTCAATAATTGATTCATACTAGAAAGGTGAACGCTTTGCCTCACCCGGTTATGAAGAGATGGCGTGTAACTATAACAAAATTAAATAGTTGCAAGATTGATATCTGGCCTCAGCCGGCCATAGGGCGACGTTTGTTTCGCACGCTGCCGCGCGGGCGGGTCGCCCGCGACCCCATGGCCTGTGGTTCGCCCGCATGAGTGATTTCTTTCATCGTTCAACAATTACATCGGTAACTTGTGCAAGCGTGACTAATTTCCTAATCTCGCAGAATCGCGGTTCAAGTTCAGGGGCGGAATTAGGGTCTTGGTGGACCGGTCCAAAACATCACGGGCGATGCGCTGCGCGCGCCAAACCGGCGTGGCCCTCTGCCTGATCGCGCTGGTATTTATTTCCGCCGTGGTGCTGGAAGCTCAAAACCCTCCAAACCTGCGTAAGCTGGTTTACAAAGTTGCTCCCAAATATCCTCGTGAGTTGAAACAGAACGCGATCGGCGGGGTCGTTCGCCTGTCGATTTCGATCAATGCCAGCGGCTCGGTGGGAAAAATTTCGCCCATCGGGGGCAATCCGATTCTCGTGGACGCAGCGACGCTGGCGGTCCGGCAATGGAAATACGTGCCCGCAGATCATCCGACCACCACCGAAGTTCAATTGGACTTCATTCCCGGCCAGCAGTAGCCGTTCCCTCGCGGGTTCGCCGGCCGCGGATTGTAACTCTCGAACTCTCTGCGGAATGCTAGGCTGGAGATGGAGCCTCCCAAATTGTTGTCCTCGGTCCTCAACCGCTGCTGCCTGCTGTTGGCTTGTGTCGCGTTGGCCGCGCCGCCCGCTATCGGCAAGACGGCCGGCTCATCCACGACGCTCAAGGCCACGCGAAGCTGGGCCGTTCGCCGGCAACCGGCGCAGTTAGTGAATGGATCTCCTGTGCTGATCGAGGTTGTGCCGCCGGTGCGGCTGACTGCGCTCTCCGCGACGTGGCTCGGACATGATGTGTTCTTCAGCTACGATCCGGCCACCAAAACCTGGTACGGGATGGCGGGAGTCAGTCTCGAGACTCGTCCCGGCATCTACGCGCTGGAGCTGAAAGGGAGAACTGCCAAATCAGCGGAAGTCGCGTTTTCCCAGCGGATCAAGGTCCAAGCGGCGAAATATCCCAGCATTGCGGTGACCGTGGCCAAGAAATTTACTGAACCCAGCAAGGAACAGCTGCAACGTATTCAGCAGGACAAGGCAGTCAAGCACGATGTGTTTGAGCACACCGATACGGAGCGGGAGTGGTCGGGGAATTTTCTTCGGCCGGTTAGCGTTCCGGTTTCGGATGTCTTCGGTACCCGCCGGACGTTCAACGGCAAAGTGCAAAGCATGCATCAGGGGCTGGACTTCGCAGCCCCGACCGGTACACCCGTCCTGGCCGCGAATTCCGGAACGATCCTGCTGGCTGGCCCTCTATATTTCGAAGGCAACTGCGTAGTCATCGATCACGGGCAGGGACTGCTGACCCTCTATCTCCACCTTTCGGACGTCCAGGTAAAACCGGGAGAGCGGATTGCGCGCGGACAGCAGATCGGCCTGAGCGGAGGCACGGGCCGGGCTACCGGGCCTCATCTCCACCTGGCGGTGCGGTGGCAGGGCGTTTACCTCAATCCGGCCACGCTTTTGAATCTCAAGCTGCCTTGATGGCTAGTGCTTTCCGCCCGCTTCAGGCCGATCATCCCCGATTTCCCCAGCCACGCCATTCCCGCGGAACTCGGAGGAAGGCCGAACCAGGCCTCGCAAGTTCAGGTTTCTGACCAGCCGATGCAAGTAGTTGGCATGGACCCCCAGGATGTGAGCGGCCTCGGTGTAACTTCCGTTGGCTTCCTCCAGGGCCTTAAGAATAAGATGCTTTTTCAATTGCGTCACCGACAGGTGATAGTTGGCCTGGTGCACGCCGGCCAAGGGAGGCTGCTTCACCACCGACTCGGGCAAATCTTCGGGAAGAATGGAATCGGAAACGCCCAGCACCAGCGCGCGCTCGATCGCATTTTCGAGTTCGCGCACGTTGCCCGGCCATTCATAATTCATCAGTGCTGACATGGCCTCGGGAGAAATTTTCCGCGCCCTCGCGTTGCATCTGGCGGCAAATTTGGCGACGAAATGCTCCGCCAGGAGGGGAATGTCTTCAAGCCGCTCGCGCAGCGGCGGAAGCACCAGCGAAACCACGTTCAATCGGTAGTAAAGGTCCTCGCGAAACGTCCGGGCCTTTACCGCCGCCGCCAGGTCCTTGTTGGTGGCTGCGATGAGACGCATGTCGACCGGGATGACGCGGGAACCGCCCAGGCGTTCGAACTCCCGCTCCTGCAGCACGCGCAGCAGCTTGACCTGAAGCGCCGGCGCCAATTCGCCGATTTCGTCCAGAAAAACTACGCCGCCGTCAGCCATTTCGAGACGGCCCTTCTTCCGGCCCGCCGCGCCCGTGAACGCGCCCCTCTCATAGCCGAAGAGCTCGCTTTCCAGCAGGCCTTCCGGAATCGCCGCACAGTGGATGGCGACAAAAGGCCGGCTGGCCCGCGGACTGTTGCGGTGAATGGCGCGGGCCACCAATTCTTTTCCGGTCCCGCTCTCGCCGCCCACCAGCACGGTTGACTCGGTCGGCGCCACGCGACAAAGGAAGCGGTATACCTGTTTCATGGCAGCGCTGTCACCGACCAGGTTGTGCTGCGCGCTGCCGGCTATCTCTGCCGCCGGGGAATCCGCGGCTGCATGGTTTCTGGGCTTCACTGGATGGCGCGCCTCCTTCGCGATTCAAGGATTAGCACATTCCCGGAGGGCGCCGAACGCGGGCAACGATTTTGTTCCACTATCCGAACAGATATGCCCTATCCCTTTGGATAGAAGTGCCGGCCTCGAATCAAGTTTAGGCACATCGAGTCAAAGGCAACAAGATCAATGGCTTGCAGGTTATTTATCAGGCTTTGGCGCAACGGCTGGATACGTGCTCATAGGCGGGCAGCGCGGCTTCGGCAAAAAGCGATGGGGGAAGCGCTTTCAGAGATTCTGCCGGGATGCGCGGGTCGGGAATCCGGGGGACCCCCTCATCGGGTTCCCGATCTTCTTTCCAACCACTCAGAACAAAAAACTGACAACCGAGAACTGATTTCAAATAGCCTCAGTCCCGAACCTCGTCCGGAATCTCTCTAGTCGCCCATGGCGGTCAATCGCGGTGAGTCCGCCGCGTCGGTTTGGTTCACCGCAACTCCATCGCGGAAGGCAACGGTCTTGCCCGAAATGGCCGGAACCCGCTCACCCGGCAGCAGGATTCCCACCAGGTTCAGGGGGTCGGCCGCCGATAAAACGATGGTCTCACCAGTGAGCGCCAGCTTGCGAGTGGCACGTAACGACTCCACAGCCACTGGCAAGGCGAACTGTTCGCCGAGGAAGCCATCCACAAAGCGGCCGCCCCGGATTTCGCCGCGATCTTCCAGCCGCCGGAAAGCCATCTGCAGTTCGCGCCATTTAGGAAGGTTGGTCTCGCGCGCCAGCAAATCCCGGAAGACGATACCGTAGCGCTTCAGCAGCATCCAGCACGTGGCTTCGACGGCGCGATTGCGGTCGGCTGCCTGGTCCGTGTACAAGAGCGCCCAGCGTCCGGTACTGTGCCGCGGACGCGCAGCCCGCCCATTGCCCTGCCCGGCGCGGCGTTTGGGATCGATCAGCGAGCGCAGGTTGTCGAATCCATCGGCCGTAATGAGTCCGCCGGCAACCAGCTCCCACAGGGAAGTCTCGACCTCGGCCTTGAGCCGCCCGGTGCCGCGCACAATGTCGGCAAAGAACGACGCTCCCCGCTGCCGCAGGAAATCCAGAACTTGCCGCGCGGCTTCGCTCAGACCGCGCGCCTCGGGCTGCTCCAGATCGGAACCATGGTCGGCGCGATGGGGAATCATCCAATCGGCTTCTTCGCGCACGAAAAATGTGATGGGCGCCACGCTGGTCGGAATCACACGCCGCTTGCCGGCTGCGGTATCGTCGAGAGTGGCGGGATGCGGAGACAGGCGTCCCCAGCCGACCGCACCAGTAAGACAAAGCTGGTCGAGCCACTTGGGATCATAGTTGGCGATGCGCCGCCCTAAAACCTGGCGCTCCCAGGCATTGGCCGGAATCTCAAATCCCTGCAACTGGCGCAGCACATCCAGGGTGGCGCGTTCCCCCTGAACCTGCGCTTCCGTCGCGACGTGCTGCCAGCGCAGAAGCCAGCGCATGAATTGCGCCGCGGTGACCGGCTCAATCTGCTTGCGCAAGGTGGCGACAGTCAGCCGGTGAATGCGCGCCAGCAGACGCCGCTCGCACCATTCAAGTTCGGGCTCGTGCTGGTGTGGTCCCGGGCGGCTCGCCCGCGATGCAGTGTCGGTGAACTGTCCTCGGAGCAAAGCCCCGGAAGCTTCCATCCGAAGCAGCGCTTTGTCGATCTCAGGAGCGGGAAGGCCGAGTAAAGCGCCCAATTGCGAAGCGGTTGCCGGCCCCAGGTGCGACATCCAACCGGTAACCAGCGCCAGCAGCGCATCGTCCGCGGATGGCGGAGTCGCCCTGATTTCCGCGACCGGGCGATCAAACCGGGCGCCCGGGAACAGCAGTAAAAATGTTGTCGCGCGCTCTGCCGCCACCCAGTAACTCACGCCAGCGTGCGCGGCCCGGGCAGCGCGCCCGTGCTCCAGGAGTCTTTCGAAATATCCCCGCCATTCGCCCGCGCTACGATCCACGTGGGGACAGCCGCCCCCGGCTGTCCGGTCGAGCGCAGTTCGACGGTCCTCGCCGGCTTCACGCATGCCGCTCAAGCTCCAGGCGGCGGCTTCGGTTCGGGCGGGCGAGTCGCCCGCCTCCACACCTGCATTGGCAGCTTCAGGAAACGCTATAAGCGTGTGCAGCACATCATGTAATTCGTCCGCGTCGCGCACATCGGGCCAGGCCTCTTGCCGCACCTGCGCGATGGCCGCGGGATCGAGCTTGCCCACTTCCTCCAGCACCGATTCCGGCAGGATGCGGCGCATCTCAACCGCGCGGGCCCGCCGCTCTTCGAGCGGGGCATCATCGAGATAGGCATAGGGATTCGCATTCAAGATCTCGTGCGAGAATTGCGACGGCACCGGCGTATCCACCGCCAGGCAACGGATCCGCCCTTCCTGAATGCCGCTGAGCAGCGCCTTGAGCCCATCGATATCCATCGCCTCAGTGAGCACGTCTTTCATGACCTCTTTCACCAGGGGATGATCGGGAATCTGAATATCGCCCACGATGTTTTCCTGGCAGGCGGCTACATCGGGGAACACCGATGCCAGCAGATCGTCCGATCGCATGCGCTGGATCTGGGGAGGAACTTTCTTTCCACCCTGGAAGCGCAGCAAGGCCAGGGCGCGATTGGCGTCCCAGCGCCAGCGCGTGCCAAAAATCGGCGATGCCAGTGCGGCCTGCTCCAGGACGGGTTGCACGGTTTCGGCGTTGAGGAAATGAAAAACATCGGCCAGCGGAAAGCTGTGCTGTTCCGCCAGCGCAATGTTGAGGCCGTTATCGGTGGCCGCCGCCTGCAACTCAAAATTGAAGCTGCGGCAGAAACGCTTGCGCAGCGCCAGTCCCCAGGCTTTGTTGATGCGACCGCCATAGGGCGCGTGGATGATCAGTTGCATCCCGCCGCCTTCGTCGAAGAAGCGCTCGGCGACAATCGTGTCTTGCGTGGGAACGTCGCCCAGCACGGCGCGTCCTTGCAAGACATACTCGATGGCCTGTTCGGCGCCGGAATCGTCCAGCCCGCACTCTTGTTTCAACCAGGCGACCGTCTCAGCCACGGCGGGCTGGCTCTGTGAAACCCCAATCGGAGAAGTGCTGTGCAGACGGTCACTGATTTCTTTTCGCAGACCAGCCACGTGCGCCGAAAGCTCCTGGGTCCGGGCCGGGGCCTCGCCGCGCCAGAAGGGAACGCTGGGTGGGGCGCCATGCGCATCTTCGACCAATACGCGTCCCGACTTGCCTTCCACGCGGCGGATACGCCACGAGCTGTTGCCCAGCAACATGATGTCGCCTGCATTGCTTTCGACAGCGAAGTCTTCGTCGAGCGTGCCGACCACCACGCCATCCGGTTCGGCGACCACGGTGAACAGAGCGGTCTCGGGAATAGCGCCGCCACTGGTGATCGCCGCCAGCCGGCTGCCCCGGCGCGGCCGCAGTTTCCGGTTCACCCGATCGTGGTGGATGTAGGCGCCGTAGCGCCCGCGCCGCGAGGCGATCCCTTCGGAAAGCATTTCCAGTATCGAGTTGTAAGTCGGGCGCGAAAGATTGCGGTAGGGATAGGCCCGCGTCACCAGGGCAAAGAGTGCGTCTTCATCCCAGCCGCCATCATCGTCAGGGCTGGTGTGGCGCGGGCGCCCCGCCCGCGTCTCGAGAGCGGCAGAAGTCATGCGGTCTGCATCGACCGGCGCCGTAGGGTTCATCCAAGATTCTGCTTTCGAATCGCCCACTCCTGATACGACTTGCGGCATTCGCGGGCGAGGCGCCCGCGCCACCCGGCCGCTGCTGCTCTCTGCAGCGCAGGCGGCCACGATCTGCTGCGCCAGAATGTCCAGCGGCGCGTCCGGGATGATCAGACGGTCGAGATCTCCCTGCCGGATGGCTCGCGCCAGCGCTGCGCATTCCAGAAGATCGTCGCGCGTCCCGGCGAAAAATCGTCCCTTGGGCACGGCACCGCGCCAGTGGCCGGAACGTCCCACGCGCTGCAGCGCTACCGCGATGGCCCGCGGCGAACTGATCTGCACCACCAGGTCCACGGTGCCGATATCAATGCCGAGTTCGAGCGATGCGGTCGCCACCAGCACTTTGATCTTGCCTTCTTTCAGTTTCTGTTCCGCCGCGAGGCGCAGCTTGCGGGAAAGACTGCCATGATGGGCGGCCACATTGTCCTCGCCCAGCCGTTCGCCCAGGTGGTGCGCGATGCGTTCCGCCAGCCGCCGGGTATTGACGAACACCAGCGTGGATCGATGCTGCTCAATCAGTTCCACCAGCCGGTTGTAAACCTCGTCCCACATTTCGTTGGTGGTGATCGGTCCCAGGGCAGAGCCCGGCACTTCCACCGCGAGGTCGAGCTTGCGCCGGTGCCCGATATCCACGATGACCGGCGCCGGCCGGCCGTTGCCGGTCAGGAACTGAGCGACTTCCTCAATCGGCTTCTGGGTCGCCGAAAGCCCGATGCGCACGGGCGGGCGATAGGTCAGCGCCTCCAGCCGCTCCAGCGACAGCGCCAGATGGGCGCCGCGCTTGTCGTCGGCCACGGCATGGATTTCGTCAACGATGACCGTTTCCACATCGCGCAGGATGGCGCGACTCTTTTCCGCGGTCAGCAGGATGTACAGCGACTCGGGCGTAGTGACCAGAATGTGCGGTGGCCGCTTCAGCATGGCTCGCCGCTCGTGCATCAGCGTGTCGCCGGTGCGCACGGCGGTGCGAATCTCCGGCATCAGCCATCCGCGATCGCCCGCCATCTGAAGAATCTGGCTGAGCGGCACTTCAAGATTCTTCTGTATGTCGTTGCCCAGCGCCTTCAGCGGCGACACATACAGAACCTCGGTGCGGTCGGCGAGATCGCCCTCCAGCGCTTTGCGGACCAGGCGATCAATGCAGGCCAGAAACGCAGCCAGCGTCTTGCCTGAGCCGGTGGGAGCAGAGATGAGAGTCGTTCGCCCGGCGAGGATGTGCGGCCATCCCTGTTCCTGGGGTTCGGTCGGCGTGCCGAATTTCTGGACAAACCACTCCGCGACCAAAGGATGCGCCCAGGAGAGTGAGGAGGGAACAGGAAACATGGTGGGATATTCTAACACGAGACTTTCGCAAAATATTCGCCCACGGCCGCGAATAGCGGCCGGTAAATGCGCCTTGGAAATGAGTCTGCGAGGAGGACAATGGCCTGCCTTGTGCGCTTTCCCATCGAACTGATTCCTGTAGATATTCCCCAAACTCTCAAAGCAGGCGAGCTCAAGGCCGTCCACAACATTTACGTGGATTGTATCGCGGCAGCCTTCTCGGACTTGCACCACGCGACGCTGGTGACTTCGGACCGGGATTTCGAAAAGCTGGGAAGGCAGTTTCCTATCCTGTGGCTCACTCGCGCGCAAGGAGGCAGGTGGGCGAATGCTAAAATCGCCGCGATGCCGAAAACACTATCTGCCAAAGCCCGCGCCAAAAGAATAAAACTGCTCCTCTTCGATGTAGATGGCGTCCTCACGGACGGCAAGCTCTTTCTGTTTCCCGTACAAACGACCGGCGGTCAGATCGTGGTTGAAGCCAAGGGCTTCCATGCTCAGGACGGCGCCGGCATCTCGATCGCCCGCATTGCCGGCATCAAGACCGGGCTTATTACCCGGCGTAACTCCGAGACCGTGGCATTGCGCGCGCGCGATCTCAAGCTCGAACACGTTCACCAGGGCAGCCAGGATAAGTTGAAAGTTTTCCGACAAATCCTGGTCGACGAAGGGCTGAACGCCGGCGAAGTTGCCTTTGTCGGGGACGACGTGATCGATCTTCCTGTAATGCGCAACTGTGGATTTTCGGTGGCCGTGGCCAATGCCCGCCGCGAAGTCAAGCAAGAGTCACATTATGTGACGCCTCATGCCGGTGGCGACGGCGCTCTGCGAGACGTAATCGAGTTCATCCTGAAGGCGCAAGGAAAGTGGAAACAGGCGGTCGAAACATACATCGGGAAGGAAAGCACCGGCAGCAACTGAACAGCAGCTACCAGCGTTTAGCCTTTGGCTCTTCGCCAAATCAAAATCCCGTCGGGAGTCTGCTGAGGTAGTAGCGCTGCGAGGGTTTAAAGGATCGCCTGATGCCCAAGAGCTAATCTTTGGAAGATTATCCAAGAACACCGAGCCGACCCGAAAACTCTCCTCACCAGCAAAACAAAAACCCACCGGCCGTCTGCTTGGGGCGTGCTCGGGTCGACGACCGATGGGCTACCGTTTCTCCTTACTCACCCTGTTGTTTTCAGGAGTAATTGAAACCATTAAACACTACGCGGGGCAAAAGTTTCGTAGGTTTTTGTAAATATTTGTAAGCCGGATGTTTACTCTGGAATGGCCACCGGCCGGGCCGCCATCAGCTCGGTGAACCGGGGATCTTTGCGAAGTCCGGCGAATTCAGAGTCTTTGTACACTTCATCGATCCCCTTATAGCCTTCCTCCATGGCCCGGCGCAGGTATTGCAACGAGCGGTCGGTGATCCCGCTCTTGGCATAGAGTTTGGCCAGCACATAGTAGAAATGGGCGCGATCGCCCGGGGATGACATCTGGGCCAGCACCCCGGCGTGAGAGGTGCGCTCGAAAATGTCGGGATCGAGCTGCAATGCCTGGTTGTAAGCCAGGCTGGCTTTCACATATTCCTTCTTGGAAAAGTAAGCCGCCCCCAGGTTGCTGTAGAAGGACGCCGAATCTTCGCGCAGCTTGATGGCGTCTTCATAGCGTTTGATGGCGGCGCCATACTTCTTCTCCAGATAAAAGATCACGCCCAGATTGTTGTGCGCGTCGGCAAACTGCCGGTCAATCTTGATCGAGCGCTCGAAGTCCTTGCGGGCCTCGCGGAAGCGCGCCATCTGCAGCTCGTTGATGCCAATTTTGTTGTAGAGCGCGGCGCTGCTCGGGTTCTTCGCCAGTGCTGCCCGGTAGTAGTCGAGGGCGTCCAGGTAGGCTTTTTCGGATCGCAAAGTGTCGCCGCGCTGTTCCAGACTCTTGGCGGTGGCATCGGCCGGAGGGGCCTCGGCGCGCCGAACCACAGGCGAGCTGACCTCTACCTGCTCGGAAGAACGAGCTTGATCGAAGTGATGAATCTGAGCCAGCAGGGTAGGGGTGGGGAGAAGCGCTGCCAGCAGGACGTACAACAGAGATTGACGACCCATAAGTCCGCTCCTGAAGACAGAGCCAACTCGGTGCGGGCTCGTCTACTGAGGACTCTTACCGCCGGTGTCCGCCGGGTTGGGCGGCGGATCGTTAGACGGTTTGTCATCCTTAAAGATACCCGCAATTTTGCCAAAAAAACCTTTTTTCTTTTTAGTGGGATCTTCGGTGGTGGCGCTGGCCGGGGTGCCGGGGGCCGCGGGCTGGGTCCCGGGGGGTGGGGGCGGAAGCGGTTTGTCGCCGCCTAAACCAAAGACACGGCTGAAGAATCCGCGCATTCCGGTGCCCTGGTCGCAGGTCTCGCTGGGCTCGGTGCCGGCAATGAAGGCCGCGCTGTAGTCTTCGGGACAGGCCGGCGTGGCCAGCAGGTTGGTGGTCTTATCGAGCTGCACATCCACCACTCCCGCCGGCTGGGAGAACGGCTGGGCGTCAGCGTACTGGGGCAGGGTGATGGCTTTCTTCATGAACTCCGCCCAGATGGGAGCGGCAGTCTGGGCTCCGCTCAGGCGGATATCGCTGTAATCGTCGTACCCCACCCACACAATGCACAACAGATTGCTGGTGTAGCCGGCGAACCAGCCATCATGCGAGCTTCCCGTTTTGCCCGCTGCCGGAGCCGTGAAACCACGCAGCCGTACCGGGTAGGCGGTACCGAAATTCATTACCCCTTCCATCATGGTGGTCATCAGGTAGGCCACTCGAGGGTCGAGCACAGGGTGGGTTTCCGGCTTGAAATCGAGGATGATATCGCCGCTCGCGTTCCGCACCGAATTCACCAGGGTCGGCGAAATGCGTACCCCGGAGTTGGCAAAGACGGTGTAGGCGGCAGCCATGTCCATGGGAGTGGCGTCGTACGCGCCCAATGCCATGGCGGGCGTGGCTTTCACTGATGTGATTCCCGCCGCTTTCGCCAGATCGGCCACCTTTTCGTAACCCACTTCTTCCGCCAGTTTGACGGTTGCGTTGTTGAGAGACAGGGCCAGCGCGTAGCGCGCGGTCACGTCGCCGTGGTACTCCTCTTTGTAGTTGCGCGGCTCGTAAATCTGGTCGCCGTAGGCAAACGAGCCGGGCGCATCCGTCACCATGGAGGCCGGGGTGAACACGGGATTGGAACCATCGAGGGCAGTGTTCATGGCGGCGGCGTAGACGAAGGGCTTGAAAATCGATCCGGTGGGACGCTTGGCCACCGCGTGATTCAGCTGGCTGACTCCGTAGTTCCGCCCTCCCACCAGCGCCAGGACCTCGCCGGTATGCGGATCCATGACCACCATCGCGACTTGCGCCTGGGGCCCGGGCAGCACCTTGGTCTCATACTTGTTTTTTCCGACCCTCGTCCGCCGGGTGCGCAGCTTGGTGACCTGGTCGTCGACCAGTTTCATTCCGGTTTGGACGGCTGCTGCTGCCGCTTTCTGCAGGTCGGGATCAATGGTCGAATAGATGCGGTAGCCCTGGTCGTTCATCTGGCGTTCGTCGAGCTTGCTGATCAGCGTTTCCCGCAGCAGATCGACGAAGTAGGGCGCATCACTGGCTTCAACGTTGGGCGGCGCCAGCTTTAGCGGCGTGGCCTTGGCTTTCTCCGCTTCCGCCTGGGTGAGGCTATGTGTTTCGACCATGGCGTCCAGCACCAGGTTGCGGCGTTCAAGGGCGCGTTCGGGATGGCGATAGGGCGAGAGATAGCTGGGCGCCTGAATGATTCCGGCGATCAGCGCGGCCTCCGCCGGGCTCAGGTCTTTCAAATCTTTGTTGAAGTATGCCCGTGCCGCCTGAGCAAAGCCGCTGATGGTGAACGAACCGCGCTGGCCCAGGTCGACGCGATTGGCATAGAACTCAAAAATCTGCTGCTTGCTGAGTTTCTGCTCCATCTCGAGAGCGATCAGCATTTCCGACAATTTGCGCTTTACCGTCTTCTCCGGAGTCAGGAAAAACGCCCGGGAAAGCTGCATGGTGATGGTCGAACCGCCCTGCTCATGCCGTCCGTGAACCAGGTCGACCCAGGTAGCCTCCGCCAGACGGATGAAGTTCACGCCGCCATGCTGAAAAAACCGCCGGTCTTCAATGGCCAGAACCGCATCCACCATCAGCTTTGGAATTTCGTCATACGTCACCAGCTCGCGCTTGGAGCGCTGCCCGGCGTCGAACAGGGACGTGATCATCTGCGGTTCAAGTTCGTAGGCGGAAAGATCGCCCGACTTGCTGCTGATACTCTGCACCTTGCCGCCCTGGACCCGGATAATGGCCGATTCCGGACTGTGATAGGAGTCGGGGCCGGGTTTGATCTCAATTCCGCCTTCGAACAGGCGATAGCTGCCCATCGGCGATTTGCCATCGCTGTCGGAATAGCCGGCGCGACGCAGTTGGACCGCAATCTCTTTCGGCTCGATCTTTTCGCCCAACTGGACAGGGCGTGAAATCGCGTAAATTCTGGCGGAGTTGCCAAACACCGGGCCCTTGAACCGCTGGTCGATCATCCGCCCGAACTTGACGTAGTAATAAGTGAGGAAGACTCCGCCGGTGGTGGCGAGGACGAGGAATATCACCAGCGCCGCCTGCAGTAGCGGGTCGCGGGTGAACCATCCGGTCCTGCCAGCCTGCCTGCCTGTCGGGATCTTGAGTTTTATGGCCACAATTCGATGAGAGGACACGCCTCTACTGGCTTAGACGACGAAGCGTACAACTGCCGTTATCCGGGATGAAGAATTCTCTTTCTGGCCAAACCAGGCCCAGCCAGACCGGGCGCTCCGCGTCCCTGATCGACTTCGCCCCGACTGACTTCGGATAGAGATAAGGCATTTTAACCTGCCGGCAGGCATTTTGAACCTGCCGGCGGTTTGGCAGCCAGGTTCGGTCCAGGGCTTCAGTCCAGGGCTTCAGGCCTTAATCCGTGGGCGCGAATGGGACCGCATCATTCGAAACGGTCAGATCCGTCACCGTGTGCGCCAGGGCACCGGTGGAAACGTTGGTGTCCAGGACCGAGAACGCGCTGGTCACGGCGTCGGCGCAGAAGGCTTCCCCGCCGCCCTGGTCCCACTTGCAATCCGCCACGATGGGCAGAGTGGTGAACGGTGAGTTGCTCAAGGCGGCTAGCGCCCCGGTGCTGGGATCGATGGCAAAGCCTTCGATGGCGGCGAAGTTACTGTTACTGTCGAGTCCGAAGCTATAGACGAACTGGCTGCTGGGATGAATCCGCAGGTTGAGCGGCGTAGAGGTCACGGTGGCGAAAGGAGAATTATTCACCGGCGACAACGCGCCGGTCGTGGGATCAATGGCGAAAACGTAAAGATGGTTATCCCCCGTATTGCCGGTCAGCCCGATCGCGAACTTGCCGGTGAAATCGGTTCGCACGCCCGCCACGCCCAAGCCAAAGGGACTTCCCACCGCTGGCGAAAGCGCGCCGGTATTCTGATCGATCGAAAAGACATAAATCGGCAGGGCGGGCAGATCCTGGCCCACGTACAAAAATTTCCCGGTTCCATCCACCGCCAGAACCTGCGCAAAATCAAGATTAAAAGCAGAGAACGCAGAGCCGGGTGCCGGCACCAGGGCCCCGGTGGTCGGGTTGATTTGAAATGCCGAGATTTGTCCGGTATTGGCGTTGCCCACAAACAGAAAGCGCCCCAATGGATCGCTGACTACCGAATCCGCGCCCGCAGTAGGGAACGGGCTTCCATTGACCGCTGTCAGAGCGCCGGTAGCGTGATCGATGGTGAACGCCTGTATGGTCAGGGAATCGCTTTGCGGCAGATACAGAAATTTTTTGTTCACGATGACCATATCGTTGCCGAAGCTGCTGGGAAGAGTCGGAGGCGTGAACCCGGTCAGGTTGGTAAAGGTTCCGGTCGTACTGAGGCTGGCGCCGAGAATATTGCTGTTGCCCAGGTAGTACAAGAGGGCGGCAGTATTTCCTCCTCCACCGGGGTTCGTTCCCGGCCCGCAAGCCGTACCGTTGGTCGAGGTCCCGCCGGTGGAACCGCCCGAACTCGCACTGCTGCTCAGGGTAGTGGTTGGACAGCCGCCTCCGCATCCCGCCCAGCCCAACATGGCAACCGTTGCCAGCAGCAGAAACAGAATATTCTTCCCTGACTTCATACATCCTCCGCACAACCTCAGACGTCGTGTAGCCGCAGCGGCTGATGGTGCACTTACCATGCCCTACGGCCAGAAACACCGGCGCCGGCGATGCCCAAATGGGACGCTTCGGCGCAGGTATTCCTGAATGGTAGGTAGTTACTGGATTGGGAAACAAGAGTACGGAAGTAAGAGGCAGTTGCGTTCCAGGTTCCCGCGAGGTGTGCCCAAAAAATTGCTGGCGCGGGCGCTCTAGAGTACGCCCTTGTTTCGGGTTGCGGGATCGAAGTTCAGATCCAGGGGATAGCCCGGCAGACTTATATGCACGACATAGGGCGCTTCAATGCTGATCGACCCCGTACCGGTTACTCCGCTGCGCTGAACCTTGATTTGTTCCCGGGTCACGGGAACATCCAATTCCTGTGCTTTCTTCAAGATGGCGTCGCGAATCTGGTCTTCCGTCTTGGTGTTGTAGGTGTCCATCTGGGCTTCGGTCCGGATGGCGTCCTCGAACTGGTAGTTGGAGAAGAAGGGTGGCGCCAGGACTGCGATCAGGTAGATCGAGGCCACGATCACGATAATGCCGAAAACCATTTTCATGGCGCACTCCGCATCCGGTCGCGCGCCCGACGGGTCAGCGCGCAGACCGCAGATTTCTCTCGAAATATTCGGTTATTGCGGAAATGCTAGCATCCTCCACCTGTCGAGTCGAGCGCCGAACCACTTCCACAGTACCTTCGGTAACCTTCTTTCCCACGGTGATTCGAAAGGGGATACCCACCAGGTCCGCGTCCTTGAACTTGACCCCCGGGCGTTCATCCCGGTCGTCCAGCAAGACCTCGAATCCGGCGGCCTCGAGCCGCCCGGCAATGTCGACGGCAGTGCTCAGGAGTTTTTCGTCGCCTACGTTGGTGGGCGTCACTACGATCTCGAATGGCGCAATTTGCGGTGGCAGCCAGAAACCGTTTTCATCGTTGTCCTGCTCCACCGCGGCGGTCAGGATGCGCTCAATCCCGATCCCGTAGCTGCCCATTATGGGCGTGACTTCTTTCCCGTTTTTATCCAGCACACGCGCGCCCATGGACTCGGAATACTTATAACCAAGTTTGAAGATGTGGCCAATCTCGACTGCGGTGTCAATGCGTAGCGTCCCGCCGCAATTGGGACAATCTTCTCCCGCGGTGACGCTGCGCAGGTCAACGTAAGCCGTGGGCTGGAAATCCCGGCCCGGCGTGATGTTCCTGAAGTGATAGTCCTCCTTGTTGGCTCCTCCGATCAAATTGACACGGCCTTCGAGCGCCTTGTCCACCAGCAACGCCGGACGCTCAACATCCTTCATGTCTTTGGCCCAGGCGATCCCGACAGGCCCCAGGAACCCGGCCGGAGAATTGAACAGCTGCCGGATTTCCTCTTCCTGCATGGGGCGCGTCTCCTTGCCTCCCAGCGCCGAAGACAGCTTGACCTCGTTCATCTGATGATCGCCGCGCAGCAACAGCACAACCGCGCGTGCGGACGCCTTGCCCATCTTGGGATCGAGGTCCTCCATCATCAGCGCCAGGGTCTTCATCTTGTTCCGGGGCGAGACGCCCAGGAATCTCGCGACATCCTCGATCGTCTTCATTCCCGGCGTGTGGACGGCGAGCGGCTTGCCGTCGCCCTCCGCCTTGAGGTCCTCGACTGGGGCCAGCTTCGATGTTGCCTTGTCGAGGTTGGCGGCGTACTTGCACTTTTCGCAGCTGACGATCAGGTCCTCGCCCGCCGGCGTCCGCACCATGAACTCGTGCGACTGCGATCCGCCCATCGCGCCCGAATCGGCTTCGACCACCATGTACTTCAACCCGCAGCGATCGAAAATGCGACAGTAAGCGTCGTAATGCTTCTGGTACGAAACATCCAGGCCGGCGGCGTCGATGTCGAAAGAATACGAATCTTTCATGATGAACTGGCGCACCCGCAACAGGCCGGACTTGGGCCGCGCTTCATCGCGGAACTTGCTTTGAATCTGGTACCAGATCTGGGGCAGCTGCTTGTAGCTGCGCAGTTCCTTGCGCGCGATCTCGGTCATGACCTCTTCATGGGTCATGCTCAGACAAAGATCGGCGCCCTTGCGGTCTTTCAGCCGGAACATGGTGTCGCCCATCACCGCCCAGCGCCCGCTGGCCTCCCACAACTCCCGCGGATGAATGGCGGGCAGATAGAATTCCTGGCCGATCTTGTCCATCTCCTGGCGAACAATGGCGATGATCTTGTTGAACGAGCGCTGTCCCATGAAGAGGTAGGAGTAAATGCCGGCGGCCAACTGGCGGATGTAACCGGCGCGTACCAGAAATTTGTGGCTGGCGACTTCAGCGTCCGCAGGCGCTTCGCGCAGAGTAGGAATAAAGAGTTGCGACCAACGATGCATAGTTAGGGGTCCTGAGTAGCAGGGGATTGATGATTGTAAATGATGAGTGGTGTCTACGTAGGCCGGGACCTCGTCCAGGTGAGCGGAGCTTCGCTCCGCCGAGCAGGTGGGCACACCGGCCCGTATGGATCGTTACGCTGCCAGCTGCTTTAGAATTTCTTTCCCCAGCTTCTGCGCCTCGCCGAAAAACTTCTGATATTCGACAAACCGCCGGTTCAATTCCAGCGACTTGTCAGGCCCGAGCTTTTTGCGCAGGATCATGTCGCGCACGTGCACCGGGTTCGGCAGAGTAGCGTCCTCGGTCAGCTCTTCCAGCGCCGTATTTGGATCGTAGTGATACATGGCTTCATTGTAGCGCCGGCGTCTCGCCGGCTGTCGGGTCGGCATCTCGCCCGCCCCATCGGGCCGGACGGGAGAGCGACGCTACATCATCTCCGTTCCCCACAAATCGTGCAGGTGGACAATTCCCAACAGACTTTGCCCGGCGTCAACCACGACCAGCGACGTGATCTTTTTTTCTTCCATCAGAGCCAGCGCCGTCGCCGCAAACTCAGCCCTGCTAATCGTCTTCGGAGACCGCGTCATCGCCTCGCCCGCCGTCAAATCCATCACGTCTTTCCCACGCGTCTCCAG
>DASQHA010000200.1:0-8143 GCA_035632335.1 Terriglobales bacterium
GAAACGGCGATGCAGCAGACCCATGCCGAGTCCGGAACCGTGGTGGTGCAAAACCCGAAAACCGGAGAAATTCTGGCCCTGGCCAATCGGCCGACATTCAATCCCAACCTGGCCCGCGATATCACGCCGCAAAAGCTGAAAGACCACGCGGTCAGTGACGTGTATGAACCGGGATCGACCTTCAAGGTGGTCACAATCGCGGCCGCGCTGGAAGAGAAATTGACCCGCCCCGACGAGGTGTTTGACTGCCAGATGGGATCCATCGTGATCAATGGCATGAGGATTCGCGACAGCAAACCTCACGGCTTGCTGACGGTGGCCGGCGTTCTGGCCGAATCGAGCGACGTGGGCGCCATCAAGATCGCCCTGCGGCTGGGGGAGGAACGGTTCTACAAGTACATTCGCGCCTTTGGTTTCGGACAGCAGACCGGAATTGAATTGCCGGGCGAGACCCGCGGCCTGACCAAGCCGCTGAATCGCTGGTCGAAAGTCTCCATCGGGGCGATTTCCATGGGGCAGGAGATTGGGGTGACTCCGCTGCAATTGGTCTCCATGGTTTCCACCATCGCGAATGACGGTGTCTGGACGGCCCCGCGCATCATTGCCGGAACCACCGAGCCGCAGGGCGCTCCCCAGATGGTCGCTTTTCATCCCGGAGTGCAGCGCCGGGTTATCTCTCCCATGACCGCGGCCCAGATGAAACAGATGATGGAGGGCGTGGTCCTGCATGGCACCGGGAAAAAAGCGATTCTTGAAGGCTACAGCTCGGCGGGGAAGACCGGCACGGCGCAAAAAGTCGATCCCGCCACGCATGCCTATTCACATACCAAGTACGTGGGGTCGTTCGCGGGATTTGCTCCAGTCAATGACCCGGCAATTACGGTGGCAGTCATTCTCGATTCCGCGGTTGGCCTGCATCAGGGCGGACAGGTGGCCGCCCCGGTGTTCCAGCGAGTCACGCAGCAGGTGCTCGAATATCTGCATACTCCCCATGACGTCGAGCTGCCGGCCAGCCGCCAGCTGCTCGTGGCGGAGCGGCGGGTGAAAGATCAGGATGTCGAAGAAGGATCGCCCGACCGCCTGGGCGACAGCCTCGAAGCAGTCGATTCGATGCCGGCAGACTCAAGTTCACAGCCCGCCCGCGCTGCCGCCAAGCCTGCGCCGGACGTGGCCGCCAGCGTGGTGGTGCCGGCGGCGATTCGCCAGGCCGAACCCGTAGCGCCTCCGGTTGCAGAGCCAGGGCCAGCTGCAACGACGGAAGCCCAAGCTCCCGGGGCGACGCCAATTCCCACTCATCTTCCGTCCAGCGGGACGATTGTGCTGGATGTGGAACAAGGCGGAATTGTAGTTCCATCATTCCTCGGAAAAAGCGTGAGAACAGCGATCGAGATAGCCGAGGAGAGCGGCCTGGACCTGGATGCGGTCGGCAGCGGCCTGGCTCGGCAGCAGTCGCCGCCGCCGGGGTCGCACGTGGCGTCAGGATCGCAGGTGACGGTTAAATTCGGGCGGTAAACGCGGCACTGCAGCAGCGCAACTGTCATCCTGAGCGCAGTGTGAAGCCTGCTTTGCGGGCTTCACACGGAGTCGAAGGATCCCTGGAGCCGGCAATGGGTATGCGGGTAGGGGTCCTTCGACTCCACCGAACGTTTCGCAAGCGAAACGTTCAGCTCCGCTCAGGATGACACTCTGCTCTTGCTACAGCACTTTGCTCTCGTAATGACACTTGCTCTCGCTGTGACACGTCGCTCTCGGTCATGCATCTGCTCTCGCTATGACACTTGCTTAAGCACCTCAGTGCACTAGAATCCAAAGCAATGACTTTCCTCGAACTCCTGTACGGTGCGGAAGTTCTCTCCCAAAGCGGAAATCCTGGGATCGGCGGACTGGAACACGACTCGCGCCGCATCAAGCCGGGCGATGCCTTCGTCGCCATGAAGGGCGAATCCAGTGATGGAAACAAGTTTATCGACCAGGCGATCGCTGGCGGCGCGGTTGCAATCGTCAGCGATTCAGCGGCCGAGAAGCCGCGGCCGAACGTGGCCTGGGCGCAGGTGTCCCACGGACGCCGGGCCCTGGCCCGGCTCAGCGCCAATTTTTACAAGAAACCCGCCGAACGGCTGGCCATCACCGGCATCACCGGCACAAACGGGAAAAGTACAACGGCATTCCTGCTCGAATCCATCCTGAACGCGGCTGGGCGGAAGAGCGCGCTGATCGGCACCATCGAATATCATGTGGCGGGAAAAACCCTGCCTGCCCCGCATACCACTCCCGAAGCGCTCGAGGTCAATCGCATCCTGAACCAGGCCGTGGGCCTGGGCGCAACCGAGACGGTCATGGAGGTTTCCTCGCACGCGCTGGAGCAGCAGCGCGTTTATGGAATTCCGTTCGACGTCGCCGTGTTCACCAACCTCACTCGCGATCATCTCGATTATCATCGCACCATGGATGAGTATTTTTCGTCCAAGCAGGAATTGTTCGAAGGCTGCGGCACGGAAGCGCCTCGCGCCGCCGTGATCAACGGCGACGACGAGTACGGGCTGAAGCTGCTCAAGATCAGCAAAAAGCGCAGTTCGGAAGTGCTGGCCTACGGGCTGTCCAAAGGCGATTTCCACGGGGAGAAGGTCGAGATCACGCCGCGTGGAACCAGGTTCGAAATGATTACCCCGAGCGGGTCCATTCCCTTATTCTCTCCCCTCATCGGGAAGGTGAATGTGTACAACATTCTTGCGGCGGCGGGCGCGGCATATGCGCGCGACTGCAAGCCCGAAGAGATTGCGCAAGGCGTCGCGGCGCTGGCCCGGGTGCCGGGCCGTTTCGAGCGAGTGGACTGCCAGCAACCCTTCACCGTCGTGGTCGACTATGCCCACACCGACGACGCTCTGCGAAACCTGACCGCGCTGGCGCGGGAATTCGTTCAGCAAGCGGGACAGAAGGGCAAAGTGATCACGGTTTTCGGCTGCGGCGGCGACCGCGACCGGGCCAAGCGTCCCCTGATGGGCGAAGCTGCCGGGCGGGGAAGCGATTTCGTAATCTTGACCTCGGACAATCCACGCAGCGAAGATCCACTTGCCATCATCAACGACGCCATGGTGGGGCTGCAACGCTCGGGCACGAAATACAAGACCGAACCCGACCGTAAAGCAGCCATCGCTCTGGCTGTGAGCGAAGCGAATCCGGGAGACATTCTGCTCATCGCCGGGAAGGGTCACGAAAAAGTGCAAATCACGCGGGAGGGGTCGATCCCATTTGACGATGTGGAAGTCGCGCAGAGAGCCTTGCGCGACGCGGGATACGACTGCAAGTCATCCAACGCCGCCGCCGGAAAACGTGCATGAAGCTTCCGCTCGCGAGAATCGCCGAATTCATTTCCGCCACTGGCGAATTCGATCACAAGGAAATTGCCCATGGCTATTCGATTGACTCGCGAACCATTCAGCCGGGCGAACTGTTCTTCGCAGTCAAAGGCGAGCGCATGGATGGCCACGATTTCGTCCAGCAGGCGCTCGAGAGGGGCGCGGTTGCCGCGGTCGTCCGCAAGGACGAACTGGCCCGCTATGCGGTAAAGACTGGACTGCTGGCGGTAGCCGATACGTTAGTCGCGTTGCAGACCCTGGGGGCTGCAGTCCGGCGTTTATGGGGGAAGCCGCTGATCGGGGTAACCGGGTCGACCGGCAAAACCACCACCAAAGAAGCCATCGCCCACGTACTCTCTTCCCGCTTTCGGGTGCTGAAGTCGGAAGGCAACTTCAACAATCATTTTGGCCTGCCGCTGATGCTGCTGAAAATCGAACCCGAGCACGAGGCCGCAGTCATCGAGATGGGCATGTCGCATCGGGGAGAAATTGCCGCTCTGGCAAAAATCGCCCAGCCGGAAATTGGCGTGGTGACCAATGTCGCCCCGGTCCACCTGGAGTTTTTCAAGTCGGTGGCTGAAATCGCGCGGGCAAAGTACGAACTGATTGAGGCCTTGCCCGCCGGCGGCACCGCCATCCTCAACGCCGACGACGAATTCGTTTCCCAGTTCGGCCGCGACTTCCACGGCAAAGTCGTGCGCTACGGCCTGCATCCGTCGGCTGATATTCGCGCGGAAAACATCGAATCACGCGGCCCGGCTGGCTCGGTCTTTGACGTCGTGGCCAACGGCTCGCGCCAACCCGCGACCCTGCCCCTGGTGGGCACGCACAATATCTATAACGCGCTGGCCGCCGTTGCCACGGGAATCGAACGAGGCTTGAGCCTTGCGGAAGCCAGCGGCGCTTTGGCGACTCTTGCTCCCGCCGACAAAAGGGGGGCGGTCGTCCAAGTGGGCAACATCACAGTCATCAACGATTGCTACAATTCCAATCCAACAGCCCTGGACGCGATGGTGGACACGCTGGCTACGATGCCTGCGAAGCGTCGCATCGTGGTCGCCGGCGAGATGCTGGAACTGGGGCCGTCGGGCGAGGAACTGCACCGCCAGTCGGGCCGGCACATGGCGGAAAAGGGAATCGACATTCTGGTCGGGGTGCGCGGCCTGGCCCAGCGGATGGTCGAGGCCGCCGGCCTCGGCGGGATCAGAGCAGAATTCGTGGCCACGCCGGAAGCGGCGGGCGAGTGGCTGCTCCGCGAGACTCGCGAAGGTGACGTGGTACTGCTGAAAGCGTCGCGCGGAGTGAAGTTGGAACGAGCTTTGGAAGCAGTCGTCGGTCGTCAGTCTTCAGTCGTCGGCAAATCCAAGGCCGCTGACGACCGTTCCTGACCAGACCGTTCTCTGACGACTGAGCGGAGGCTGATTGCTCTACTGGCTGCTGTACCTGAAGCTGTTCCACTATTTCCCGCCGTTCCGTATTTTCCGCTATTTGACGTTTCGAACAGCATTCGCCAGCCTTACCGCACTTTTCACCGCGCTCATCGTCGGCCCCATCGTCATCAACCGTTTGCGCGAATTTCAAATCGGACAGTTCATCCGGGAAGAAGGTCCCAAGGCCCATCAGAAAAAGGCCGGCACGCCCACCATGGGCGGTTTGCTGATTGCGATCTCCATCGTGGTCCCGACGCTTTTGTGGGCCGACCTGAGCAACCTCTTCGTCTGGATCGCGGTCTTCGCCACCTGCGCCTTCGCCGCGATTGGATTTGCCGATGACTACATCAAGGTGGTGAACCGGAGGAACCTGGGCCTTACGTCAAGAGCCAAGCTGGGCTTGCAGATTGCCGCGAGCATCCTGATCGCCGTGGCGCTGATCGCCATGCAGACCCGGGGCGCATACTCGACCAAGCTGAACGTGCCGTTCATCAAGCAATTTCATCCCGACCTGGTGATCGAAAAGCTGGTGAATCACCCTGCCATCTGGCCGCTGGCGTTTCTTCCTTTCGTGGCCTTTGTGGTGGTGGTGATCGTAGGGTCGAGCAATGCGGTGAATCTTACCGATGGCCTGGACGGACTCGCCATCGGCTGCACCGTCATCGCCGCCGGCGCGCTGGCCGTGCTGACCTACGTGAGCGGTCACGCCACCTTCGCGTCGTATCTCGAATTGCAACGCATGCCGCTGGCCGGCGAACTGACCATTTTTTGCGGAGCCATGGTGGGAGCGTCCATCGGGTTCCTGTGGTACAACGCCCACCCGGCCGAGGTTTTCATGGGAGACGTCGGTTCCCTGGCTCTGGGCGGCGCCATCGGTACGGTGGCGGTCATGATCAAGCAGGAACTACTGCTGCCTTTCATCGGCGGCATTTTTGTGATTGAAGCGCTCTCCGTGATTCTCCAGGTGGCGTCCTTCAAATTGAGAAAGAAACGCATCTTCAAGATGGCGCCACTCCATCATCACTTCGAGCTGCTGGGCTGGTCGGAATCAAAAATTATCGTGCGCTTCTGGATCGCATCCCTGGTGTTTGCCCTGTTCGCCCTGACCACGTTGAAGTTGAGATAAAGCTCACCACGGAGGCGCGGAGACAAAGAGCAAAAAGCTTCATTCTTATCGGGCTGCGATTCTGAACTGTGTGCTCGACCAAAATTTCCTTTATTCTGTTTTTACTCTGTGGCTCCGTGTCTCCGTGGTGAAGGGTTAAAGAATTAGCCTGTGGATCTCGCCAACAAACGCGTTCTGGTTGTCGGCCTGGGCAAGTCCGGCGTGGCCTCCGCCCTGTTCCTGCAGGCGCGAGGGGCGAAGGTCACGGTTTCTGACGCCAAGCCACAAGACCAGTTGGGAGAAGAAATCCCGGTCCTGCTCGACCACGGCATCGTGGTCGAAACCGGCGGACACGGCGAACGCACCTTCCGCGGACAGGATCTCATCGTAGTCAGTCCCGGCGTCCCCGTGGATTCCCCTCCGCTGGTGCAGGCCCGGGCTTCGGGTGAGCTCGTGATCGGCGAGATTGAGCTGGCGTCCCAGTTTCTGCCCAGGAACATCGTCGCCATAACTGGTTCCAACGGGAAGACGACGACCACAACTCTGGCTGGTGAAATCATCACGGCAGGAGGCTTTTCTACCGCCGTCGGCGGCAATATCGGCACGCCGGCCATCTCTCTGGTCGGGCCCGCGAAGCCTGACACCGTCGTGGTCCTCGAGGTGTCGAGCTTCCAGCTGGAGACGATCCAGACGTTTCGTCCAAAAGTTGCCGTGGTGCTGAACGTTACGCCTGACCACCTCGACCGCCACCGCACCTTCGAGGCCTACACCAACGCCAAGGCGCGCATCTTTGAGAATCAGCAGGCAGATGACTTCGCGGTCCTCAATGCCGACGATCCCACCTGCGTGGGACTGGCCGGCCGTACCAAGGCCCAGGTCTTCTGGTTTAGTCGCAAGAACGAAGTAAAGCAGGGCGCGTATGTGCGCGACGGGCGAATTCTTTTTCGAGATGCCAAGGGTCAGCGCGAAATTATGCTGACGTCGGAAATCCCGCTCAAAGGAGGCCACAACCTGGAAAACGTTCTGGCCGCCGTGTGCGTGGGCGCTCTCATGGGTTGCGAGCCCGCCCGCATGGGAAAAGCTGTTCGCGACTTCAAGGCGGTCGAGCACCGGCTGGAATTCGTAGCCACCATCCGCGGCGTCGAGTACTACAACGACTCCAAGGCCACCAACGTGGATGCCACCATCAAGGCCCTGGAATCGTTCCCAGAAAATGTCCACCTGATTCTCGGAGGCAAGGACAAAGACAGCGACTACACGCTGCTCAATGACCTGTTGCGGCAGAGGGTCAAGCGCGTTTACACGATTGGCGCGGCGGCGGAAAAGATCGAGTCACAGATTCAGGGCGTGGAAGTTGACCACTCGGAGACCCTGGAAACCGCGCTGAGACGCGCATCCGCGACCGCCGCCGCCGGAGACATTGTGCTCCTGGCCCCAGCTTGCGCCAGCTTCGATCAGTTCCAGAACTACGAACACCGGGGAAGAGTATTTAAGGAAGTAGTCCACGCGATGGCCGCCGAGGCGCGTTCCCAGCCAATGTAGGCGCGAGCGCCCGCGCTCGTGCTCCTTCTGGAATCGCCTCAGGCTGCGTGGGGACAGCCGCCCCCGGCTGTCCGGCGGAGCGAAGCTCCGCATGTCGCGATCCGAAAATAATACTGTCGAGCTGCGCTCGATCGGACAGCTGGGAGCGGCTGTCCCCACGTGGCTTGTGCCACCTTCCCGCGCGAGCGGGGCGCTCGCGCCCACATTGGGTTTTCCTGGAGGAATCAAGATAGTTACAGACCATCGAGGAAATTCACAGACATTCTTCTCGGTGTCTTTGTAGCCCCGTGTTGAAATGAATTTCCCATGGCCAAACGCGTAAGCGTCGATAGCTGGCTTTTCACCGTCACCCTGATCCTGGTATTTCTGGGGTTGGTGATGGTTTTCAGCGCGTCTGCGGTCATGGCCAAGGAGCGCTACGGGTCCGGCTACCACTTCCTGTTCCGCCAGGTGGGATGGGCGGCGGGCGGGATTGCCGCCATGGTGGCGGCGATGAAAGTCGACTATCGCCGCTACAAGCATCCCGGAGTCGTGTTCTCTGTGCTCGGCATCACCACGCTGATGTTGATCTCGGTATTCTTTCTTGACCGCGCTCACAACACGCACCGCTGGATCCACTTCGGTGGAATTTCCTTCCAGCCGTCCGAAGTGGCCAAGGTTGCGGTCATCCTGTTCCTGGCTTTCTTTTTGGAAAGCCGCATCCACTCCAT
>DASQHA010000201.1:0-1855 GCA_035632335.1 Terriglobales bacterium
GCCTCCACGATCTGCTGCGCAACCCATTCGGAGGTGGGGTGATCGGTCACATTGAAGTGCAGCACTTCCCGGCGTCTATGCTCAATCAGCAGGAACACGAACAAGACGCGCAGCCGGATGGTGGGGACCGTAAACAAATCGACCGACACCACCTGACCGAGATGATTACGAAGGAACGTTTTCCAGGTCTGCGACGGTGGTGGTCGTCGCACACTCCTCAGAACCCGCGAGACAGTTCGTTCCGAGATCACGATGCCGAGCATTTTCAGTTCGCCATGGATTCTCGGTGCCCGCCAGAGTGGATTTGCGGTAGCCATTTGCAGAATCAACTGGCGAATCTCGGCGCCGACACCGGGCCTCCCTCGCCGGTCACGCTTGGGGTGCGATAGCCGCGCCCAGAACCTTCGGAACCGCCCCCGTTGCCAGCGCACCACCGTGTCTGGCTGAACGAAAACCAGAGCGTCCCGCCAGCTACCCCAGACCTGGGACAACCCAGCCCAAAACACGCGATCCAAACGCGTTAGCACAGGCCGCTTCCGCTTCCTTTTGAACGCAGCCAGTTGCAGCCGCAATGCCAGGTTCTCGACAGCCAGGGCCTGATGCCCGCTGCCCAGCAGTCGAACAAACCGAAACAGGCACAGAATGGTCGCCAGCATGCTCTCGACTATTCTCGCGGAAAGCCGAGCTACTTGTGCATGGATATATTTTTGGCGAAGGACAGGCGCCTAGCGCGGCTCGAATCGACATCTCTTTTGCTCGCGCGGCTGCCCGCGCCAGCAGCAGGTTGGCGACGTTGAGGCATGCCACCACCAGCACCAGACCCACCATGACGAAGAAGATGGTGCTTATCAGCAGCATGTAATCCGCTACTGCAGGCTCAGGCCGAGCAATTCGCTCCGGAAAGACGCGCACTCTCTGGCCCTGATCTGCCTGAGGATACTCCTTCGCCAGCCGCTGTCCGATTATATTTAGCACGGCCTGTGCCTGATCGATGCTGACACCGGGCTTCAGGGTCGCGAGCACGTGCAATTCACGGTCCGTACGCGAGGTGAAGAAGCTTGAGCTGGATTGGAAGCCCAGCATTCCAATGGGCGCGTATGCGTCCATCTCCACTAGGTTGTACAAGCCATGAAACTCTTTGGGGACCACACCGATGATAGTGACTGCATTTCCGTCGACGGCGACGCTGCGGCCGATCACGCCCGGGTCGCCGCCAAAGCGTTTCTTCCAGTAACTATGTCCGAGAACCAGCACCGGCCCGGTTTTCGGAGCATCGCCCTCGCCGACATCGATGACTCATCCGAGCGCAGGATGGATACCCAGCATCGAAAAGAAATTGCTCGGCACGTAGCTCACTAGAACGCGGTCCGCGCGACCCTGGTAACCGAGTCCGATGAGGCTCATGCTGTAACCTGTCATGCCGGTGAAAACCGCGGAGGATCCCGCGCGGTAATCGAGGTAATCAAGATAGGAGATTGGACCGGGATCGGAGTCAGCCTTGCTCTGGACCGCTACCAAGGCCAAGCGCTCGGCGTCTTTGACCGGTAGAGGACGGAACAGGAAGACGTTACCCAAGCTGAAAATCGCCGTGTTGGCGCCGATACCGAGAGCCAACGTCAGGACGGCCACGGCCGCCAAAGCGCGATCGCGCCGCAACATTCGAAACGCATAACGCAGATCCTGAAGCAGAAGGTCGAGCGCCGGCAGGCCGCGAACTTCGCGGTGCTGCTCGCTAGCCTGCACTATGCTGCCGAAGCGAACCAGTGCCTGACGGCGGCTTTCAGTGGCGGACAGGCCGCGCCGCAGGTTTTCGGCAATGGCAAGTTCGAGGTGAGAGGCCATTTCCGAATCCAGA
>DASQHA010000202.1:0-4747 GCA_035632335.1 Terriglobales bacterium
GCTCCATCCGGCGAGTATGGCGGCGATCTGATCGTGATGTTTTTCCGTGATGAAATCATCCGAGCCCGCCTTCGTCTTCAAGAGCATGGCATCCAGAGGCGTCTCGGAACGATAGTGGGGATGCAGGTGAAACCCGTGCTCGGCCGCGCGCGCTTTCCGTGATTGGAGTACGAAGGAGAAAGGCAAACCCCGCAGCAGTGCCGCCGAGAGTCCCTGCCACGACCGGATGAGGAAATTGCGTCTGCGAAGACCGGTCGAGCGGCGATTCTCCCCCGGTCTCAAGATAGCGTCCCCGATCGATTCACGTCTGGTTTCTAGAAATCTAGCACACCGCCGCCGCGATCCAGAAGGTCGGGTTGCCCCGCCGAACGAGGCATCGTAGAGTGGGTTACCTGGGAATAAAGAGCTTCAACCCGGAATTTTCGCGCCCCAGCGCGCAACGCCTGGCCGCGTTCGTGCTCAGTGCATGGGCCTGCTGCGCGGCCTTCCAGCAGGTGCCCGCCGCCGGCGCTCCGCAGGCGCATCTGGGCAAGGGTTACGAAGCCTTAAAACAAGAGCAGTACGAGGTAGCCGCAAGCGAGTTCCGGGCCGCTCTCAGGCTCGATCCCACGCTGGTCATGCGGGCGCGATTTCCGCTGGCCGTCGCGCTTTTCGAGATGAAGCAATCGGCAGAAGCGCGCCGCGAGTTCGAAGCCGTCCGCCGCGAAGCGGGCGACCACCCCAACGTTGCCTATTACCTGGGGCGGCTGGACCTGATGGACCAGAACTTTGCAGGCGCGATCCAGAATCTGAGCCGGGCCATCACGAACCCTCCGTTCCCGGACACGGCTTATTACCTCGGCCTCGCCTGCTTCAGGCGCGGGGATCTGGCGTCGGCTGAGAAATGGCTGAAACGCGCCGTGGAGGTCAATCCGGTGGACAGCCTCGCTGCGTACCAGCTCGGCCAGGTGTATCGCAGGCAGGGCCGCGACGAGGAGGCAAGCCAGGCACTCGCGCGGTCGGCGGAGCTTCGCCGGCACGACGCCGAGGTAAGCAGGCTCCGCTTGGAATGCGCGCGCAAGCTGGACGAAGGCCCGCGTGACGAAGCGCGCGCTTTCTGCCAGCAGCTCTATGATGCCAACAATGCCGAGAAGCTAACGATGCTCGGCACCATCTACGGCCAGCACGGGGACCTGGAAGCCGCGCTCGAGCCGTTGCGCCGGGCCGCGGAGCTCAGCCCCCAAGCTCCGCAAATGCAGTACAACTTGGCCTACACCTATTACCGGCTGAACCGGTTTGAGGAGGCGCGAGGCCCGCTCGCCAGCGCCGTCGAGCGGTGGCCCGACATCTTTCAGCTCAACTCCCTCTATGGAGCTGTGCTGTTGAGATTGGGTGAAGAGGCGCCGGCCTGCCAGGCATTACGCCGTGCGCACCAGCTCAATCCGACGGATACAGGGACATCCGATCTGCTCTACGCGACTTTACTCGCACTCGGCCGGCGGAGCCAGGCGTCTCACGAGTATTCCGGCGCACTCCGGTATTTCGACGAAGCATCGGAACTGCGTCCCGCCGATCCCGAGCCGCACAGATATAAGGCTGAGATCTACAGGCTCGGCGGCCGTCCCGCCGAGGCAACAACGGAACAGCAACAAGCTGACGGCTTGAAACAGGTTCAAAAGGGCAAACAGAAATCTCAATGAAGATACGGTGCCATCGAAATTTCTATTCGCGCTCCTCCTTATCAGAAGTGCAGTTTCAGCGCAAACTGCAACTGCCGCTGTGGGATCACCGTGGAGGTGATGACGCCGGCCGCTCCCGGACCGTCGGTGATGAAACTGTCTGGCTGCGCGAAGACGGCGTGATTGAAAGCGTTGAAGGCCTCGGCCCGGAACTCGAGATTCACGCGCTCGGTTACGTTGAACATTTTGCGAATGGAAATGTCCGCGGTTTTTCCGCCTGGCCCATCCAGAATGTTCTTGCCGGCGTTGCCGAAGGCGTAGCCCGTGGGAAGCGGAAAGGCGCTGACATCGAACCATAAGTCAGGCGTGCGTTTTCCCGGCGAGAAGTTGCCGTTGGCGATGCGGTCGGTTCGCGTCAGACCGTTGGATCCGGTGTTCGAGGGGTCGTAGCCCATCGAGGGAGAGAACGGGAAGCCGGACCGGAACGTGAGAATCCCTCCTACATGCCATTGGCCCAACACCAGATCTGCGGCGCGGCTGCTGTTGAGATAGCGTCTCCCCTTTCCGACGGGCAATTCGTAATCGAAGCTCGAGACCCAGCGGAGCCGGTTGTCGAAGTCCGACAGACCTTTTTCTGAGGTCAAGTTGTAGGAGTTTTGTGGCCAGGGACTGTTACAGCAGATCTCCGGCTGGTCGTTAATCGACTTGCTGTAGGTGAACGCGCTGAGGAACATCAGGCCGTAGGACAGCCGCTTCTCTGCCTTCACTTGCAACGAATGGTAACTGGAATTGCCGTGATTCTCGATGGAAGTGAACGGGCCGTACTGTGGATACGGCCGCCGGGACTGCACGCTTCCCGGACCGGGGGTCGGGTCCTGGTTGTGGTCCACCAGCACCTGGAGATGCGTGCCTTTGGCTCCGACGTAGGCAGTCTCGAACAGAATGTTCAAAGGAAGCTGCTGCTGAATGTTGAAATTCCATTCATCCGTCACCGGAGCGTGCAGCCGCGAATCGTTGCTGCTGACGCCGGCAAATTTCGCGTTGTTTGGATTGAGCGGCGGAAATCCTCCAGAAACCGTCAGGACCGGAGTGATGCCGTCGCTGACGAAGCTTGGCTCGAAGAAGAACGGAAGATTGTAAGCCAGTTGCAGCGGGTCGCCGGTTCGGATTTCCTGGTAGCTGAAAAATCTGCCGTAGCCGGCCCGGATCACCGTCCGGCGACTCTTGAACGGACTCCATGCCAGACCCAGGCGCGGTGCGAAATCTGTCTTATCGGTTGTGACCAGGCCATCCGAAGCCCCATTTTTTCCTGCGACGATGATCTGCCCGGTGGCGAAATCAAAATTGCTCTGCCGATTGTGCGCCTCGGTGATCGGCGTCGTGTAATCGTAGCGAAGCCCGAGGTTCAAGGTCAGCGACTCGGACAATTTGTAGTCGTCCTGAACGAAGCCGCCGAAGCTGCGTTGCCGGTTGCCGAAGTAGGTCAGGGTCGAAATGACGGACGTGGTGGGAATTCCCAGCAGCATGTCCGCCAGGCCGCTGCCGCTGCCATCGCCGGATGACGGGTTGTCGGCGGTGAACTCGCCGCTAAATCCGAAACGCCCCCGCGGCTGGCCTACCTGGAACAGGTTGAACTGGCTGAATCGAACCTGCGGGCCCAACTTGATTGAGTGCCTTCCGTGGATGATGTTCAGCGTGTCGCCATACTGGAATTCCTGGCTGGTGCTGAAGGTGGGAGTGTAACCCGGTTCACCGATTCTTTGATACCCACTCGGCTGAAACAGCGTTAATCCATTCACCGTAGGATTATTCGGGACTCCTGGAACAGCCAGGCCCGAACCTGGATAGTTCTGCCCGTAGGCCGGAATGTTGTCGCGATAGTGATTCCGGTTGAACCCGATGCGCACTTCGTTCACCATGGATGGGCTGATGGTGAAGGTGTGGGCCAGGACTGCGCCGCGCGTGCCTTCAAAATAATTGCCGGTGCCGTAATTTCCTCCGTCGGCGAGCCCGGGGAGCGGCGG
The DNA here is from genome assembly GCA_035632335.1 of Terriglobales bacterium. Classification (GTDB taxonomy): domain Bacteria; phylum Acidobacteriota; class Terriglobia; order Terriglobales; family Acidobacteriaceae; genus JAIQFF01. The sequence continues at coordinate 3,683 of DASQHA010000202.1, forward strand.
CGCCTGGAACCGGTCGCGCTGACTCAGCGAAAAGCGCCCGAAGATCTGCTGCCGCGACGAAATGTTGTAATCGGCGCGGGAGTCCATCTGATCGATCGTGTCGCGGCCCGGAGCGTTGACGACGTAGTTGTTCGTGAACGCGCCCGCCACGTTGGGCGCTGGGTACAGCGCGGCTACATTGTGGGCGATCGGGTCGAGGCTCGTTCGCGGGATCATGTTATTCGAAAACGGATTCCGTACAACGTTGCCATTGACCGTGGTCGTCGAGCTCGGATCGAAAATCTGGCCCTGATAGACGGGCCGCCCAAGCGGATCGGTCGCCACCTGAGAACCCAGCAGCGCGCTGAAATCACCGCCGACTTCAGGGGTGGTGGGCACAGTCTGGATGTCCGTGTTGGCCGCGCGCACTCGGGTTCCCTGGTAATCGCCAAAAAAGAAGAGCTTGTTCTTTTTGATCGGCCCGCCCAGCGTTCCGCCGAACTGATTTTGCTTAAAAGGCGCCTTGGGCTGATTCGCGGGCTCGAAGAACCCGCGCGCATCCGGCGCCGAGTTGCGCAGGAACTCAAAGGCGGTCCCGTGGAAGTCGTTCGTGCCGGATTTAATGGTGGCATTGATGACGGCGCCGCCGCTGCGGCCGAACTCAGCCGAGTAATTGCTGGTCTGCACTTTGAACTCCTCGATGGCGTCGACGCTGGTGCGCAGAATGTTCCCGGCATTGTCGTTGGAGTTGTTGTCGACGCCGTCGAGCATGAAGTTGTTCAGATTGCCCCGCGTCCCGTTGACGGCGAAAGCGCCGCCGGCATTCCCGTTGGTGGCCGTGGTAGAGCCGTTAATGCCGCCTCCGTTTTCCGTGATCTTGGCCACGCCGGCCGTCAGCGTTGCCAGTTGCGTGTAATCGCGCCCGTTGAGAGGAAGATCCGTGATCTGCCGGCTGCCGATCACGTCGCCCAGCGCCGAAGATTCGGTCTGCACCACCGGGACTTCCGCCTCGACGTTGACCGCTTCGCTAACCGACCCGACTTGCAGGGTGAAATCCACGCGGAGCCGGTCCTGAACCTGGAGCAC
>DASQHA010000203.1:0-17896 GCA_035632335.1 Terriglobales bacterium
CCTGGATATCGCGACTGGTGCCGAGAAGTCCAACTCTCCGGTTGTCATTCAGGCCTCTGTTCCGGGAACGGGCGACGGCGGAAGCACGGTCAGTTTTCATGCCCAGATGTATAAGCAGCGCCCCGGGCTCCTGCTGCTCAACGGTGTGGTCTACACAGCGTGGTCTTCACACTGCGACATTGGCAACTATCACGGCTGGATTCTGGGCTACGACGCCACGACGCTGCGGCAAGTCGCCGTTTACAACGATACACCTAACGGAAGCTTGGCCTCCTTCTGGGCGAGTGGAGCGGCGCCGGCGGCCGATGCGGACGGGAACATTTTCGTAATCTCCGCGAATGGCAGCTTCGACGCCAATGTCGGTGGCTCCGATCTGGGCGAGAGTTTCCTCAAGCTGTCAACGCGCAACGGGCTGACCGTTGCCGACTACTTTACGCCTTTCAATGTGCAAGACCTCAATAATGGCGACTTGGACACGGGTTCCAGCGGAGCGCTGCTGCTGCCAGACTCCGTTGGGATCCCCGTGCATCGCCGCCTTCTGATCAGCGCGGGTAAGGAAGGTCGGATCTATCTGCTGGACCGCGACAATATGGGGAAGTTCCAGGCCGGCAGCGACAGTCAGATTGTTCAATCAATTGTCGGAGCCATTGGCCCCCTATACAGCATCCCGATCTACTTCAACAACACAGTCTTTTTCTCCAGCATTGACCGTCCCCTGGAGGCCTTTCCGATTAACGGTGGAGTGCTCGCGACTTCGCCATCTGCACAGTCGCCCACGGCATTCAGCTATCCCGGTTCGGTTCCCAGCATTTCGGCCAATGGAAGCGCTAACGGGATTGTTTGGGCAGTCGAGGCGGGACAAGGTGGTACGCTCCACGCGTATGATGCCGCCAACTTGGCCCGAGAGCTATACAACAGCAACGAGAATGCCGCCCGCGACAACTTGGGTTCCTACGTAAAGTTTTCAACACCGACCATTGCGAATGGAAGAGTCTACGTGGGACTTCAGGGTAGCGTGCAAGTCTTCGGATTGCTGGGAGCATCTTCGGCTACCGTCGGCTCAATTGTCAATGCGGCAAGCTTGCAGAGTGGAGCGGTTGCACCCGGTTCTTTGATTGCAATCTTTGGGCAAAACCTGGCACAGGCTACGGAGTCGGCACCCGGTATCCCTCTACCCGTTGCCCTCGGAGGAGCTTCCATGAGCATCAATGGAATGCTCGCTCCTCTGCTGTACGCGAGTCCAACACAGATAAACGCTCAAGTTCCCTTCGAAGCCGTTCCCGGCAAGGGCGCCGCTGTGGTATCGACAGCCGGCCGGAGTTCGTCCCCGTCGGTGATGTCGATACAGCCCGCGGCCCCGGGTTTGTTTGTGCTTTCGCAGAACCGTGCTGCAGTCCAGAACCAGGACGGCAGTATCAATGACGCGAAACATCCTGCACCCCAGGGAAGCATCGTTGCCGCTTATCTGACCGGGTTGGGTCCGGTGAATCCCTCGGGTCAAACCGGTGAGGCCGCTCCGTCCCGCCCGCTAACTCACGTGACCCTTCCCGTCACGGTGTTGCTCGGTGGAAAGCAAGCCGATGTATTGTTCGCCGGTCTCAGTCCTGGATATGTGGGCTTATTCCAGGTGAACTTCCGTGTCCCTCAGCTTGCTGTCGGTTCGTATGCCCTCACGGTTACAGTCAATGGGAGCGCGAGCAATTCCGCACAAGTCGCAGTGGGCGGTCATTAAGCGGACGTGCCGCCAACGGACACTCCTGGGGTCGCCAGAACTCGACATATCCAGAGTGGCGACTTCTCAACGTCAATCGAAGTACAGCGAGCTGAGAGGAAACTGAGTATCGCACGATCACGCGGAACGCGAAATCGGCGGGACGTGAAGACATGATGGTCTCGCTGTCGGCGCGTTCGAACAAGGATTATGCTCTTCGGACCGCACCGGTGGACCAGCGCGGCTGGCAGCCCGGTGGCATTCTGGCTAACGCGAACTGCAAGCGGCGCGTGGGAGCAAGGGAAAAACGCTCCGTTCGTCTACCGGAAGCCTCGCGTACTGCCATCCGGATACTCTAAGCGCTACGGCAACAGACCGTACACCGTTAGCTGGCTTTGTGAAGCAACGAATGCCTTTCCATTCGCTATGAGCGGAATACTAAACTTTGCCGCGACATCCATAGTGTCTCGTGATCCGGATTGGTTGCTGTTGTACAGTTCAGTGGCTAGATTATTGGCATCATATGCGCGAAGAACACCCACAGATGTACCATTCTTCTGCACAACCCACAGGATCCCGTTCGTATTGCCATTGGCTGAAATAGCCATCGCTCCGCCCGGATACCCGTAGACCTCCGGAGATTGCGAGGTCGGCGCTGTCGATAGCCCTACATAGGTTAACTGAAAGGCCTTGACCGAGTCGGCGATTGGACTGAAGTATACATGTCCATTGAAATAAACCGGTGCACTGAAGTTACCAGGCTCTGGCGTCCCATTGGGGAAGATGTTCACCAGCGATTGGACATTCTGATTGCTGCTCGGATTATAGTGCCCCATGTTGTCGCGGTTCACCAAGTAGATCGTCCCATCCTTGCCCGCACTGAGCAGGAGATGCGGGAGTACTCCGACATTATCCGGCAGCAACAGCACACCACCGGCTCCGAGATCCGCGTTTCCGCTGTTCAAGGCACCCTGATCCAGAGGCGTGAAGTAGTCCATGACCGTGCCACTGGGGCTGATCTTCTCGAAACTATCACCGTAATCGACGCCGCTGATGTCGGCATCGAAAGTCCCGTTGCCGGTCACGAAGTAGATGTTTCCCACGGAGTCAGCGGCAAGTCCCCCGCCGCTTTGCCAGATGCCACCCCCAGAACCGTTCGCGGTGTCGTTATATGCCATCGCTTCCTGCAGGTTTGCCGCGTTGTATCCCAGCACCCATCCGTGGTAGGGAGGGTTGTCTCCATGGGAGGCGAATCCCACATACACCACGCCATTGCTGAGCAGCAGTGCCGGCCGCTGGTTCTCGTGCAGTGCGTTGAACGGCACCCGCCCTGCCTGTGCCCCATCGCCCGTGCCAGCCACACTGGCCTGAATCACCACTGGGCCGCCAAACTTCTCCGCGCCCGTAGTGATATCAAGAGCATGCAGCCTTTGAACGTAGCTTGTTGTGCCAACCACAACTTCCTTGGTCTTGGCGACCACGTACAACGTACCAGTGCCCGGATCGATGACCGGGGTGCCGGTGATGCCAATCTCGGGTCGGATGTCGCAACACTCGCCCGTGTCGCTTGGAGGAACGGTGGTAATCCCGGCAGCCGGATTGATAAAGCTGACGTGCCACAGCGGACTGCTGCTCAATCCGTCAGCATCGAAGGCATAGACACTGTCGTGCTCCGTCGCCACATAAACGACATTATGGAAGCCCTGTCCGGGGATGCTGACGTTGGCCACGTAGAGTGGCGATGCATGGGCAACGCCGTCCAAAGCGTACGAGTAAAGCTTCCCAAATGTGGACGCGTTGACATTGGCGGGAGTCAACACCGTCTCACTCAGGTTCTGACCAGTCCGGAGATTATCGTTGCGATGGGTGAACGTGCCCGGATAGATAGTGATGTACACGGTAGCACTAGCCGATTGCGCATGATCCGACGTTATTGCCGTGACCGTATGGGTGCCAGCACTGGTGGGGGGCGAGTACAGGCCGGCGTTGGTTATCGTTCCCGATGATGCCGAGCCGTTCACCACGCCATCCACCGACCAGATAATACCAGTGAGGTTAGCGGTGAACTGCTGTGTCCGCGTGGGCGTCAGCGCCGCCACGCCCGGACTGATCGAGAGCGTGGTAGACGCAAGTCCCGTGCCGGATAGAGCGATGGTGTGTGGGCTCCCGGGTGCGTTATCCGACATTGTGATCGTCGCGCTGCGTGTACCCGTCGCGCTTGGTGTGAAGGTTACACTGATTGCGCAACTGCTGTTTGGCGCAATCGATGATGCGCAGTTGTTGGTTTGAGCAAAGTCATTACTGTTAGTACCCGAAATCGTAATGCCGCTGATCGTCAGCACCGCGCCTCCTGTATTCGCCAGGGTCACAGTCTGTGCGTTGCTGGTCGTGCCAGTCGTCTGATTGCCGAAGGCAACGTTCGCGCCGCGCAGACTTACCACAGGTAACACACTCGCACTGCCAATGGGGCTACTCATGTCCGCCTGGATCTGTGCCGCTGTCAGCGCCGCGTTGTAGACACGCACTTCGTCAATCGTGCCCTGAAAATACTGCCTGTAGGTAGTGTCGCCGCCGATCTGCAACGGATTGTTCGATGTCAAGATGTTCCCCGTCCGCGCCAGGCTCGACACCTGCACGCCGTTCACATACAGCACCAGCGTCGCCCCGTCGTAGGTCACGGCCACATGAGACCACGTATTCTGCGGCAGAGCCGCCGTGCCGTACGTCACCACGTCTACCGCGCCAAACGTACCCCCGCCTGCCGGTGCGCTCTTGTTGGATGTCGCTGACAGGTAGTAGTTGTCGTTGCTCTTGTAGATTACGTCCTCCCACTCACCAACCACTGGTCCCGGGTTGACCCAGGCCTCCAGGGTCATGGCCGTCGTCAAGTGCAGCGATGCAGCGTCGTTGATCGTTACCAGAGCATTGGTCCCGTTGAACGCCAGCGCACTGCCGTACTTGCCCGCACTCGTCCAGGTGGCGTTCGTGATAGTTCCCGTGTTCCCGTTCCCCGAGGAATCCGTGACCGTTGTCCCTGCACCTTCGTTGAACCCATACGCCGCCACTAAACCTGAGATCGTCCCCTGCAGCGTTGTCGCACTGGCCACGTTGGAGTACGCCGAAAGGCCGGACGCAGTCTCGATTCGCACTCGATACAAATACGTAGTGAAACTGGCTAAACCGGTATCTTGATACGTGGTGACCGTTGGGCCGACAGTCGCAATCTCAGTGTATGTGCCCGATGCCGAGGTGCTACGCTCGATATGCGTCTTTAGACCAACAGAAACTGGGTCGGTCCAGGTCAGGCTGATCTGACTTGCTGATTCCGCTGTGGCCTCCAAGTTCGACGGCGCGAGGATCTGCATTGGATTAGTGACGGTGAGAAACACGCCACTGGGCGAGGTTCTGCCGTTGACCGTGACACCAACCGGCAAGTCGCCATCGGGCGCGTTGGCGGGGACCCGGAATGCAACCTGATATAGTCCGGCATTGCCCGGTGTGGGCCCACCAGCAACGTAGTTCGCTGCTATGCCAGCAACTGTAATCGTGGGAGTCGCAGTCAAGGTGTAATGACCGTTGGCCGACGCGTTTTGGCCGGCCGGCACGCTCGGGTTTGTGGGACCGAAACCCGTACCCCATAGAATGATGACGTCATTTGGCTTTGCGGGCGCGGTTGTGACACCTGGGAACTCACCAGCTTTCACAGCCCAACTGAAGTCAGTTCGCGTGGCAACTGCATAATTTCCAGGCCACATGAGCACAGCTGGAGAATACTGATCCAGGGCGACGTTTGCCGAAGCGCTGGTGACACCGTTGTTGGTCACGACTACTGGCACAATACCGGTAGTCGTGTCATCCGGGGCTTGGGCGTTGATCTGCGTCGGGCTGATGTAGGAAACAAACGCCGGCGCTCCGTTGACCGTGACACTCACACCATCCAATCGAGTCGGCAGTTTGCCGTTGATAATCTCGTCGGCTCGCCAAGACCGCGTGTCGGGAGCCAGGTTGGCACCGTAGATGGTGATCCAGGATGCTGGTGCGATGACCGGCTGGTAACCGGCAGCATTAACGACCCTGGAAATCGCCGGCTGCGCAGTTCGGACTGCCGGAGTCGAACGTCCCGACGACACAACGATTAAGAACGGAACCGCAACCATAGCGGTACAGGCTGTAACGAACTGCTCGTTCATGCCCATGCATCAATCATTCAAGGGACACTTTTTGGATAACTCCACTTCCTGCTACGACTCACCACCAACCCTAGCTCAGTGTATCCACTCTAAATCAGCATATCCACTAGGACATCGTCCAGATAGTTCTTTATAATATAATGGATTCTGGTACGCTGGGGCATGGTGCGTAGCGCCCCTGCGATAGTCCTCGATGCTGGAACCCGGTCCACGCTGCATGGTTGGGTACAAGCCACCTCCACTCCACAGGCATTGGCCCTGCGCAGTCGAATCGTCTTGGAAGCGGCTGCGGTCTGTCGAATCAGCAGATCGAGTTGAGGCTGGTCACGGATTGGATGGATTGCGCGATTGACCGCGCTCGGGCCGACCGCCCAAATATGATGCCGAGGTTTGGCAGAAGGTGCAGAACTTGGCTTGCCAACAGCCCCAGTCGCAAGGACGTTGGAGGGTGCGCACACTGGCGCGAGAAGTAGGGTTGCCCCACAGCACCGTACACGCGATTCTGAACGCGTCGGAGCTGCCCCTCCACCGGATCCGCACGTTCACGTTCAGCGCCGATCCCGAGTTCGAAACCAAGCTGCCCGCGTGCGGGATTCTAGGGGCGATAACTGAACTTTAGCACCACGTCGCTGGCGATGGGCTGATTCCCGCGCGTCGCCGGTGCAAATGTCCAAAGCAGCGCTGCATTCTGGGTGGCGGCCACCAGGGCATTGCTCGCTGGTCCGGTCAGCGCCACTGGATCGGCCCTGACCACGCGGCCCGACTCGTCAATCCGCACCTTCACCTGGACTTCCACCGGCGAGGTTATCGTGCTGCGAATAGATGCAGTCAGATTCGCCCGCGTTTCGCGAATGGGCCGCGCCGCCACAAACGCAGCGGCACTCGCGGCTATGCTCCCCACTTGGCCAGCCACTGCCCCAGAAGCCTGCATGGTCGCCCTTGACCGCGCCGTGGCCGCGCGCTTCGGAGCAAACGGAGCAGGATGCTCCAGTCGCGTCCGACCTCTCGCTGAAGCCCCATCCCGTTGCCGGGTTTCCTCCACCGAAGCTTCGATCAGATTTTGCTGGGGCGCGAGGACCGTCAATATCGTTTCAGTTGTTTTCGTGTTGTCTGTTTCAGCCACTTCGAGCCGAAACTGCACGCGAGCACTGATAGGACTGTAAACGGTCCCGCCATTACGAAGCTGTTCGACGTCGAGCTGCAGCTCTCGCGGCGGTGAGTCTCCGTCGCGGATCGAGAGCACAGCTTTGCTGGCGTGGCGAACCGCCTGAGCATCCCGGTCCCAGCTCACGCGCAGATCCCTTTCACGCCGCTCCACCTGCAAGGCCAGCCCGGCTGCGTCGGCCGCCACGACCGCCGGGGTCCTGTTCCGGTACGCGCGATACGCCGCGACGCTCAAAGCAACCGCCAACACCGCAAGCAGCGACTGCCACAGCAGATGGAATCGACGTCCTCGCCAGGCGGAGGCTCGAGCGACCAGAGCCGATGATGCTCGCTCAAAGATTGAGCCCATGCGTCCGGCGAGTAAGGGCGTCTGGCCCAGGAGTGTCTGCAGGGTGTGGCGCTCCTTCTCAGGTTCCGCCGGCGGGGGCTCGTCAATCCGTTTCGCGTCGCTCTCCAGATGGCTTAGGGCTTCGTGGCTGGAAGCTGGCACCAGCGCGGCTGCCAGCCGGCGGGTATCAAACGGAAATTTGTGGCAGGTATATGCCGAATCGATCTGCCCGTTGTCCCAAAAGAAGAATCCGGCGTTCAAGTCCCCATTGGAAGCAGGCTGAATCAACAGGAAAACGCCAAACGAGTCGCCAAGGCACGCTCTCGCTAAGGAAAAGTCTCCTTCGCTCAGGGTCAGGCCTTCGCCGATCTGGCTTCGATAGCAACCGACCACCTGGAGTTCCCCGTCGTGCATCGAGCGGCGCGTGGCCAGCATCTTTTTGAGCGCGCGGCGTTCGGAATCGGAAAGAACGAACCGGTGGTCCGGGCGGTCCTCACACAGCAGCGCGTCGAAATCCCGAATTTCGATAAGAAGGGCTTGACTGTCCGCCTCGCCCAGCAAGAGACCGCCAATCTCCATGCCGCCGGGCGGAGTCGATTCGAATGCCGGCCACACTTCGCGGCTGAGGCGCTCCACGACGCTTCGGTGGAGGTGAATGATCGGTTCTGCGGGGTGTGCAAACTCCGGAGCGGCCATAGCGCGGCCTCTGCTGTCAGTACGGTTCACGTATTACCCAGGATGCCAGTTTTGCCATCCTGCCTAGCAATAATTGTACCAACCGGCCCCAGTTGGGGTGTTGTTTTCATCCTCTACCCCGAGCGAATCCTGTCAGCCGAGGGAAGGACCCGACTCTTCGGGCGGGTAACCCGGAAGGTACGGCGCCTGGATTGGCACGAGAGCGGCCATCCAACGAAAAATCTCCTTGCGAACGTCGAAATTCGGGCTACCTCATCGCAGCAGCTGGCTGGCGGACGAATTCCACGGGGCCAGAACGACAACCGAGAAGAAGGTGACCGAAGTGGAAAGGAGCGAGGAGCGATTTCGAGCGCTGATCGAAAACACCTCGGACGCTATCGCACTTGGCTTCCCTACGGGCTGTGAACGTCAGCCCCACGGGTGTTCGTCTCGAAGCTGAAGAGCACGTTCTTCAGGCGGTCACAGGACTACGAACGGCTCCCGTGCGCCGCGCGTAGTAGAGTAAACTCGCGTTTACAAACCTATACTCCGAACTCACCGCTTGGGCAACACAACCTCGCATAACGCTTGAATGCCAGCTCAGCCGGCTAGCAACCTGAAGAAAACAAAGCTGCTACCCAACATGTTTGCAGCGCGGCCGGAAAAAACGCAGGACGTGACCGGAATATTCGACGACGACGATGTGGACTACAACACCCGGGCTCTGCGCACGGCGCCCGCGGTCTCGGACTTGGCGGGTTTGCGCAGCGCGGCGGCCGTGAATCTCCGGACCTGATCGGTGACGCATACTAGAAACATGGGCTGGCGCGCGTTCTTTAGCAGATCAATGATGCGATCGGGGCTCTCTTCCAGCAGGATCGACTTCCCGTCGGTGAGCAAGTGGATCTCGGATTCGCTCGAAACCGCGTCGCCCAGGCGCTTACCCATCTCTTTCTGCAGATACTTCAACACGCGGCGGATTTTCTGCAGCGAGAAACCCTTGCGCCGTAACTCGGCAATGACGGAAATCTCCACCACTTCCTCGGGTGTGTAGACCCTCTTGTGCCCGTCCTGCCGGGGTGAAACCACCTTGCGCTCGTCCCACCATTGCAATTGCCGCAGGCTCACGCCGGAGATCCGGGAGACCTGGTTGCTGGTGTAGCGTTCTTCGCTGGGCAGGATAACGGGCCTTGCTTTTTTTGTTTTGAACATGTCGCTCAAGTCGCGTCTCGGCGCTCTCACGCTACTACGAATTGTATTCAAGCGTTCGGACATGTCAATGGTCTCGTGAGAAAATTTTTGCGAGCTCGCGCGCCCTCTCGCGGGCCGTTGGAGAGTATATCATGGCCTCGAGCCAGTGCCCGGGGTGCGCGGACGCAGATAGCCAGGCCATATGCCGTGGCCCCAGCCGATCGGGTTTTTACCTGGGTAGCCGCATGCCCGTCTGGTAAACTCGAGTGAGGCCCTCCACAAAGCAGGCGGCGTAGCTCAGTTGGTTAGAGCGACGGTCTCATAATCCGTAGGTCGAGCGTTCGAATCGCTCCGCCGCCACCACAGCCCGGTCTTGTTGGGATCATAATGAACGTATGCTCAAACAATTGATCTTCCTTTTCTGCATCTGCTGTTCCCTCTCCACGGCCGGCCTGGCCTCCGAGTGGACGCAGCTTTTCAACGGCAAAGATCTCGCCGCCTGGCAGCACGTCGGCAAAGGATCGATGACCGTTGAGAACGGCCTGATCCAGACGCACGGCGGCATGGGGCTGCTTTACTGGAAAGGCGGGAAGATCGGAAATTGCACCCTGCGCGTGGTCTACAAGATGCGGGATCACAACGATAATTCCGGCGTGTTCATCCGCATTCCCCTCGAGCCTCGCGAGGCCTGGATGCCCGTGCATTACGGATACGAAGTGCAGATCGACAACGAGCCCGAGAAATCCAAAGAAGACGAGTTTCACGTCACCGGGACGCTCTACTCGCTCACCAAGCCGCTGGCCCGTCCGGGCAAACCCGGGCCGGAGTGGAACACCATGGTGATTACCATGAAGGGTCCGGAGACCATCGTCGTAGTAAACGATGTAAAGGTCACCGACTACAGCGAAGGGCAGTCCGTGCCTACACAGAAGTTCTGGTTCGAACCCCTGCGCGGGCCGCGGCCTCTCGAAGGTTACTTCGGCTTACAGAATCACGGCGATAACGATGTCGTGTTCTTCAAAGAAGTAGCGATGGCTCCGCTCGGCCATTAGCCAATTTCTATTTGAGCTCCGAATCAATCGCTTCCAGCTCTTTGCCCGCCTCTACCCACCGGCCTTGCCCCGCCAGCTCTCTATAGCGCCGCAAATGATTGCGGATGCTCTCGAGCCGCCGGTCGCCGGCCGCAGGCGTGGCGCCCGCTGCTGACGGAGTTGCGGCCGCGGCCCCCTTCTGCGCCGCTTCAACTGCTGGTCTGCCGCCACCCAGCTCCGCCAAAGCCTGCTCATACGTATCGGTATAAATCAGCCGGTCACCCACCACCAGCACCACTTTCTTCAACTGCGGCATGCGAGCCTGAGTGGCCTGAATGTACACGGGTTCGACGTACAGAAAGGTGTCGCTTGCCGGCAGCACGAGCGTCTGGCCGCGCAGCACCTGCGATCCCTGTTGATTCCACAGCGTAAGATCTTTGGATATGTTTTGGTCTTGATTGATCATGGCGTCAATCTGCATGGGCCCGCGGATCAGTTCCTGTTTCGAAAGCTGCAGGACGGTCAATTCCCCCAGATTTTCGCCGTCGCAGCGCCCAACCATTAAGCCGATCAGATTGTCTTTGGTGCGCGGCGTGAAGGGCAAAATCAACATGAACTCCGTACGATCCCGGCTGGGCAGCGATGCCACTACATAGGTTGGCGTCATCGGCTCGCGCGTTCCGTTTTGCCCGCTGACGAAACTGGCGATGTCCCAGACGTCTTCCTTGTTATAGAAGGCCTGCGGATCGAGCATATGGTACGTGCGGTAGATTTCGGCCTGCACGCGGAACAGGATTTCCGGATACCGGGCGTGCGCACGCACAGCCGGCGGCATCTCGGAAGCCGGATGGAACAGCGATTTGAATAGGTGGGCGTAGGCCTGGATGATTGGGTCGGACGGCGCGAAGATGTAAAGATTCGTGGTGCCGTCATAGGCGTCGATCGTGGCTTTCACGGCGTTGCGGATGTAATTGACACTTCCGACGCCAGCGACCTCCACGCTCCGAGAATACGGGTGTGCGTTCGATGTCGTATACCCGTCCACGATCCAGAGCAGCCGCCCGTCTTCTGTAATCACCAGGTAAGGGTCGGTGTCCCACTCCAGAAATCCGGCCAGGGTTTCGAGCCTCTGCCGGATCTTGCGCCGGATCATCATCCGGCTGCGGTCCGTAAGGTAGTTGGTGAGCAGGATATTGAAATCGCCCTGCTGGACCGCGGCGGCCAGCCGCATGCCGAACGAGGCAATAGGAAAACCGCCTTTGCCTTTGTAAACCGAGTGAACATTGTCCGCCCCGGAAGGATAGTCGAACTCCGGCTGGCGGGTGTCGAGGAATACCGGCTCGTGCACCATCTCGCCGTAATAGATTTCCGGCCGCGTGAGCTTCAGCCCCGGCGCCGTCACTTCCGGCGGCATGTTCTGGATCAGGAACACCGGCAGGCCGTCCGGACGGATCTTGCTGACATCCGCCAGCACTATTCCGTAGCCGTGCGTGTAGATGAAATGCGAATTGATCCAGCTCGTCTGAGTGCCGCTCAATTGCCGGATGTCCAGTTCGCGCGGCGAGAGCAGCACCTGGCGGTAATTCCCGCCGATAGTGTAGCGGTCGACATCCGTATCCTCAAACACGTAGTAAGACCGCAACGCCTGCGTCTGCGAGACCGTGTCGTGAAAGGGATGCCAGTCCCATAGCCGCACGTTGTCCAGCAGGTTGCGGTGCCGGTTGGGATCGATGCTCGCGTTCGGATTCACCTTGAACTCGATTTCGTTGGCGCTTTTCTCGATCCCGAACGCGCTTCTCGTGGAGTGAATATGCCGTTCGATGTAAAGCCTTTCGAGCGAGATCTCGTTGGGCCGGACGTGCAGCGCCGAAACCACACCTGGCACAACGAACCGCACCACCAGTGCCAGGGCCATCAGAGCGGCCAGCAGCCAGCGGCCCGCCCACACAAAAATCGCAGCCAGCAAGGACGCCGCAACCAGCAGCCACTGCAAAGGCAGGCCGATGTGGTCGTCCACATAATCCACGCCCACCAGGAAATTGTGCTGGTTCAGCACCATCTCGTAACGGCCGAGGAAGAATCGGAACGCCAGCGCGAACAGCGCTACCACCAGCGCGCCACGCAGGAACTTCGATTCGAGGCCCCCTTCCAGGCGAAAAATGCCCGGGTCGATTTCGCGCATTTCGCGCAACTCGGAAATGCGATATTGCAATTGCCAGATGCGCGCCGCAATCCAGTAAACCAGGATCGAGACCACGATCAGAGCCAGCACATACCCGCGCAAATCCGAATAGAACGGCAGGTCAAACAAATAGAACGACAGAGGAAGGTCGAATACCGCGTCATGCCACGCCGTAGCGCCGGCCGGAAGATGCCGGCTGCCCAGGTAACGCACCACCGTCCAGGTATCGAGCGAAGCGGCGGACACCACAAAGCCCACGGCCAGCAGTGCCAGCGACGAGAGCTTGGCGTACGTCGGATGCTCGCCAAGCGCCGTTCCGGCGAACTTCAAGGCCCGCGCGTGCGCCACCCAGAGCGCGGCGAAAGCCAGTATCGTGGCCGCTGCCAGCGGGGTCACGGCATAGAGGTACAGGTTCAGCCAGGTATCCACCTGGCCGAGTTCCTTCCACCACTGGTAATCGATAACGGTCGAGGCGATCGTGCGCGCGCCGATCAGCAGCAGCACGATGACGATGACGAGCGTCAGGCGGAACCTGCGCGTGCGCGGGCGCGCAGATGGGCGCGGCAAGTGATAATGACCACCCATGTGCTGCGGTGATTATGCCACAGGATAGCGGCCTGCCACGGGACAACGGTCAGTGCCGGTCATGCAGCTCTCTTTCCTTCTCCCATTTCTTGGTGGGAATCGCCAGCAGGACGACCAGAACAACCGTCACCAGTGCGCCCATGACGAAACGTCCGTAGGAGATGATTAGCCCGATGGAGGCCATCGCCCAGAGTGCCGCGGCGGTGGTCAGGCCGTGAACGTGGGCGCGTCCTCGCATAATCACCCCGGCGCCCAGGAACCCGATGCCGGTCACCACCTGTGCCGCGACCCGTGGATCGCCCGGCGCAATCAAGCCAAAAACGCACGAGCCCAGCGCCACCGCGGCGAATGTGCGGATGCCCGCTTCCTGGCCTGCATGCTCGCGCTGCCAGCCCACCAGCGCGCCCAGCGCGGCAGCCGCCACCACACGTATCGCCAGCATTGCTTCCGGTTCCCAGTTCATGGACAGAAAGGCATCATACTCCCGTGACGCATGCGTCAGTAGACGCCCTTCACCAGCCCGCCGTCGATTGCAATCGATGCACCCGTGATGTAACTGGCGCGCTCCGACGCCAGAAACGCGACCACACCGCCGAACTCCTCAGCTTCCGCCAGCCGCCCGAGCGGGATCTGGCCGGCCCACCGCTGCTGAATCTGCTCGGTCGTCACGCCCTCGCTTTCGGCCAGCCGCCCGGCAAGCTCCGTGAGCCTTTCGGTGCGCGTGTATCCCGGGCACACGTTGTTCATCAGCACGTTGTACTTGCCGTACTCGTTCGCCAGGCTCTTCACCAGCCCGCTGACCGCCGACCGCACCGAGTTCGAAAGAATTAACCCCTCGATCGGCTGCTTCACGGCAACCGAGGTAATGGTGATGAGCCGCCCCCAGCGCTGCTTCTGCATGAGGGGCAGCACTTCACGCGCGAAATAGATGGTGCTCATCAGGTTCAGGTTCACCGCCGCAGTCCAGTCTTCGACGGATGTCTCGGCGAACGTCTTCGACGGCGGCCCGCCCGCATTGGTCACGCAGATATCGATGCGCCCGAACCGCTCGACGCTCTCGGCCACCAGGCGGCGCACCTCGACGTACTTGGTCACGTCGATGGGCCGCGCCAGCACCTCCGCGCGCGTGGTTGATCGGATATGGTCCGCGGCTGCTTCGAGAGCCCGCGCCGTGCGGGCGCAGATGGCCAGCCTGGCTCCCTCGCGCGCCAGCGCCATGGCCACGGCTTTTCCAAGCCCCTGGCTCGAGGCCGCCACAATCGCCACCCGGTCCTTCAATCCCAGGTCCATCACTCCCCCGTGCGCAGGTAATGATCCTGGCCCGTCAGCCAGTCCACGCGGATCGGGCTGAAGATATCGAGATCGAGCGTGTCCTCGAGCGCCACCGCGCGATGCGGCACGTTCGAGGGAATGTGCAGCACCTCGCCTTTGCGGACCACCACCGTGCGCCCTTCCAGTTCGAACTCGAGCGCGCCCTCCATGATGTAAGTAAGCTGCTCGCTCTCGTGCTGGTGAACCGGCACCACGCCTCCGCGCGCGATAAACACCTGCGCCACCATCGCCCGCTCGCCGGTGATCACTTTCCGCTTGATGTTCGGGTTCAGCACTTCGGTATTCACGCCTTCCCAGGAAAATAGCTGCATCGCCATCTGCTCCGGTCTGCCATTCTACACGCATCTTTCTCCGGCTTCGCGTGCCCAATCCCCCGCCTGCGCTAAAATGGGAAAGGATTTTCTTCCCCAAACGACCGCTGTATGATCGACGCCGTTCTGGCCAAAATTTTCGGCACCAAAACTGAGCGCGAAGTCAAAGCGCTCATGCCGATCGTCACGGCCATCAATGACCTCGAGCCCGAACTCCAGCAGCTCTCCGATATCGATCTCGCTGCCAAAACCATCGAGTTCAAGGAGCGCCTGGGCCAGGGCGCCACACTCGATGACCTGCTGATCGAGGCCTTTGCCGTCGTCCGCGAGGCGGGCCGCCGCTTCCTCAACATGCGGCACTTCGACGTGCAGCTAATAGGCGGCATCGTGCTCCACCGCGGCAAGATCGCCGAGATGCGAACCGGTGAAGGAAAAACGCTGGTCGCCACGCTGCCGGTGTATTTGAACGCCCTCGAAGGCAATGGCGTCCACGTGGTCACGGTCAACGATTACCTGGCGCATCGCGACGCCGAGTGGATGGGCCGGATCTACAAAGGCCTGGGCATGTCGGTGGGTATCATTGTCCACGACCTGGACGATGAGGAGCGTAAGGAAAGCTACAACTGCGACATTACCTACGGCACCAACAACGAGTTCGGCTTCGACTACCTGCGCGACAACATGAAGTTCCAGCTCGAACACTGTGTGCAGCGCGGGCATCACTACGCCATCGTCGACGAAGTGGATTCCATCCTGGTCGACGAAGCGCGCACGCCGCTCATCATCTCCGGCCCCAGCGAGGAATCCACGGACAAGTATTACAAGGTCAACCGCATCATTCCCAAGCTGGTGCGCGGCGAGGTGATCGAAGGCAAACAACCCGGCGAGAAGTCCACGACCGGCGATTACACCGTCGACGAGAAGCACCGCGCCGTGGGCCTCACCGAAGAAGGCGTTTCCAAAGTCGAAAAGCTGCTCGGCCTGCCGAATCTCTACGACCCCGCCAATATCGAGTTCAATCACCACGTCCAGCAGGGGCTGAAGGCCCACGTGCTGTTCCACCGCGATAAAGACTACGTGGTGAAGGAAGGCCAGGTGATCATCGTCGACGAATTCACGGGCCGCCTCATGCCCGGCCGCCGCTGGTCCGATGGCCTGCACCAGGCCGTCGAGGCCAAGGAAAACGTCAAGATCGAGCGCGAGAACCAGACCCTCGCCACCATCACCTTCCAGAATTATTTCCGTCTGTACAAAAAACTCGCCGGCATGACCGGCACGGCGGAAACCGAAGCGGCGGAATTTCAGAAGACCTACAACCTCGACGTCACCGTCGTGCCCACCAACCAGCCGATGATCCGCATCGAGAATCCGGACACCGTCTATCGCACTGAAGAAGAAAAATTCCGCAACGCGGCGAAGGAGATCAAGGCTCTCCAGGAAAAGGGCCAGCCCGTCCTGGTCGGCACCATTTCGGTCGAAAAATCCGAGCGGCTTTCCGGGCTGCTCAAGCGCATGGGCGTCAAGCACGAGGTCTTGAACGCCAAACATCATGAGCGCGAAGCGACCATCGTGGCTCAGGCCGGCCGCAAAGGCGCAGTCACCGTTTCCACCAACATGGCCGGCCGCGGCACCGACATCCTGCTCGGCGGCAATCCCGAGTTCATGGCCAAGGAAGCCCTGCGCAAGCAGAACAAGGACCCGGACCAGCTCCAGATCGCAGCCGTCGGTACCCCTGAGCGCGCCGAGTGGGACGCCGCCCTCCAGAAATACAAACAGGAGACCGACGGAGAGCACGACGAAGTCGTCTCGGTCGGCGGCCTGCACATCCTGGGCACCGAGCGCCACGAATCCCGTCGCATCGACAATCAGCTTCGTGGACGCGCCGGCCGCCAGGGCGATCCCGGCAGCTCCCGCTTCTACCTATCCCTGCAGGACGACCTGCTGCGCATCTTCGGCGGCGAGAGGATGCAGAACCTCATGCTGCGCCTGGGCATGGAAGAAGATGTGCCCATCGAGTCGCGCCTCATCACCAAGCGCATTGCGGCCGCGCAGAAAGCCGTTGAAGTCCAGAACTTCGAAGCCCGCAAACACCTGCTCGAATATGACGACGTCATGAACAAGCAGCGCAAGGCCGTTTACGGCATGCGCCGCCAGCTCCTCGAGGGCGCCGATCAGAAGGAGCGGGTGTTGGATATGGTGCGAGGCGCTCTCGGCGCGTTCATCGATATGCGCTGCCCCGAAGGCTCGCACCCCGACACCTGGGACCTCAACGGCCTGCGCACCGACATCCTGAGCCAGTTCGGCCATAAGATCGATCTCGCCGGAATCTCGGGCCTGGGGCGCGACGCTGTCGAGGAAACCATCTGCGAGCAGCTCGCTCAAAAATATCAGGAGAAAGAAGACCTCATCGGCTCCGATCTCATGCGTCAGAGCGAGCGCTGGATCATGCTCAAGGTCATCGACGACCAGTGGAAAGACCACCTGCTCTCGATGGACCACCTCAAGGAAGGCATCGGCCTGCGCGGCTACGGTCAAAAAGATCCGCTGGTCGAGTACAAGAAGGAATCCTTCGTCCTGTTCCAGGACATGATGGACCGCATCGAGGATGAGACCGTCCGCTACCTCTTTTTCCTGCAGATCGCCCAGGAACCCGGCCAGGGGAGCCGCCCGCAGTTGCCTTTCGAAATGGAAGAGGAAGGCTTCGAGGAAGAAGAGGGAGAGCAGCCGTCACCTGCCGCCACCGAGCAGCAGCGCGCCGCAGCCCAAACCACCATTCAGGACTTCACGCGCAATATCCAGCGCAAGAAGGAAAAGGAGCTGGCCGAGCTGCAAATGGTAGGCGGCGACTCGAGCACCAACGGCCGCAACAAGCAGGTCATCAAGGGCGACAAGGTCGGCCGCAACGACCCCTGCCCCTGCGGCAGCGGCAAGAAGTATAAGAAATGCCACGGGGCGTAGGCCGGCAGCCAACCGCGCCTACGCCCAATCCGGCGATCGAAATCCTCAAAAGTAGAACTTCAACCCGAACTGCACCTGCCTCGGCGCGCGGGCCGCAGTCACGTACCCGAAAGTCGGCGTGCCCAATACTGTCGAGTTATTCCCGTTCTGCGGCCCCGGCTTGGCGAACAGGAAGTTCGCATGGTTGCCGATGTTGAAGAACTCCGCGCGGAACTCCACCCGGCGCTGTTCCGCAATC
>DASQHA010000204.1:0-3768 GCA_035632335.1 Terriglobales bacterium
CGGTGCTGCGGGTGTTTCGCAAGGCCGGGGTAGAAAACTTTCTTGACCTTCTTATGGTGGTCGAGGAAATCGGCGATCACTCGGCCGCTGCGATCATGCGCTTCCATGCGCACCGCCAGGGTCTTCACTCCGCGCAAGACCAGCCAGCACTCGAACGGAGATAGAATCGCTCCCGCGGCTTTCTGCACGAAAGCGAGTTTGTCCGCTTGTTCTTTGGTTGTGCAAACCACGACGCCCCCCAGGCCGTCGCTGTGCCCATTCAGAAATTTTGTGGTGGAGTGGACCACCATGTCGGCTCCCAACGCAATCGGCTGCTGGAAGTATGGCGACATGAAAGTGTTGTCCACCACCAGCTCCACCTTCTTGCGCCGGCACACCTGGCTGATGGCCGCAATATCGCTGAGCGACATAAGAGGATTGGTGGGGGTCTCGATATACACCATGCGCGTATTTTTACGATTGGCCCGCTCGACGTTCCTCGCGTCCGCAGTATCGACGTAAGTGAACTCCATGCCGAAATTTGCCAGCACCTGGTTGAACAGCCGGGGCACGCCGCCATACAGGTCGTTGCCGCAGACCACGTGATCGCCGGATTTATATATGGTGCAAATGGCGTTGATGGCGGCCATCCCACTGGCGAAGACGCGGGCCGCGACTCCGCTCTCGAGGGCTGCCAGATTTTCTTCCAGGCGGGTGCGCGTGGGGTTCGAAACCCGCGCGTATTCGTAACCCTTGTTCTTGCCCAGTTCCTGTTGAACATAAGTGGAAGTGGGATAGATGGGGACTGTGACTGCGCCGGTTTCAGGGTCGGGTTCCTGTCCGGCATGAATGGCGCGGGTGGCAAAACCGGGTTGCTTGTTCTTGGGCATAGCAAATCAGGTCTGAGAACAGAGAACTAAAAACTAAAAAGTGATATTCCGATAACCGGCGCGTCGCAGCTCATCAAATCCCACCGTCAAAAATCTTCTTCGACAAATACCGCTCCGCAGAATCCGGAATCATGGTGACCACGTGTTTACCGGGCCCCAGCCAGCTGGCGACTCGCAGCGCGGCCACAACGTTCGCTCCGCCGCTTGAACCCGACAGCACGCCCTCGCGAGCCGCGAGTTCTTTTACCATGCCGAAGGCGTCGGCGTCGGTGACCATCAGGACCGCGTCGCATACCGAACGGTCAAAATTTCCCGGGATAAAGCTGGCCCCGATGCCTTCCACCTTGTGTGGCCCAGGCTTGCCGCCGCCCAGAATCGAGCCCTGTGTCTCCACCGCATAAGCCAGCACGTTGGGCAGGCGTTCCTTCATGAAGCGCGCTATACCGGTGAACGTGCCGGCGGTTCCGGCGCCGATCACCAGGGCATCGATATGTCCTTCCATCTGCTCAAAAATTTCCGGGGCGGTAGTTTGGTAGTGATAGTCAGGGTTGGCGGGATTGTCGAATTGGCCGGCCATGAATGCGCCGGGCGTGGCTGCCACGAACTGGTTGGCCCGGCGGATCGCGCCCTGCATGCCTTCCACGTCCGGAGTCCGCGTGACCGCCGCGCCCAGCGCGCGCATGATAGTTACTTTTTCCTCGGAGAAACGTTCCGGAACGAACAAGGCGACTTTGTAGCCGCGCTGCACCCCGATCAGCGCCAGGCCGATGCCGGTGTTCCCGGCTGTGGCCTCGACGATCGTGCCACCCGGCCGGAGCTGACCGTCCGCTTCGGCCCGCAGAATAATGCCGCTGGCGGCGCGATCTTTTACGCTGCCTCCGGGGTTCAGGTATTCCAGTTTGGCGTAGACACTTGCGGCATTTTCCGGAACCAGTCTTTTCAATTGCAGGATGGGAGTATCGCCGACGAGCTCGGAAATGTCGTCGGTGACGCGCAGGCGCTTTCCTTCGATGCTTTTTGTCTGCACCCTACAGGTTACGGAAGCCGGAGCGGAGCGTCAATTGGGAAGACAGCTCGGTAGTGGCTCAGTTTGAATTCTCTCTACTCTTGTGTCGGGGTCATCCTGAGCTTGTGAAGGATCTGGCGCGAAGGGGATATACATACGGCCTCCGATGGTACGGCGCGCGCGAGATCCTTCATGACTGAAGTCGTTCAGGATGACGCCGGTGGTGCCGGACTTGTTCAAACTGCGCGACTACCGGCAGCTATCAGCCGTCGGCAAAATCGGGAATGGCTGATAGCCGATGGCTGAAAGCTGACAGCTTGTGCTAATTTCCTCCGCCGGCGGCTTCTTCCTGGCCGGCATAGTAGCCGCTGCGGGTCCTTACCGTAAGCTTGCCGTGCCCAGAGGCGCGAGCTTCCACCCGGATGGTGCGGTATCCGCCCGCCGTCTTGGGCGTGGTGGGCTTGTAGCCGATGGTGTACTGGTTGCGAATGTCGCGCGCCACCGCGCTGCTGATGGCGTCCACTTCGTCCAGCGTGCGCGGGAAAAATGCGATGCCTCCGGTGCGCTCGGAAATGGTCTGCAGGGCGCGCTTGGCGCGCCGTTGCCGCTCATCGCCCAGCAGGCCGATGGCATATACCGTGGGGCCATTTTCCGCCTGCAATCGCCGCACCGCCTGTTCCAGCGATTCCCGGCTGGCGTCATCTTCGCCGTCGGTCACGACGAAGAGAATTTTCTTCTGCAGCTTGCCGTGCCGTTTCAACTCGTCGGCTGAGGCCACAACGGCGTCGTACAGCGCGGTCCCGCCGCGAGTTTCGTATTTTTCCAGGGCACTCTGCAAAAGGCTGATCTTGTTGGTGAAGGGCTGGTCGAGGTAAAACTCGTCGCTGAAGTTGACCACAAACACTTCATCCTGCGGATTGCTGGCGCGCACCAGGTTCAATGCCGCCTTGTTCACCTTGGCGCGTTTTTCGCGCATGGACCCTGAGTTATCGATCACGATACCGAGCGAAATCGGAATGTCCTCGTGGCGGAAAGATTTGATCACTTGCGGCTTGCCATCCTCAAACACCGTGAAAGCATTCTTGTCGAGGTTGGTCACCATGCGCTGTTTGTCGTCGATGACCGTGGCGTGCAGCAGAACTTCCTGCACGTCGGCATGAAAGACGAAGCCCCCGGGTTCGGTGCTGGGTTCCTCGCCCGGCGATGGTTTCTGATCGGGCGGCGGTGCTTCTTTCTGGGATGGAGTTGCGGCAGGCTGCGAACTGCGCGGCGGCGCCTCGGGCGGGGCGGTATTCTGGGCCTCAACCACCAGACTCAACAGGGACAATAAGAGGACCAGCCGGAGGCTATTCCGTAGGCGCATAGTAACCCGTCCTGGCATATACACGCAGCGGCGGCAAACCTTTAGGTGGAATCAGCTTCACCTTTATCTTACGCCATTTGCCGTCATGGGCTGCATTCTTTGGACGGTATCCGAGCACGTATTGGTTGCGCAGCTCGATGCCTATTTTTGTGGACACGTCCGCCAGGTCATTCGGGTTGTCGATGGTAAAGGCCCGTCCACCCGTGAGTTCCGTGAGATCGCCCAGCAGCGACGGACCCAGTTGCTCCTCGGGAGTGGACATATAGCGATCATAAAGGCCGATGGCGTAGATCAACAGGTCCGCTTCCTTCACCACTGACTTGATCTCGCCTTCGGTGTAGCGGCTATGGTTGTCCCCTCCATCGGAGATGATGAGCAGGGCTTTCTTGGGATATTTGGCCTGCCGCATTTTGCTCACGCCGAGATAGATCGCGTCGAGCAGAGCGGTCCGGCCCTTGGGAACCGTGTACACCAGTTTTCCCTGGATGTCCTCGATCGACTGCGTGAAATCCGAAATCTCCTCCGGCTTG
>DASQHA010000205.1:0-5089 GCA_035632335.1 Terriglobales bacterium
CAAACGTGGTGACGTTGTCCTTCTCGACCCCCATGGGCGATATCTTGGTGACCACGCCGTTGAAAGTCTTGTCCTTGAACGACTCAACCTTAATTCGCGCCGGCTGGCCGAGATATACTTTGCCGATATCGCTCTCGTCGACTTTTCCTTTCACGTAAACCGAGCTGGTGTCTCCCAGAGTCATGACCAGGGTGGCGGACGATCCCAGCACCAGAATCGAACTTACCGCATCGCCCATTTCCACGTCCCGGGAGAGCACGACTCCGTCAATCGGGGATTCGATATCGGTATAGCTCAGTTGTTCTTCGAGCTGTTTCAGATTGGCGCGGTCCTCTGCCAGTTGGCCTTCGGACTGGGCAATCTTGGCTTTCAGGACGGTGACTTGCGCTTTCGACACGTTCTGCTTGTTCAAGGCGAGTTCGTAGTTCTTCTGGGCATCCTCCAGGGCAGAGGTCGAAACCACGCCTTCCTTGGCCATTCCGATGGCGCGATCATAGGCGCGTTTGAGGAGAGGCACGTCGGGACTCTCGGCGTCCACCCTGGCGCGCTGATAGTCGGCTTCGGAGCTGGTCAGGCTGGCTTCAGCCGCCTGCACGGCGGCCCGGGATTGCTCCACCTGGGCTTCGATCTCCTCTTTATCCAGCTGAGCCAATAACTGGCCCTTCTTCACTCTGTCGCCGGCGTCCACCAGCAGTTTTTTGACGATTCCACTGGCCTTGGACTTGACCTCGACCTTGGTGATGGGAGTGACTTTGCCGGTGGCGACCACGCTCTTTGCCAGATCGCCTTTTTCTACCTTCTGCAATTTCGATGGGTCAATTTTGGTGCCGCCGCGGGTGGCCGCGATCAGCCCTCCGGCGATCAGGAGGACCAGTAGGAGCCCGATACCGCCATAGATCAGCCGCTTCTTGCGCTTCTTGCCGCTGCCGTTCCCGTTCACATCAGCCTCCTGAATGGATAATGCCCGCGTCGGTATAGGTTACGAACTGGCCATGGCGTTTGTTCCCAGGATTGTCACGCAGGGAACAATTATGGTGATCCGGGCCCGACAAAAACACCGTTCCACAGATTAGACCCTGAAAACCTTGAAATGGAAGCAGAGAACTCCCGGATTCGGGCGGCTTCTGCAAGCTGGCCCGGAGTCAGCCCGCGGTTGGGGCTCGAAGTCAGGCCATAACTCTTTGGAATGTTAGAATTAGCCTTCCATGATTGCCTACGTGCTGCTGCGGGTGTTCCTCATCCTGCTCCTGGTAGCGGCCAACGCTTTCTTCGCGGCCGCGGAATTCTCGCTGGTCAGCGTCCGTGATACCCGAATCCAGCAACTGATTGCGGCCCGGCGCATCGGCGCCCGCATCGTGCAGAAGCTCCACCGCAACCTGGACGAAGTCGTCAATGGCGTACAACTGGGGGTCACCATCGTCAGCCTGACCCTGGGCTGGGTGGGTGAGCCGCTGCTGGCCCAAATGATGTTGGGTCCGGTTCGGGACCTGCCTCACGCCTCGGTTTACGCTCACGGGATTGCAATTTTCATCGCCTTCGTCCTGATCACTTGCCTGCACGTGATCCTGGGCGAACTGGTCCCCAAATCGCTGGCGCTGCAACGCTCCGAGCAGGTGGCCTTAGCGGTGGCGGGGCCCATGGACGTCTTCCTGACGCTGACCCGACCTTTGCTGTTCCTCATGAGCCGGGCTGCCGGATGGGTGCTGCGGGCCCTGGGCTCGCGGCGGATCCGGGAGGGCCCCGTGCACTCGCCCGATGAGCTGAAACTGATTGTGACCGCCAGCCGGCAATTCGGGGAGATCCCGCCCTTCCAGGAAGAGATGATCCACCACGCCCTGGAACTGGACAGCATCACGGTGCGCGAGGTCATGGTGCCGCGCCCGGCCATTTTCTCGCTTCCCGGCGATCTTACGATTTCCGACGCATTGTCCCGGGTGGTCGAGGAACAGCACTCGCGGGTCCCGGTCTACGACTCGCAGCGCGGCCCCGAACACATCGTGGGCGTTCTCTACGCTAAAGACCTGATGCGCTGGACCCGCCTCCGGCTGACCGCCGCTCCCGACCAGCCGGTCGCGGCTCGAGTTTCCTCCATGAAGATCAGCCAGATCATGCATGACGTCCTGGTCGTGCCTGAGACCAAGGTCCTCACCGAGTTGCTGGAAGAATTCAAGCAACGTAAACGACACCTGGCCGTGGTCGTGGATGAGTTCGGCTCGACTGCCGGGGTGGTCACCGTGGAAGATGTTCTGGAGCAGATCGTGGGCGAAATCGAAGATGAATTCGATATCGCTCCACCCCAGCAAGCCCTGGTTGAAGGAGAGATCGCGGTGGTGCTCGAAGGCTCGGTCAGCATTCGCGATCTGGAATCGCAGTACCAGCTTTCATTGCCGCGCGACTCCGGCTTCGAGACCCTGGCCGGCTTCATCCTCGCCCGCCTGCAAAGAATCCCGCGTCAGGGTGAGAGCTTCGAATATGAAGGCCACCGCTATACTGTCCAGGAAATCGAAGGCCACCGCATCGCTAAGGTCAAAATCGAGAAATTGGAGCCCCGGCCCGTCCCCCAGGCAGGAAACTGAGAACCGGCATCTGAAAACTGAAAACTGGGGTAAAACAAGAATCTGAACTGCGACCCTGCAAAGTTGGGCCGCGACAGTTCCGGACCAATGAATAACCAGCAACAAATGAAGAACGACTGACCACAAACGACAACAGTCCCCATGCCCAGCTACTTCGCCCTCCGTGTGTTGTACACCCTGCCCGTCGTCTGGCTGGTGGTCTCGCTGGTTTTCCTTCTGATACACCTGGTGCCGGGCGACCCGATTCTACAGATGCTGGGAGAGGGTGCTCCGGTAACCGATGTGCAAGCGGCGCGCCATGCCTACGGCCTCGATCTCCCGCTGGGCCGGCAATACCTGAACTACTGGGAAGGTGTGCTGCACGGCGATCTGGGCCCATCGTTGCGTTTCAACCAGAGTGTCACGCGCTTGATCGCCCAGCGTTATCCTTTCACACTGCAGCTGACGCTGGCCGCGCTCCTGGTGGCGGTGCTGCTCTCGGTTCCCGCGGGCGTGCGTTCGGCGCAACGCCGCAACCGCTGGGACGATCGCCTGCTCAGCGTGGTTAGCCTGTTCGGCCTGTCGTTCCCCAACTTCGCCCTGGGCCCGATTCTCATCTTGCTCTTTGCCATCAAGCTGGGGTGGCTACCGGTTTCGGGCTCGGGCAGCCTGGCGCATCTGGTGCTGCCCGCGATCACCATGGGCGGCGCCCTGGCCGCCATCCTCACCCGCATGGTGCGCACCTCGATGCTGGAAGAGTTGGGCCAGGACTACATCCGCACCGCCCGCGCCAAGGGATTGTCCGAACCCAGGGTGGTCTATGGTCACGCCTTGCGCAATGCCATGATCCCCGTGATCACCGTGCTGGGCTTGCAGTTTGGTGCGCTGCTGGCCGGCGCCATCGTGACCGAAACAATTTTTTCCTGGCCCGGAATCGGACGGCTCACCATCCAGGCCATTTCCAATCGTGATTACTACCTGGTGCAGGGCTGCATCCTGGCGATTGGATTGACCTATGTGGCAGTGAATTTCCTGACGGATCTGCTGTACTCGGTAGCCAACCCGCGGATAAGGCAATGAAGCTGGTAGCGCCGATCCATCTGATGTTCCTTTACCTGTATATACAAATCACATACAATGTATATGTCAATCGGGGGCAAGCCATATGGCGGTAACTCTCACATCCATCCGTCTGGACACTGATCTGGCAGACGAGGCCGCAAAAGTTCTCGGCGTGAAATCTCGCACCGAAGCGGTGCACGTGGCCTTGCGGGAGATTGTCGCGCTGAAACGCTTCAAGGACTTGATGAGAAAAAACGCAGGGAAACTCTCTTTCGCAGGCCACATTGAGTGACCTCGTAATTTTCGACACGTCAGTCCTCGTCGATGACCTGCGAACCGGGCGCCATCAGCAGCGAATCGAATCCGTCAGCGGTCTTGTTCGCACGTGTTCCGTGGTTCTTGCGGAGCTCTGGCGCGGCGCCACCAAGCCGGCCGAGCGGAACTTCTTGCGGGCGTTGGCTAGGAATCATCCAGTCCTGACCCCCACGGAAGCGAATTGGCTGGAATCGGGCCAGATACTAGCTAGGATTCAGGATGATCGTGGCTATGATGCAGGCAAGCTACGCGACTTGCACTTCGACGTGCTCATCGCGCTCACCGCACGTTCCTACGGCGCCCGCCTAATCACATCTAACCGAGTCGATTTCGAAGTGATCGACGGTTACCGCAAGCTCCAGCTCGAGATATGGTAGATTCGTCGCAAAATAATTCTGATCACTGACAGGCAGGCGTATTTCTGAGTTCTGTACGGTTCGAAGATATTGACTTTGTCCACTCTTTCCATCTCGCTGCCCCGCGCCGCTCGCCACAATCCGTTGGCGGCGACGGGCGCAGTGTTGGTCATCGTTTTCGTGATCTTCGCTCTGTTCGCTCCCTGGATCGCGCCCCAGGATCCGGCTTACATCGATCTTCCGACGCGTCTTTCGCCCCCGTCTTCGGCGCACTGGTGCGGCACTGACGAGCTCGGCCGCGATATCTTTTCCCGCCTTATCTACGGCTCGCGTATTTCCATGCTGGTAGGAAGTTCCGTGGTCGCGGTGTCGCTGGCCCTGGGCCTGATCGTGGGATCGATCGCCGGCTACTACGGCGGAAACATCGACCGCTTCTTCAACGTGGTCTTGATGAACGCGTTTCTCTCGTTCCCTGGAATCCTGCTGGCCATCGCCTTTGTGGCGTTTCGCGGCCCGGGAATCTTTAACCTCGTGCTGGCACTTTCTCTGGGGGGATGGGTGGGTTACGCGCGCCTGGTTCGCGGGCAGGTCCTGGCGGCGCGGGAACGCGAGTTTGTCGAAGCCGCGCGGGCGCTGGGCGCGAGCGATCTGCGCGTGATCGTCCGCCATATTCTTCCCAATATCATTCAGCCCGTGATCGTGCAGGGCGCGATCGGCATGGCCGGCGCCATTCTCGCCGAAGCTACCATGAGCTTCCTCGGCCTGGGAGTGGCTCCGCCGACCGCCAGTTGGGGCGCCATG
>DASQHA010000206.1:0-4371 GCA_035632335.1 Terriglobales bacterium
AGGGAGGCCACCTTTTGCAGACGTTGCAGGATGTCGAGACCGCGGCGGCCGCGGTTGCGTTTCAGCGAGTCGGCGGAGTCAGCCACCAGCTGCAACTCGCGCAGGACGAACTGTGGGGTGACGATGATGCCGTCGAGAAATCCGGTCTCGGCAATGTCGGCGATGCGGCCATCGATGATCACGCTGGTGTCGAGGATCTTATAGCTCTTCTTGCCCTGCTTCTCCCCGCCGAAGATGCCGCCGAGAGCGGAAAGGTTCAGCAGGTCGCCCTTGTTGGCCCCGACGACCAGGCCGACGTAGGCCATCAGCAGCATCACCAGGATCTGCAGGAAGCTCTGGGTATGCCCGGGGACAACGCTGTTGCGAATGACCAGCGAAAACAGGTAGGCGCCGAAAATGCCGAGGACGCTGCCGATAGCGGCGCCGATCAGGCGCTTCAGGCTGACCCGGCGCAGTCGCCACTCGAACAGGACGATGCCCAGGCCGATGAGCGCGCCCACTCCGGCATCCAGCCTTGCAGGCAGGTCAAAGGGATCGGTCAGGTAGCAGGTGACAGCGATTATAAGAACAAATAAAAGACGCACTACAACTAAGTCCACCGAAGGACCTCCCCGGAACTCGCGCGCGGACCCCTCCGCGCATGAGCGTCCCGCACTGGTTACCCGGTGTTCCTAGAAATCGGCACCAGTGATCTGTAAAGCGGAGCCTATGAATTGAATATGAAAAAGCGCTCCGGCCTCCCCGCTTCCATGCCTCCGAAAGGGGGAGTTCCCAACTTTGATACGCAGAGTATATACCTGCGGCCAGAGTGCGGTCGCCGTAAATTGCGGGCGGGGCGCTGTTACACTTCTGCTTATGAAGGCCCTGGTTATAAGCCGGTTAGGCGATCCGGAAGTGCTGGAAGTGCGACAGGTTCCGGAGCCGGTGCCCGGTCCGGGGCAGGAATTGATCCAGGTGGAGGCCGGCGGCATCAACTTCGCCGACATTATGTCGGCGCAAGGGGGTTATCCCGGGACGCCAAAACCACCGCTGGTGGCGGGCCGCGAATTCTGCGGAACACGCATGAGCGACGGGCAGCGCGTCATGGGCTACACCCAGTGGGCCGCGTTCGCGGAACGCGTTGCCGTGTCACCTCAGCTGCTGTGGCCCGTCCCGGAAAAGTGGAGCGCGGAAGAGGGGACGGCATTCCCCGTCAACTATTTCACTGCTTACTTCGCTTACTGGAAGGCAGGCCTGCTGGAGCCTCCAGCGGGCAAGGCCGCGCCGCGAGTCCTTATTCATGCCGTGGCCGGCGGAGTGGGAACTGCCGCGGTGCAGATTGGAAAGCTGCTCGGCATCGAGATGTATGGAACGTCCTCCTCGGAAGAAAAGCTGGCGCGGGTGAAAGCGCTGGGACTGCAGCACGGGATCAACTACAAGCAGCGCGATTACGAAGAAGCGATCAAAGAGTTGACCCACGGCGAAGGCGTGGATGCCGTCTTTGAAATGCTGGGCGGCGAGCATGTCGCCAAGAGCGTGCGCTGCCTGCGCGATTTTGGCAGGGTCATCGTGTACGGCGCCGCCACTGGACAACCGGCGCAGCTGGACGCGCGCATCCTTTATGTAAAGGGCGCGAGCGTGCATGGCTTGTGGTTGACTTATCTATCCGCGAACCGCGAACTGATGAAACAGGCATGGGCGCAGCTCTCCGGGTGGATGGCGCAGGGTCACTTACGGCCCATCATCGGCCACGTTTTTCCTCTGGACAAGGCTGTCGAAGCGTATCGGTTGCTTTTGGAAGGCAAGAACTTCGGGAAAGTCGTGCTCAGGTTGAATTAGTTCTCTCTGCTGAGAGTTGTTCCGCGGTTGTCTTTCATCCAGGCAAAGTCAAAGGTGGCGGGCGAGGGCGCCCCACACTTTTGTGTAGTTGTGCAGAATCTTCTAGACAGCACAAATCGCTGTTGTGTTGCGGCTTTCGACGTTGCATGGACTGCTAACAACCGCACATGCGGGTCGTCAAAAGAGATGCAGATGAAATTGGTGGATCGGAACTTTTCAGCTGCGGGTTTCGTATCTTGCGGTGATCGCAACCGGGTCTGAGGGAAACTACGACCAGCCGGCCTGGTTTCGAGAAGAAATTTTTCAGGGGTTAAAGGGACTGGCTCACGCTCGGTTTGGCGGCCCAGGTGAGCGCAATCCCCGAA
Organism: Terriglobales bacterium; assembly: GCA_035632335.1. Taxonomy (GTDB): domain Bacteria; phylum Acidobacteriota; class Terriglobia; order Terriglobales; family Acidobacteriaceae; genus JAIQFF01. The sequence goes on from DASQHA010000206.1 coordinate 2,184, forward strand.
GCAGAAAGGGCGCGGCCTTGCGGCTGCACTCTTTTCGCTTAACCCCGCAGCAGCATTTTAGGCCTTCGACGGCAAAACGCAAGGTTTTCCTGCCCCAGGCAAATCCATGCCGCCCTGAACCGGTTCCCGACGTTTTCGGGAAAGAAAAAAAGGAGTGCCATGAGCGTATTGAAAATCTCCAAGGGCTTGCTGCTGGGTTTGGCTTTGCTGCTGGCCACAAGCGGGTTTGCTGCGAACAAGGGTAGTCTTCAGGTGGACGATCCTGTCACCGTAAACGGAAAGCAACTGGCGGCCGGCGAGTACACCGTGAAATGGGAAGGCGCCGGACCGAACGTCGACCTCAACATCATGAAAGGCAAGAATGTGATCGCGACCGTGCCCGCGCACATGCTCGATCTTGAGCAATCTCCGAGCCGGGACGCGATCGTCACCAGCACCAACAGCAATGGGCAAAAGTCGGTGAGCGAAATCCGCTTCTCAGGAAAGAAATATGCGTTCGCGGTGAACGCGGAATCCGCCAAGGCGGAAGCGAACGGTACCAACAAGTAAGTGCGGGTCAGTGGATACACAAAGGGGGGCCCTCACGGGCTCCCATTTTTGCCTAAGAAGTCTTTCTATGGCGAGGACAGCACGTCGTCGTAGTAATTCAGCACCGCACGTCGCGGCCGGTCTTTCATCCCTTTCAGCGGCACCTTCTGTTCGATCGAACTGTTGCCCGAAAGACGCGCCCGGCCCAGGTTCACGATGCGGCCATCCGCCAGTTCGAGATAGATGGGCACCAGCATGTGGAAGCTTTCATCGACGCTGGACTGCGTGACTTTGAAATTGAACAAGGGAACACCATCGGCGCCGTTGTCGAACGAGTAGTCCAGCTTGTACGAGGGTAGCGCGGTCCCGTAAACGTACTGGTTGAAGAACCAGTCCATCCGCTGATTGCCGTCAAGATCCATTTCCTTCGTCATGTGTTTTTCCACCATGGCCTTGAAGTCTTCGGTGGTGGCGGCGCGGCCGGCGAAGGTTCTCACGAAATCCTGCATGGTGGTCTTGAAGTTATCGTCGCCGGAGCGGCGGTCCCACATCATCATCCGGATCATATGCAGGACGTATGCGCCCTTGGGATAGATCAGGTCGCGGGTAACGCTCACGCCCGTTCTGCTGTTATTGAGCCGGTAGCCCAGGGTGAGAGGACCGGCATCGATGGCGCGATAACCTTGCGGATTCTTCTCCAGGATCGATTTCCGTTCGTCATCCCAGAAAGAAATGAATTCCTTCGGGCCTTTTTGCGCGTAGGCGCTCTGGAGAAACAGCGAGGCCGAGAAATCGGCAAACCCCTCGCTCATCCACTGGTCGCGATAAGAGTTGAAGCCCACGTCCTGCCCCCACCATTGATGCGCCACTTCGTGGGGCGCCACGACTTTCCAGTAGCCGCGGTCGCCCCAATCGAGACCGAGCTGGTGGCGCACTGTGGTGTCGTAGAAAGAGCAAATCGGCAGCCACACTAGCTCCGGCCAGGACTGCCCGTAGTTGCAGGCGGTCTGCTGGGTCATGGCCAACCGCTTGAACGGAAGGGGACCGAAAAAGTCGGTGTAGAGTCCGATGGCAAACTGAGCTTCCCGAAGCGGCTGCTTCATCATCACGATGGTGCTCAGGCTGCCCATGGTCTCGCCCTGCAGACCGTGGGCCCAGTCGGGCGGCGAGTCGTTGGCATAGGCGGAAACCAGGAATTGCGGAGCCGCCAGTTTCACTTCTTCGACCTTCATGTTGCCAAACTGGAAGCCGGCTACCGGCTGAGGCGCATCGCTCTTCCAGACGGTGACGGATTGGTTCCCCTCGGTGTTCTCGCTCATCAGACTGCCGGTGGCAGCCATCTTCATCCCTTTGGGGATTCGAAAGGTCAAGTCATAGCTGCTGTAATCTCCCAGCGATCCGCCGGCGTAACCGGGGTACCAGTCGTCTCGCGCGATGGGGAAGTAATTGCCGTTGCCTTCGTTGCTGACCGCTTCCTTGCCTGCGTAGCGGGTGGTGATGCTGTACTTCTCGTCTCGCGATAAGGCCCTGGGAAGGATGACGTAAAAATCCGCGTCGTCGTTCTTGTCCTCCTGAATGAAGGACAAGGGCTGGCCACCTTCACCCGTGACATCCTGTACCCGCAGCGTGCGGTAAAGATTGAAGGGCACCACCCGCACTC
>DASQHA010000207.1:0-4172 GCA_035632335.1 Terriglobales bacterium
AAAACGAGATCACCCCGTATCCCTGGGCCGCCCACTACGTTCCCGTACCCGGCAAAAAAGCCGCGCTGGTGCGTGAGCTGTTGGAAGAGCTGGGCGTGCTGCGCAACGGCGTCTGGGAGGAGCGTTACCTGTGCTTCTCCCCGCAGGAGCGCTTGTATTTGCATGGCCGCTGGCAGGAAGGCATCGAGCCGCTGACCGCGGCCACGCGACGCGACCAGCAGGAGTTCGCGCGTTTCGCCTCCCGCATGAACGAATTTCGCGCCACCGGCCAGTTCACCATCCCCATGGAGCTGGGCGCAAAACCTTCGCCGCTCGACTCGCTCTCGATGGCGGCGTGGATGGGGCAGGAGCGTTTCACCTCGCCCTATCTTCGCTGGTACGTGAATTACGCCTGCCGCGATGATTACGGCGCGCTCGCCGCAGACACTTCGGCCTGGGCCGGCGTCCACTATTTTGCGTCGCGCGAGCCGGAGGAAAAGGGGCCGCTCACCTGGCCGGAGGGCAACGGCTGGATCGCGCGGCGGCTGCTCGAAAGGCTCGGCCGTTACGTTCGCGCCGGCGCCATGGTGCACGACATAGCGCGCGAGGGCCGCAAGTTGCGCGTCTCCGCCGGCGACACCGGCTACCTTGCCGAATGCGTGATCTTTGCCGCCCCCAGTTTTCTCGCGCCCTACGTGTGCGAAGGCGCGCCCCCCGTGCCCTTTGTTTACTCCCCGTGGCTCACCGCAAACCTGACGCTCGACCGCCTTCCCGCCGAGCGCGGCCTCGAAACCGCGTGGGACAACGTCATCTACGATTCGCCAGCGCTCGGCTATGTTGTGGCCACCCACCAGTCTTTGCGCACCCACATCGATCGCAGCGTCTGGACGTTCTACTGGTCGCTGGCTCAGGGATCACCCGCAGACAACCGGCGCCTGCTGCTCGAAAAGGATTGGAGCTTCTGGAAGGAATCCATCCTCAGCGATCTCGAGCGCGCGCACCCCGGCATCCGCCAGTGCGTTTCGCGCCTCGATATCCTGCGCCTGGGCCATGCCATGGCGCGGCCCGTCGTCGGATTCCTCGAGTCGGAAACGCGCCGGAAGCTGGCCACAAACTCAGGCAATCTTCTCTTCGCGAATTCCGACCTCAGCGGGTTCTCGATTTTCGAAGAGGCCCAGTATCGAGGCGTGCAAGCAGCGGAGAGAGCTCTAAAGTCAGTGTCCCGGTAGCGGCGATATGCTCACCGAGCCCAACGACCCTGACTGCCGATCACGAATCACGACTCTCAGTTCCCCCGGGCCGTCTGCTAGCCTGACCGTCTTGGTCAGATACAATCCCCATTTCAGCGCTCGATCATGGGTTTCGCCCCTGAGCTTCAGCGCTGCAGTCTGGCTGCTCGTTGCAACCTCCAGGCCGGCGGCGTTCTTTTGCAAGGTCAGAACGTCAAGAGTAGCCATCCATCTCCCGTCCTTCTGCTCGAAGCGAACCTCCCGAGCGTTCAGTCGCAGAGTCAGCTTGAGCACGCCCGGCTGCCCGCGCCTCACGCGGACCACCACCCCCAACCCGGTCGAATCCAGCGGGCTCCACACGGCGTCGAACAACTCCCGTTGAATTTGATCGTGATCCGCAACCGCTTCCGGAGTCGCGAAATAGCCCCGCCGGCAGCGTACCGTGACGCCGGGCCGGCTGACTTTCACCTTGATCTCATGGAAACGCCCGTCCCACTTGTTGTGTGCCGGATAATAACCGAGCGTATACGTGACTTGAGAATCCGATATCGCCCCGCGCATCGCTCCTTCAATGTCGTTAGAGTCATAGAACGCTCGTCCTCCCGTGAGTTCGGCCACCCGCTTCATATTGTCGAGATTAGAATCCCAGGGAAGCTCCGGTGCGATTGAATCGAAGGGTGGCTGCTGCTGCGCTGCTGTAAACGCTGGATTCCCGACCAGCCCGCGCGCATCCACTGGATAGATGGCTACATTGGCGTCGTTTAACGCACGCGTGGCCCGATTGATTTCGTATGAGAAGGTCAGCGGGAATTCCACCCGGCCCCCACGCAATCGTTCCTGCCACTCGATGAGGCTGGGGAACGCCGATGACACCCAGATCAGATTCTTGCGGCCCGGTATTCTTTGCAGGTAATGCGCGATGGATTCGATGGCCGTCATCGTTTCCTGAACGCGATTCTCTAGATCGGTTCGCGCCGGCTCCCGCCCCGACTCGCTCAGCCAGTTTTCCAGCTCACCGGCAACGCGAGCCGCGTCTCCGCGTGCCGCAGCGACTTGCGCGCGCCGCTCGGGCGGAATGAGTTGCCGCGGGATCGACCCCGTGAAAAGCTGTAGCGCGCGTACCAATTCTTCGGCGTCACTGCTGAAGTCGTGGATAACACGCAGATGTCCTGTGTCGACCAGTGCATAGATTCCCACGCGATCGTTCGGTTGAACCTGCTCGAGAAAATGGACGACCTGGCGCCGGGCGTAAGCCGCGTCTTCAAATTGCGCGTTGAGCCAGTCGAACAGCACGACCGTTACGCTTGTTGGCACATCGTAACGGTACTCGGGCCGGTTGGAGAACATGTTCGCCGGCAAGGGTTTTCTAGCGGCCGGCGGGGTCCGGTTGGATTGCTCCGAAAAGAAATGGATCTGCTGCGGCTTGCCTTGATCGAGCAGCTCAAAATCGTCGCGCGATAATCCTCCTACCGGCTGCCCCTTCTTGTCGTGCACGATCACACTCACCTCGACCAGGCGAGTGGTGACCCGCAGAACGGTAGGCCGCTCCGGCGCCTGAGCGGGTGCCGGAAGAGTAAAGAAGGCCAGCGTTGCTATCAGGCGGGTTGTTCCCGTGCGCACGCCGGGACTCCGCTGGAGTGGAATAGGCATTCCCGCCTGTCCCTGCCACAGGCTGGAAAGCCTATTCCACAACGTCTAGAACGTAATTCGCAGCTTCAGTCTTACCGTTCTCCGGCTGTCCACGCCTTCCTGCGTATAACTCGTGAGCAGGCGGCCGAAGTTGGGATTCAGGTTGACATCGCCGGGCTGAATGGGATTCAGCTTGAGTGTCTGCGGGTTTACCGTCACATTGAAATCGCCCACATTGGCGAAATCGCCGTCCTGGCCGTTTGAGTCCGGCGAGAACAGCGGGTGATTGAACAGGTTGTTGAACTCAGCGCCAAGGTCCGCCACGATTCTCTCGCCAAACCGGAATCTCTTGTGGACGCCCAGGTTCACGCCCCAGGTTCCGGGACCGTACAGCATGTTGCGCTTGGCGACCTTGGGGTTATCCAGCACATCAGCGCCCACCGAAGGCACGTCAAATGCCGCCGGGTTAAAGAACTGGCCGTTGGATTTCTGCTGCGGGCTTTGCCCGGTAAGAAACGGCCGGAAGCTGGTGCCGTTGAAATCACCAATGGCATCAATGGCGCTGCTGGCGAGATTTCCGAGGAAGATCGGCCCGCCGTTTCCGCAGTCATCACAGTACCAGTAGGGCGTAAAACCCGTACCTGACTTGATGAACCACTGCCAGGAGGTCTCCCAGCCACCGACCACATGATCCAGAAACTTGGGCATGGAGGAGCCGAACTTGCGTCCGTGGCCCACCGGAACCTCCCAGATGCTGTAGGCGATGAACCGGTGCCGTGGAACGTAGCTATCGATGCTGAAATCGTTGTTTGGTTTGAACTGGTTGTAAGCGGTTCCCCCCAGCGTGGCGTTCGCCGAATCGACGGAGGAGGCTTTCTGCGACAGCAGCGTATAATTAGCGTCGAACATGAAGCCGCCGGCGAACCGCCGTTTGGCCTCCAGTTGGAAAGCGTTTGAGTAGCCGTGCCCGAAATTTCCGAAGCTCTCCAGCGAGTCGCCCAGATTCGGGTACGGCAATCTCGCGATATCAGCCGGCGAAGGCTGGCAATCACCGTTGTTGACAGGGTCGCAGGCGGTCACGCCATCGCCAATCGAGGTCGCCCACGGAATATCACTTGGCGGCAGCATGTTCAAATCGCGCCCCGTAATCAGGTTGTGCATGTACGTGCCCAGATACGAGGCGCGCAGGGCCACCTGCCACGCAATCTCCCGCTCGAACGTGACGTTGTATTGGTCGATGCGCGGCTCCTTCAAATCGAAGGGAATGGCATTGGCGGAAGGCTGCCCGGTCAAGGTCCGCTGATGCCCGCCGGAAATGGGGCTGATGCCATGCAC
>DASQHA010000208.1:0-7215 GCA_035632335.1 Terriglobales bacterium
CTCGAGCCCTGTGATCCCGAAAGCCGCGCGCTCGAACTCGATGATCTTCTCGTGGGGCGCGTGCGGCGCGTGATCGGTGGCGATCGCGTCCACCGTACCGTCAGCCAGCCCTACCAGGATGGCTTCGCGGTCCTCGTTCGACCGCAGCGGCGGGTTCATCTTGAAGTTGGTGTCGTACTCGCCGACATCCGCGTCGGTCAGCGCGAAGTGATGCGGTGTGACCTCGCAGGTCACATGCGACTTGCTGCGCTTCCCTCGGCGGACCGCCTTCAGCGCATCCGCGGTCGAAAGATGGGCGACGTGCAATCTCGCGCCGGTGAACTGCTGTGCCAGTTGCACATCCCGCTCCACGATCGACGCCTCGGCCGCCGCCTTCATGCCGCGCAGCCCCAGGCGAAATGCCGTCGGGCCGTCATTCATGGAACAACGGTCGGTCATGCGCGTGTCTTCCGCATGCTGAATGACGGGGAGATTAATCTCTGAAGACAGGCGCATGGTCTCGCGCATGACGCTGTCATTGAGAATGGGCTTGCCATCATCGCTCACGCCCACCGCTCCGGCGCGCTGCAAAGCGCGGAAATCGGTCAGCACCGCGCCCTTGCTGGCATGGGTCGCGGCCGCGATCGGAAAAACGTTCACCACCGCGCCGCGCTCCGCCTGCTGCAGCCAGGTGACCCATTCCGGCGAGTCGACAACCGGTTGCGTGTTGGGCATGCAACAGACGGAAGTGAATCCGCCTGCAGCGGCAGCGGCCGTGCCGGTGGCGATGGATTCCTTGTAGGCCTGGCCGGGCTCGCGCAAATGCACGTGCAGATCGATGAAGCCGGGCGCGACGATCAGCCCGCGCGCATCGACCTTCTCGTGCGCGGTGCCCCGCGTCTTACCCGGCGGCGCGATCTCGGCCACCTGCCCGTCGCGCAGCAGCACGTCCATGGTCGCATCGATCTTCGCGGCAGGATCAATCAGCCGCCCGCCCTTGATCAGCAGGCTGTAATTTTCTCTTTTTGGATTCAAATCGCCTTTCGCTACCAATCATCACCACAGAGTCACAGAGCCACGGAGAAACCTAAGAATTTCTCTGTGCCTCTGTGTCTCCGTGGTGAAACGACATCCTCATCGAGCCCGCCCCAGCGCCCGGGCCAGAATCGCCATTCGCACCGGAACCCCGTTCCGCACTTCTTCGACAATCACCGACTGCGGACAGTCCGCCACTTCCCAGGTCAGCTCCAGCCCGCGAATGATCGGCCCGGGATGCATCAGCATGGCATCTTTTTTTGCCAGCTTCAGCCGCGCCATGGTCATCTGGTAACGCAAAACGTAGTCCTGCAGGCTGATCTTCGTGCCTGCCAGCCGCTCTTTTTGCACGCGCAGCGTCAGCACCACATCCGCGCCATGTACCGCATCTTCCACCGTACGCGTGATGTGCAGGCCCGGCGCCAGGTTCAGCGCGGTCTCGGGCAAGAACTCCGCTGGGCCGCACAGCGTGATGCGCGCCCCAAACTTGCTTAGCAGGTGGATCGCCGACCGCGCCACCCGGCTGTGATAAATATCGCCAACGATGGCAACCTGCAACCCCTTCAGCGTCTTCTTGTGGCGCAGGATAGTATAGGCATCGAGCAGGGCCTGCGAGGGATGCTCGTGCATTCCGTCGCCGGCGTTGATCACAGGAATGTCGAGATACCTCGCCATCAGGGCCGCCGCGCCGGCCTGTGGATGGCGGATCACGATCACGTCCGCCCCCACTGCCCGCAGCGTGTAGCCGGTGTCCAGCAGCGACTCGCCTTTTTCAATACTCGATCCGCTCGAGAGCACCAGCGTGGTCATGGCTCCCAGCGATTTCGCCGCGATTTCAAAAGAACTGCGGGTGCGCGTGGAAGCTTCGTAAAACAGCAGCAGCACCCGCTTGCCCCGCAGTAAAGGGCGCGGCTTGAGCGGATTCATTCGCCGGGCCAGCTTGAGCAGGCCCAGAATGTCCGGTGCGCCGAGATGTTCAATGCCCAGCAGGGAGCCGCGAGCAGCTTGTTTCATGGTATGCCAGGGCCAGCCCGAGTTTCAGATTCACGATTTCAGATTTCAGAATGCAGATTTCAGATCGCAGATTTCAGATCGCGGATTCCAGATTGACGCTTTCAAAAGCGAGTATCCACCGTGAAACCGGGAATCAACCCAATCCGAAATCAAAATCCTTTAATCTGAAATAGGGTTCGCTAATAGGAAATCGGGTCCGCCGCATCAGTCTTGCCGCTCCACCAGCAGAACCTTCTCCAGGTCATCCACTTCGCGCAATTTCACTTCGATAATTTCCCGGTCGGAGGTCTGCACCTTGCGTCCGATAAATCCGGCCTCAATCGGCAGTTCGCGGTGCCCGCGGTCGATCAGCACGCACAACTGCACCTGCTTCGGGCGCCCTTCGCGGAACAGCGCATCCATGGCGGCGCGAATCGTCCGCCCGGTGTAGAGAACGTCATCCACCAGAATGATGTTCTTGCCGGCAATCGGGAAGCCGATCTCGCTCTTCTGCACCACCGGCTTCGGCCCCAGCGTAGACAGGTCGTCGCGATACAAAGTGATGTCGAGAGTGCCGACCGGAACCGGAGTTTTCTCGATGCGCGCAATCATCTGCCCCAGGCGCTGGGCCAGCGGCACACCCCGCCGCCGGATGCCGACCAGCCCCAGGTCGTCGGCTCCATTGTTTTTCTCGATGATTTCGTGGACCAGGCGAACCAGGGTGCGCTCAATTTCCGAGGCCGACATCAGTTGCGCCTTCTCGCGCAAGCCCGCAGGACGGGGTGACATTTTCGCAGTCATAAACGCTGCATCATACGCGGGCGACCTGATCCGGGGCAAGGTGGCCGAAGCCTGATCGCTAGCTAACTCGTCCCGAATCAGGAGGGTACGCGGCAACAACATTCCAAGGAGCACATAAAACACCCCTGCTTCGCCACTTGATGGAAATCAAACCAGGCAACTCGAGGGTCTTCTACCGCACCAAAGTTTCGAAAGAACAAAGAACATTGCCAGGGAGGACATACATATGCAACGTGGATCCCGCTACCTGAGTTCGCTGCTGCTGGCCGCGGCATTCCTGGCGCCAGTGGTCGCCACCGGCTGCGTCACACGAAGCTATCACGACCCGTACTACAACGATTACCATCGCTGGGACCGCGATGAGGACGTCTACTACCGTCAGTGGATCGCGGCGAATCATCGCGACTACCGTGACTTTCGCCGGCTGAATAGGGATGAGCAAAAGCGATATTGGGAGTGGCGTCACAACCATCACGACGAACATGATCACGACCATGATCATGACCACGATCACGACCGGCACTAACCCACTACAGGCTCCCCGCTGACCGCTTACGGACGGCCGCCCTCGGCCGTCCGGTCGGCGAAGCCGACCGGGCCAGGCTTCCAGCATCATGGCAGAATCTTCACCTCCCGCCCGCTCCTGATCTGGCAAAATAGATATGGGGAGAACATCATGCCCGAAAAACGCATCCTTCTTCTGGCCGGCGATTACGTGGAAGATTACGAAATCATGGTTCCCTTTCAAGCCCTGCAGATGGTCGGCCACACCGTGCATGCTGTTTGTCCCGGCAAGAAGACCGGCGAGTCGGTGCGCACTGCCATCCATGATTTCGAAGGCGACCAGACCTACAGCGAAAAGCGCGGCCACAATTTCATGCTCAACGCGACGTTTGACGAAGTCAAACCTGATACTTACGACGCCCTGGTCATTCCAGGAGGTCGCGCTCCCGAATATTTGCGCCTGAATCCCAAAATCCTCGAAGTGGTGCGGCATTTCTTCGACAAGAGCAAGCCCGTCGCCGCCATCTGCCATGCCGCGCAAATATTGGCTGCCGCGGGAGTGCTCAAGGGACGCCGCTGCAGTTGTTATCCGGCAGTCGCACCCGATGTCACGGCAGCGGGCGGCACCTATGTCGAACTGCCCATCGACAAATCCTGCGTCGACGGCAACCTGGTGACCGCGCCCGCCTGGCCGGCTCACCCCGCCTGGCTCTCCGCATTCCTGACTGTGCTGGGAACAAAGCTGGAAGTCACCGGCCGCGTAGCCTGAAGGCAAGGAATGGGCTCAAAACTCCATCAACCGCCCACCCGGGTGAGTTCTCCGTTCTTGGCCAAGGGCAGCTGCTTCAGAACTTCGGGTACCAGCGGCAGTAAATCAGCAAGGCGGCTTGATTTGGCGCGAACCATGATGACGGCGATATCGCGCCTGACGAGGTTCTGTTCGTATTCAATACCCCGATCGATGGTTACAAACACTTCGAATCCGGCTGCTTGCGCCAGAGAAAGAAGTTCGCCGTTCTTTTTTCCAGCCAAACCCGCTTCAGGAACGGTCTGGCATTCGTGTCCGATCAAGTTGTTCTTAAGTTTTCTGGGTACGCACTCGTCGAGCAGCAGTTTCATCGCAGTTGGCTGACCACGAGCGACTTGGCATGCTCAAGGGCGTGAACCGCTGCTTCGCGAGTCACGGTGGGGAAGTCGTCAAGAAAGTCGTTTAGGGTTTGACCGCCTTCGAGATAGTCCAACAATGCCTGGAAAGGCACGCGCGTGCCGCGAAAAACAGGTGTCCCCCCCAACACCTCTGGGTCCCTGGTAATGATGTGGTCTGGGATGGTCATAAGCACGTCATCCAAGTTACTGCCTGGCTTCAGTTTACTCCACGCCCCAGGTTAGAGCACTATTTGCCTCCTCGCGGCGCGCTTGCCACCGACTCCTACTTATCAGGAGCGTGAATTGGCAGGAACACTTGGAACTCACGTGTCCGCCGGTCACAGTCGGTTTCTTACGCACTCATTGCACTCCCCCAGGGTCGCAGCGTCGGGTAGGTTACACTATGGGCCTTTCACTACTCTCAGGAGGAATCCGCTATGCCCGAAGCCACCCTTAGTGGCGCAGATTTCAAAAAGCAGTTGCGTGAAGGCTCGCCCAAGATGGGCCTGTTCTTGAACGCGCACAGCCCTACCGTCGCCGAACAGCTGGCCCACAGCGGCTACGACTGGTTGCTGGTCGATACCCAGCACGGACCCATGGGCTATGAAAAGCTTTCCGCCATGCTCTCCGGAATTTCGAATGGCGGCGCAAAATCCATGGTCCGCGTTGGCGGATACGATGACCGCCCGGGAATCCAGCAGGCCCTCGACATGGGCGCCGACGGAGTTCTCGTCCCCTACATCAACACCGCCGAGGAAGCGCGCCAGGCCGTAAGCTGCACCAAATACCCCACCGTCGGCACCCGCTCCGTCTATTTTCCGCAGCGCAGCATGAACAAGGCCGGACTCCTGGGATACGCCGGCAATTTTAATAACAACGGCATCGTCGCCCTGCAGGTGGAAACCGCTTCATGTATTGAAAATATTGCCGAGATCGCCGCCGTGCCCGGCGTGGACATTCTCTTTCTCGGCCAGAATGATCTCTGCATGTCGATGGGACTCTATGAAAAATACGAATTCCCTCACATGTACACTTCGCCCGAACTCGGCGCCGCGACCCAGAAACTGGTCGACAGCGCGCGCAAGAATAACCTCATTCTCGGACTCTTCCTGTTCGGCACGTCTCGGGTAGGTGAGTTCCTCGAAAAGGGATTCACCTTCATCAGCGTCGGCAATGACCTGCATCACGTTCTTACCCAGGCCGGAGCCTACGTAAACGACATGGAAAACATCGCCAAGGAAAAAGGAAAGACCTGGAAGCGAAGACCAACAGCCCTGTTCTAGCTTGGACTTGTGGCGAGTTGGAATGTGTGGCCGCGGACCTGCCCTGAGCGAAGTCGAAGGGGACTCGCCCGCGCGGCCTCATAACCCAAGCCGTCGCAAAACTAAGTAAGGCGGTGCACAACCATGAAGCCGATCACAATCCTTGCCCTGCTCCTCGCCGCAATGTTCACCTGCGTAGCGCCGGCCGCTGCCCAGCCCGGAGCAAAAGAGGCCTATCCCGGCCCCATCGACGTCGACAAGATGGACCCAGCCCGCCGGGCCATCAGCCCCTACAGCTTCTATTCCCCGCCCAACAATCTTTATTACTTCCATCACATCGACCAGCTGAATATCCAGCAGGACTGGATTCACCGCAGTGGTCCCGTGTTTGCCCTGCGCCAGCCCTCGGCTCCGTTCTCCGCCAGCTACACCTACGCCAACCAGCGCCACACTCTCGACGAATATTTTGTCCGCAACTACGTGGTGGGATTTGTGGTCCTGCACGACAACCAGATCCTGCTGGAGAAATATTTCCACGGAGCGGATGGCGAGTCGCGATTTCTCTCGAATTCAGTGTCGAAGTCGTTCACTTCGGTTCTGGTCGGGGCCGCGATCGCAGACGGCAAAATCAAGAGTGTGGATGATCCCGTCGTGAAATACCTGCCCTGGCTGCAGGACAGCAGCGGGTACCGCAACACCACCATCAGGAACCTGCTGGAGATGTCCTCGGGCGTCCAGTTCGACGAAGAGTACACCAATCCTGATGCCGACATCAGCCGGTACGCCTCGGCCCTGCTGCACGGCGAGCCTTCCTTCCATGATCTGGCGCTTTCCATCAAAGCCAAGATCAAGCCGGGGACGAAGTTCGAATACCAGACCATCAACTCGCAAGTGCTGGGGATGACCGTGGAAGCGGCAACCGGCCAGACCCTCAATCACTATGCGGAAGAAAAGCTGTGGAGCAAGATCGGCCCCGAGGGCGACGCATTTCTGTTTCGCAGCCGCAAACAACCTCAGATGTGCGCCGGCTCCGCTCTGAATGTCCGTTTGCGCGACTACGCCCGCTTTGGCCTGATGGCCATGTACGGCGGCGCGCTGGGAGGTCAGCGAGTCGTGCCGGAAGAATGGATCAAGGCATCAACCCAGGCGAAGGACAAAGTTCTGCAGCCGCAACCGAACGGTCCAGACGATCATCAGAATTTTGGCTACGGATATCAATGGTGGCTGCTCTATGACGACGATGGAGCGTTTGCCGCGCTCGGCATCTACGGCCAGACCATTTACGTCAATCCCAAGCGGCACGTGGTGATCGTGCAAACCGCCGCCTGGCCCGATCCCGATCCTGACGCCCGCTGGGACGAAACCATCAAAGTGATGCAAACCCTGGCGCGGTCAGTAGCGCCGTAAGTGTGGGGCGGACACTCCTGCCCGCCGCTTTTGACCTTGTCTCCCGCAAACCAGACCGGCCCCTGCATGCCGCAGAAGGGGTCACCAA
>DASQHA010000209.1:0-10486 GCA_035632335.1 Terriglobales bacterium
GAAGCCGGACTTTCCGCTGTGGGCGACATTTTCAACGCGATCGCTGCGCGCGCAGGAACTGACGTGCCCACGTTGAGCACAGGGTTAGAGAACTATCGCGCGGGACAAACCGGCCTGCTGCGCATGACCTGGGACAGTGGCGACCGCACCGTGCTGGTCAATCCCAACCTGCGCGGCATCACTTTGGGTTGGAACCTGCAAAGCACGGCCCAGGATGAGTTGTTTGCCGCCATCGAAGGCACGGCATTCCATACCCGCGTGATTCTCGACCGCATGGCGGGAAATGGCGTCCATATCAAGCGCGTCATCAATGCGGGCGGCATTCCGCAAAAGAACGACGTGTTGAACCGGGTCTATGCCAACGTGCTGGGACGGCCCGTGCTGGTGCCGAGCAAGAGCGTAACCAGCCTGGGTTCGGCAATCTTTGCGTTCCTCGCGGCCGGAACCTTCAAAACCATCGAGGACGCACAGAAAAAGATCTGCCCGCCGAACCGCGTCTTCGAGCCTGACAAATCCGCGCAGAAGGTTTACGAAGAGCTTTATCCGCTCTACAGCAAGCTCTATTTCTCTCTCGGCGATCCGCAGGACAAAGCTGGCCTCGGCGCAGTGCTACCCACGTTGATCCGGGGCGCCGAATCGGTTCACAACCCATCGTAATGTAGGCGCGAGCGCCTCGCTCGTGCGGAAGTTACCACAAACCACGTGGGGACAGCCGCCCCGGCTGTCCGGTCGAGCGAAGCTCGATCAGCCTTTGCTGAAAGCGAAACAAGCGGAGCATAACTCCGCCGGATAGCGGTCGGGGCGGTCATCCTCAGGTGGTCTCCGATGACTCCCGCACGAGCGCGGGCGCTCGCGCCCACATTTGTTTGGATTAGAATAGCCAGTCTTGCCGGTTGCGCTTGAACTCGATGGTTTGCGCGTAGTGCTGGTCTCGTCGCGGAACCCGCTCAATATTGGCGCCGCAGCGCGGGCGATGAGCAATTTTGGTTTCTCCCGGCTGCGCGTGGTAAATCCTTACGAAAAGGCCTTCCGCACGGCCGTCTCAGCCGTGGGCGCTGCAGATCTCCTGGCCAGCGCGGAGGAATATGACACCGTGGCCGGTGCTGTAGCCGACTGCACCCTGGTGGTGGGGACAACTGCCGTCCGCCACCGCGAATTGCATCACCCGCTGCGGCGCCTGGAAACCGGCGGCCGCCTGATCCGCAAGCATCTGCGGTCCGGCCCGGTCGCTCTCTTGTTTGGTTCGGAGAGATATGGGCTTTCGAAGCAGGACCTCAGCCATTGCCACTGGCTCATTCGTATTCCAACCGTGGAACAGAATATTTCGATGAATCTGGGACAGGCGGTCGCCATATGCCTGTACGAATTGATTCGCGACGGGCGGGCGGCCGGAAGATCCGAAAAGCAGATGCTGGCGACGGCAGGGGAAATCGAGCTGGTCACGGCGTTGCTGGCCGACGTGCTGAGCAGCAGCAGCTACATGTTGCCGCAGCGGGCCGCCGAGACCGAGCAACGAATTCGCCGCATGGTGCGCCGCCTCAAGCTTTCCGCCCAGGATGTTGAAGCGTGGCTGGGCATCCTGCGGCATGTGCAGTGGCAGTTGCGCTATGGAAAAAAGAAGACTGAGTGATCATTCCTTCGGGATTCTCAGAACGAAAAAATCATTTACACTAAGGTCAAATGTCTGATCGGATCGTCTGCTCCTGCATAACCTGCCCCAAGTGCGGCACTTGGGTGGTTGTCGAACGCGAAATGACCAGGGAAGCTAAAAAGGAAAGTCTGAACACGACCTGCCCAGGCCCCGAATGCGGCAAGCAATTCTCCTTCGCGGTGGGGGAAACCAAGGTCTTCGAATTGCCCATGAGCCTGTTTGAACGGCGCCATTTCTACCGCTCCGAGTTGTCCTGACCCGAGCCTGCATTGCTGATTGTGCGGTTGTGTATTTGGCGTACACTGGGGTGCAGTGTCGAGTACGCCAACGACAACTGAGTCGCCTCCCGCTACCGGGTCACCCCCGCGCATTGGTTCAATTCTGCTTCTCGCCCTCTGGTTCGGAATCGCCGCCGGCCTGGTTGAAGGCACCGGCCTGCTGCTCTTCCAGAGAATCAATTGGGAACGCTGGGGACCGAACCTGCATGTCTCGGCGCCGATCATCTGGATCTCGCCTGTCGTTGATCTCATCTGGTTTTCTGTCTTGGCGCTGGCGCTGGGGGCGTTGGGGCTGCTGGTTCCGAAGCTTCGAACCATGCAGGCCGCGATCGCCCTGCTCACCGCGCTTACCACCTACGACTGGCTCACCGTGACCGGCCGTCTTTCCCATCTCAGTTGCCTGTTGCTGGCCACCGGCGTGGGAGTCGCCTTAGGCCGCTGGGTGGCAAAGCACGAGGCGTCCACACTGCAGTTTGTAAGGCGGACGCTGCCGCTGGTGCTGGGGACGGCAGTCCTCGCCTGGGCTGGAATCCAGGGCAGCCGTTGGCTCAGGGAAGCAAAGGCAGTCGCGGAGCTGCCGCCGGCCGATGCGAATGCGCCCAACGTTCTCGTCATCGTGGTGGATACCCTGCGGGCCGATCATCTTTCGTCTTTCGGATATGCCCGGAACACCAGCCCCAATATCGATCACGCGGCCACGCAGGGAGTGTTGTTCGAGAACGCCATCTCGCCGTCGTCGTGGACTTTTCCTTCGCATGCTTCCTTGCTGACCGGCCGTTATCAGTATGAGCATGGTATGGACAAGATTGGGCAGATGCCGGTGCTCAGCTCGGAAGCGTTCAGTCCCAACGGCTTGCCGACATTGGGAGAAGCGCTCATGAAGAAGGGGTATCGCACCGGCGCTTTTTCCGCCAATCGCACCTTCTTTACCCGGGACCTTGGGTTTGGCCGAGGCTTTGTCCACTTCGAAGACTATTTCCATTCGCCCAGCGACATGTTCATCCGCACCCTGTACGGCAGGGAGTTTGCGCGTCTGTATCTGAACCGCAGCGACAAGAGCAAGGTGAAGCGCGCGCTTCGCATTTTGGGAATGGATTCGCTGCTGGACAAGGATTCGGAGGGATCGGGCAATTACGGCGGCGCGCAGGGAGTTCGTAAGCGAGGCGAGGTGGTGAACCAGGAGGTCTTGCGCTGGATTGACCGCGGCGGCGACCATCCTTTCCTGGCCTTTCTCAACTACTTCGATGTGCACTACCCCTACGGCGGTCCCCCAACCTACCCGAAACCTGTCTGGGACCACGGCAGCCGCATGGACCAGTACGATGCCGGCATCAAGTATGCAGACGACGCTATCGGGCGCCTCATGCAGGCCCTCGACCAGCGCGATCTCTCGAAAAATACGCTGGTCATCATTACTGCGGACCATGGGGAGTCGCTGGGACAGCACGGACTGACCTACCACGGCCAGGCGCTTTACTGGGAATTGATCCACGTGCCCATCGTGATCCGCTATCCGGGGCATGTTCCTGCCGGTGTCCGGGTGCGCACGCCAGTAACCAGCTCCGCTCTTCCGGCGACCATCATGGCGCTGCTGGGCGGGGCAGGGCAGAAGATTTTTCCAGGACCGCCATTGAATGCTCTCTGGACGACTTCCACGGTGGCCCCGGACTGGCCCGACGCGCTTTCTGAAGTCTCAAAAAATGACATCATTTCCGATGAGAACAAGGCAGTCGGAAAGCTGATCGCCACCGCCGCTGACGGCCCCATGAAATCGGTGGTGACCGCCCGCTGGCACCTGATTGTGCACAAAGAACTGGGAGACCAGCTCTACGACTGGGTCCACGATTCGGGCGAATCGAACAACCTGGTTAACACCGCCGGGGGCCGGCAGGTGTCGCGAGAATTAAACTCGCGGCTGGAAACCCTGCTGGCGCGATCCTCGGAAAAAGGCCGCACCACAACCGCGATCGCGTTGCACAACGGCCGCTTCGACGCCCGGGAAAACAAGCTCCGGCACGAACCAGCCCGGACCATCGACGATTACTACCGGGTAGAGGCGGAGCCGGGATCGAGGCTGGCGGTCGAAATCCGCGCCGAACCCCTGCCCCCGGCGACGAACCGCCTGGATCCCGTGGTCGAGATCCTGGACGAGAATGGACAGCCCTACCAGACTTGCCGGAATCCGGGCGACGATCACATCCCGGCGCCGGGAATCGCCGATCCGACCCCCGATGCTTTCGACGACATCTGCGTGAATGACGATATCGATCCCGGGGTCAATACCAATGCCCGGCTGGAGATTTTGGTGCCGGGAAGCGGTAAGTCTCAAGTAGAATTACAGATACGCGTATCCGACTGGAACGGACAAGCCGGTGTCCAGATGCCCTACCAGCTGCAGCTCCAGGAAGGCGTGGTGCCTTCAGAAGCTGCCGCCAAGGCTGTGGGCCAATAGGCCGCATCACACTCGCCTTGCGGCGCGGAGCCAGCCTGCTACTGGGGATGGAATACCAGCGGTGTTAAGATCGTGGTCAGGATATTCACACCAGGTTTGGGCAGAAACCAGGTCACAGGAGTTTTCATGAGATTCGAACTACTGGCACTCTACGCTGGTCCCGACCAGGTGATGACGGTGACGTCGGGGCTGGCCAGCGTGCTCGGCCTTTTGCTGATCTTCTGGAACAAGGTCGTGGGTATCTTTTTTAAAGTCGTACGGAAATTCAGCCGCTCGGCTGCCCCTGCCGCCGTCGATTCTCCCAAGGATAGTCCCAAAGGAACTCCGTAATTCCGGGTCCGCTGCTTGCGCAGAAAAGTGATTGTCATCGGTTTGGACGGGCTTGAGCCTGGCATTGTGGAAGCAATGCTGGGACGCGGAGAACTCCCGAACCTCGCCAAAATTCGCTCCTCCGGCAGCTATTCCCGCCTGCAAACCACGTACCCGGCGCAAACTCCTGTAGCCTGGTCGTCATTTGCCACCGGCGCCAACCCGGGCGCGCACGGGATCTTTGATTTCATCTGTCGCGATCCGGAAACCTATTTGCCCGACGTTGCCCTGACCCGATTCGAGCGGCCCAAAAGCATGCTGGCTCAGCCCCGGGTGGTGAACCGGCGAAGCGGCGTGCCGCTGTGGCAAACGCTCTCGGCGGCGGCCATTCCCAGCACGGTTTTGCGCTGTCCCTGCACTTTCCCTCCGGAAGCCTTGCAAGGCCGGATGCTGTCTGGAGTGGGCGTTCCCGATGTGCGCGGCAGCCAGAGCAAAGGCACGTTTTATACCCAGGACAGGACGGCCGTGGCGCAGGAAAACGAGCAGCTCATTTTTCTCGACTCGCCGCCCGATTCGGGAGCTGAGGTTGTGACCCGGGTGATCGGACCGCGCAACACGAAAACCTCGCCCGCATCCGATACTTCCTGCGAAGTGCGTGTCCGCGTCGACAAGGCGGCGCGGCGGTTGGTGATTCAGACCGGCGGCTCGCCGGCAAAAATCGAAATTCCGGAAAAGGGCTGGAGCGAGTGGGTACGG
Source organism: Terriglobales bacterium (assembly GCA_035632335.1). Classification (GTDB taxonomy): domain Bacteria; phylum Acidobacteriota; class Terriglobia; order Terriglobales; family Acidobacteriaceae; genus JAIQFF01. The sequence continues at coordinate 5,447 of DASQHA010000209.1, forward strand.
TTCAAATTCAAGTTTTCCATGTTGCAGTCGGTGACGGGAATCGCGCGATTTTATTTCCGGCAGCTTGAGCCCCACCTGGAGTTTTATCTTTCAGCCGTCAACTTCGATCCCGCGACGCCCATGTTTCCGGTTTCCGCCCCGGCAGATTACGCCCGGGAATTGGCCGACAAGATCGGCCTGTTTTCGACGCTCGGCATGGCGGAAGACCACAATGGTTTGAACAACGGCCGGTTGGATGAGGCCGCCTACCTGCAGCAGTGCGAACTGGTGCTGAGCGAGCGCGAGCGTGCCATGCGTTTCGAACTCGATCGCTTCAGCGAAGGTTTCTTCTTCATGCTGTTCGATACGCCGGACCGGGTGCAGCACATGCTGTGGCGTTTCCGCGATCGTGAACATCCCGGCTTTGAGCCCGGCCTCTCACCCGAACTCGCCACCCGGATCGAAGAACATTATCGGCGCTGCGACGCTCTGCTCTCCCCGGTTCTGGAAAAGGCGGACGAGAATACCCTGCTGATCGTGCTCTCCGATCATGGCTTCGGGACCTTCCGTCGCGCGTTCGACACCAACACCTGGTTGTGGCAGAACGGGCTGCTGGCGCTCAAAGACAGCCGCAAGCCGGGAGAAGATCTGGGCGACGGATTCGCCGCGGTGGACTGGTCGAAGACCTATGCCTACGCGGTTGGCCTGGGAGGCATCTATCTGAACTTCAAAGGGCGCGAAAGCGGCGGGATTCTGGAAGAGGGAGGCGAAGCGGAACGGGTACGCAACGCGATCCAGACCGGCCTGGCTGACTTTCCCGATGCGCAGACGCAGCGGGCGGCGATTCGCAGCGTATCGCGCCGCGAGGCGTTATACTCGGGGGCGTTTGTGGGGAATTCACCCGACCTGCTGGTAAATTTCCATCGCGGTTTCCGGGTTTCCTGGCAGAGCGCGGTAGGCGGCTTTTCGCAATCGATGCTGGAAGACAACCTGCGCCGCTGGAGTGGGGACCACATTGTGGATCCGGAATCGGTTCCTGGCATTTTGTTTATGAATCGCGCGAGCCTGCAGCAGCAGGCCCGAATTATCGATCTGGCGCCCACCGTCCTGAAGTATCTCGGGGTGGCGGTGCCCGAATCCATGGAAGGCGCGCCGTTGCTCTGACCGGCACGACTCTGACCCGGATGGCTCAGGCCTCATGAAAATCTGCGTGCTGGGACTGGATTGCGCCGCCCCCGAAGTCATCTTCGGCGATGAGCGGCTGGTGAACCTACGCCGCCTGATGGATCTCGGCGTCTACGGCCGCCTGGAGAGCGTCATCCCTCCCATCACCGTTCCCGCCTGGATGTGCATGAGCACGAGCCAGGACCCGGGGTCGCTCGGCGTCTACGGGTTCCGTAACCGTTCCGATCATTCTTACAACAAGCTCGCCTTCGCCAACTCGGCGTCCATCAAGACGTTCGCCATCTGGGACCAGTTGGCGCGGGAAGGCAGGAAGTCGATCATCGTCGGAGTGCCGCCAAACTATCCTCCGCGGCGGGTAAACGGCATCAGCGTCGGTTGTTTTCTGACGCCGGACACGGTCAAGAATGACTTTACCTATCCCCCCGCGCTCAAGGCCCAGATTAACGAACTGGTGGGAGAGTATCCGGTGGATGTGAAAAACTTTCGCACCGACAAAAAAGACTGGCTCAAGGAAGAGATTCTTGCCATGAACGGCAAACAGTGGGCGGTGGTGCGCTGGCTGCTGACCGAGCAGGAATGGGATTATTTCCACTTTGTGGACATTGGCCTCGATCGCATGCACCACGGCTTCTGGAACTATTTCGATCCCCGGCACGTGCAGTTTGAGCCGGACAATCCTTATCTGGACGCGATTCCGGAATACTACCGCTTGCTCGATGAGCAGATTGGCAGCGTTCTCGAACTGCTGGACGACGACACCCTGGTGCTGGTGGTTTCAGACCACGGCGCGCAGCGCCTGGACGGCGGCTTTGCCATCAACGAATGGCTGATCCGCGAAGGCCTACTGGTCCTGAATGAATACCCCAAGACATTGACGCCATTCGAAAAGCTGAATGTGAACTGGAGCAAAACGAAAGCCTGGAGCGAGGGCGGATACTATGCGCGCGTGTTTTTCAATGTGCAGGGACGCGAGCCGCAGGGCGTGATACCCGCGTCCCAGTACGAGTCTTTCCAGAATGAGATGAAAGCGCGCCTCGAGGCGCTTCCCGGCGAGAACGGTCAAGTGATGAAATCGCCGGTGTTCAAGCCCCAGGAGATTTATCGCCATGTGCGCAACGTGGCGCCCGATTTGATCGTCCATTTCGGGGATCTGTACTGGCGTTCGATTGGAACGGTCGGACACGCGAAACTCCACCTTCAGGAAAACGATACCGGCCCCGACGGCTGCAACCACGCGCAATATGGAATGTTCATTCTGACCGCGCCAAACTGTCCGCTCAGCGGCGAGTACGAAGGGGCGAGCCTGCTGGACATGGCTCCTACCCTGTTGGACCTCGCAGGATACGAGATTCCAGAAACCATGCAGGGCCGTTCGCTGGTTGCCGGAATGGAAAAGAAGGGCCGGGGCGGAGGTTCAGATGAGGAATCACAAAAAATCGTCCACGACCGCCTGGCTGGGTTGGGCTACGTCTAAGATTCGTTCGATCGTTTTCCAGGATCAGTTGCTTGGAGGAGTCACATTGCGAAAATCATGGCTGTTCTTATCGATCATCCTTCTGGTGCCGGCATTCGGGCAACAGGGCCAACCGTCCTTTGACGGCAGGAGCTGGTGGGGGCACATAAAAGTCCTGGCTGCCGACAACATGGAGGGGCGCGATACGGGAAGCCCCGGACTGAAGAGAGCGGAAGCCTACGTCGTCAGTCAATTGCAGGCGGCGGGACTTCAGCCCGCCGGCGTAAACGGGTATTACCAGCCGGTGAAGTTCGAATCGCGGCAACTGGTGGAAAAGGAATCGAGCGCCGCTCTGGTTCGCGATGGCAAGGCCGAGCCGCTGACCCTGGGCGAAGATGCGATCTTCAGCACGCGGGTTGACCTGGCCCCGAAAGTCGATGCTCCCCTGGTATTTGTCGGATACGGCTTGAGCATTCCAGAAAAGGACTCCGACGATCTTGCCGGACTAGACCTTAAGGGCAAAGTCGCGGTCCTGATCACCGGCTCACCCTCGCAGATTCCTTCGGCGCTGGCCGCGCACCATCAAACCGCGGGAGAACGCTGGAAGGCCTTTCACGAAGCGGGCGCAGTGGGAATCATCTCGATCCCGAACCCCGCCTCGATGGACGTACCCTGGACGCGCACCTCGCTGAACCGTTTGCATCCCAGCATGGAACTGGCGGGAGCGGAGTTCAACGAGACCGCAGGAGAGAACCTGGCGCTCTATTTCAATCCGGCGCATGCGGACAAATTGTTTGCCGGTTCCGGGCATAGCTTCGCGGAGCTGGCGGAGTTGGCCAAGAGCCGTCAACCGCTGCCGCGTTTCCCGCTGAACGTCTCCATTCAGGCGAAAGCCAGAGTACGAAAGAAGATGGTGGAGTCGGCGAACCTGGTGGCCCGGCTGCCGGGGAACGATGCCCAGCTGAAAAATGAGTATGTGGTTCTCTCCGCCCACATTGATCACGTGGGAATTGGCGAGCCCGTCAATGGAGATCGTATTTACAACGGCGCCATGGACAACGCATCCGGCGTTGCCGTGCTCCTTGATGTGGCCGCGTCGCTGAAGAAACATCCCGAGAACCTGAAACGTTCGCTTCTGTTTGTGTTTGTCACCGGAGAAGAGAAAGGTCTGTTGGGCTCCAAGTATTTCGCGGCCCATCCGACGGTGGACCGGAAATCCATGGTGGCGGACATCAACATCGATATGTTCCGGCCTCTGGTTCCGCTGAAGATGCTCACGGTCCTGGGAATGGCCGAGTCGGATCTCGGCGATGCGGCGCGGCAGGTGGCGGAGTCGGAGGGCGTTTCCGTCCAACCGGATCCCCAGCCGTTGAGAAATGTGTTCGTGCGCAGCGATCAGTACAGCTTCATTCGTCAGGGCATTCCGGCGCTGGCGCTCGATATTGCTCCCACCACGCCGGAGGAGAAGCAAATCTACCAGGACTGGCTGACCTATCGTTATCACGCGCCGTCGGACGACGTGAATCAGCCGGTCGATCTGGGGGCGGCAGGCAAGTACGAAGACATTATCCGGAAGCTCATGATCAAAGTGGCGAACGACGCGAACCGCCCGCAGTGGAAGGCGGACAGCTTTTTCCGCCGCTATGCGGAAGCGACCAGGGAGTAGGCAAGTTTCGACCCGGTGTTTAGAATGATGCCTTCCCGAAGGACGGATATGCGCCAGCTCTTTCGCTTCTCCGCGACTCTCTTTCTTGCCGGTTGCGTCGTTGGCTCGGTGACCTCCGCGCTCGCGGCTGCGCCGGCCCGGCTGGGGGCATCCGCGGTGTGGCAGTTGCCGGAGTCGTTCATGGCCGGCGCCCATGCGGCCTGTGACAAATCGGCTCCTGACCGTTTCGCGGAATGCGTGATCGACCAGATGGCGAAGGCCGGAGCTCCGCCCGATGCCGTGAGCTTCACCCGCGAGCTCTACCAGCAGAGTCACGGCGATGTCGGCATCATGACCGGCTTCCAGGCGGTTGGCCCGGTCGATTTCGCATGGATCACCTATCCTTTGCGCGCCAATACCAACCACGGCCTGCTGCTGATCAACGGAGAGCCGCGGATCGTCAATGTCGAGAATTTAGCTCAGCTCGATCGAAAAGGCATGAAAAACACTCCTCAGTTCAAGGACCTGCAGGTGCAATTTCCCCAGGTTGATGTGTGGCCCGGGGACCGCGATGGAAAGACCTGGCCCAACTCGCAGGCCGGTCCGAACGGCGGGGTGCAATTTACAGTGGGCTATCCCCTGATCAATGGATGCCACGCTTGCGCGCATGCCGGGTCGGCCATATTCACCTGGAATTTCACCGCTCAAGGCAAATTTCTAGGCACGACATTCGTAGGCATGACCCCTCCGCCCCTGCAATAGCGGGGCTGGGTGGGGG
>DASQHA010000210.1:0-7010 GCA_035632335.1 Terriglobales bacterium
CCGCTACTCCGCTCAGGATGACACCGCAATCAATCGGCCCAAGGCTCGGGTTTGCGGTCCCAGCGATGGGCCTTCAAGGCGCGCAGCAGCGCCGCATCCAGCGGTCCGGCATCGCTGGCGGCAATATTCTGCCGCACGTGCTCGGGCTTTCTCATCCCTACGATAATTGTGCTCACGGCGGGGAAGGAGAGGATGTAGCGCAGCGCCATCTGCGGCAGCGTCATTCCGGGCGGCAGCAACGCTTTTAATTTTTCCACGCGCTCGATGGTGGGGCCTAGGTTCTTCGGACCGAAATACATGGCACGCCAGTCGCCCTTGGGGAATTTCGTTTCCAGCGTTATCTTTCCTCCTAGGCTGCCTTCGTCGAGCGGCACGCGGGCGATGACTCCGATATTCAGCTCCCGGCAAAGCGGAAAGAGATTGTCCTCGGGCGCCTGATCGAAAATGTTGTGAATTACCTGCACTGCGTCCACCAGTCCGGTGCGCAAGGCCTTGAGGCCGTTGTCCGGTTCCCAACGGTTGAGGCTGAGCCCGAAGTGAAGTATGGTTCCGTCCCGCTTGAGCTTCTCGACCGTGCTGCGAAATTCCGGTTCATCTGTCCAGCTATCGTCCCAGACGTGAAATTGCAGCAGGTCGATGGCGTCGACCCGGAGTTTCTTTCGGATCAGGTCGGCGTGCTTGAAAACATGACCGGCGGGAAAAACATCCTGATACTTGTAGGCGGACCGGGCCGGCCACTTGCGATTCATGGGCGGGATTTTTGAAGCGGCATATAAGCGCTTCTTCGGGTTTCGGGACAAAATTTCGCCCAGCAGGCCATCGCTCTTGCCCTCGCCGTAAGCCCAGGCAGTGTCGAAGAAGTTGCAACCCATATCGGTCGCCAGCTGCAAGGCCGCCAGGGACTCTTTGTCGTCCGAGCCGCTCCATCCGCTCATCCCCCATAGTCCGTGGGCCATCTCGCTGACTTCAAAGCCGGTGCGGCCGAGTTTCCGGTATTTCATGGTCCTCCTTAGGCGATCTAAAGCTCTTCGATTGTATTTGTTACGGGCGCAAAAATGTATTGTGCATCCCCGGGCGCTCCTGTATTATCTAACTAACTGGTTAATTAATACGATCATGAAAGGCACACTCACCAAACCGCGCCTGGGTTCCCGCGGACGCCCGGAAGAAAGCCGGGCCGCGATCCTGCAGGCAGCGGTCCGTGAATTCTCCCGCGAAGGCGTGGCCGGAGCGCGCACTGATGCCATCGCGCGCGCTGCCGGAGTCAACAAGGCACTGCTGTATTACTACTTCAAGGACAAGGAAACGCTTTACGGTGCCGTCCTCGATCTCGTCTTTAGCGGTCTGATAGAAAGCGTTAGCGAGGCGCTCTCGAGCGACCTGCCGCCGCGGGAGAAATTGCTGGCCTACGTGGGGGCGCACTTCGACTACATCGCCGGCCATCCCCTGTACCCCAGGATCACGCAGAGTGAAATGATGCGCGCCGTCCGCGGCAAAGCGCCGCATCTGCAGCGCATTGCGAAGCAATACTTTCTTCCGTTGTTCGGCAAAGTTGCATCCGTCATCGGGGAAGGCCAGGCTTCGGGCGATTTCCGTCCTGTGGATCCCGAGCACTTTGTTCCTTCCATGATCTCGATCATCGTGTTTCATTTCATCAACGCGCCGGTTATGCGCATGGTCAGAGGGATCGACCCCCTGGCGCCGGAGTTGGTCGCCGCCCGCCGGGCCTCGGTGCTGGATTTCATCTCGGCGGCACTGTTCACGCAGCAAGCGATTTCCAAAGGAGAGCGTAAGTGAACCCGCGCAATCGATTTCTGATCGTGCTCGCGATCATCCTGGCCGCGTCAACAGCCTACTATTTTATTTCTACCCCGCGCTCCAGCGACCTGGTGCTGATCGGCATCGTGGATTCGAACCAGGTCATCGTCAGCCCGCAGATACAGGGGCGGATTGCCAAGCTGCTGGTGGACGAAGGCACGAAAATCAAGCAGGGAGATTTGATCGCGGTGCTGGATCCGTCGGAACTGGAAGCGGAAGCCCGCGCCGCAGCCGCCATGATCGACAGCCTGCGTTCGCAGGTTTCCGCCACCCAGGCCACCAGCCAGGCGACACATGGATCGACTTCGAGCAACGTGGTGAACGCCCAGGCCAGATTGCAGGCGGCTCGCGCCCAGCTGCTGCAGGCGGAAGCCACGCTGCAACGCACCGAGAGCGACAGCCGCCGCATGATTGAGCTGGCGAACCAGGGAGTGGCCTCCGATCAGGACCGGGTGCAGGCGGAGAGCAATCTGAAGGCGCAGGTGGCGACGGTGCAATCCTTGAAAGACCAGGTGAGCGCGTCCGAAGCCGATTTGAATACCGCGCTGGCCAACATCCACCAGGCGCATGCGGCCGCGAGCACGGTGCAATCCACGCGTGGACAGTTGGCCAACGCCGAGGCCCAACTCAAGGAAGCCGAAGTCCGCCTGGGCTATACCAAGATTTACGCGCCGGTGAGCGGCACCGTCTCGGTGCGCGCCGCTCTGGAAGGCGAAGTTCTGACCCCCGGGCAGCCCATTGTCACTCTGGTGGATTTGAGCGACACCTGGGTGCGGGCCGCGATTCCGGAAACCGAGGCCGACAACATCGGCCTGGGCGACACGCTGCGCATTCGCCTGCCCGGCGGCACCATCACTTCCGGCAAAGTGTTCTTCAAGGCGCCGGAAGCCGATTTCGCCACCCAGCGGGACGTCAGCCGGCGCAAGCGCGACATCCGGACCATCGTGCTCAAAGTCCGCCTGGCCAATCCCAAGGAGGCTTACGTGCCCGGCATGACGGCGGAAGTCCTGGTTTCACCGGACCAGATCAAAGCCGCTTCCAACACCGGCCCGGCCCTGGAGAAACAGCAGTGATTTCGAGTTTCAGATTGACGGTCCACCATGGTTGCTGATTTCAAACCGAATGGCGCGTCAGGTGCGCGAGAGCCCGCGGCCGATGGGCGAGTCAAGCCCATCAACCCCGGCAACGCCATCGAAGTGGACCACATCGTCAAGAAGTATGGCGACTTCACTGCCGTCAATGACGTTTCCTTCAACGTGAAGGAAGAAGAAATCTTCGGACTGCTGGGCCCCAATGGCGCCGGGAAATCCACCCTGATCCGCATGATGACCACGCTGATCCCGATCACCTCCGGCTCGGCGCGGGTTGCCGGGCACGACGTAAGCAAGGATCCCAACGGGGTGCGCCGCGCCATCGGCGTCATTCCGCAGGCGCTCACCAGCGACCTCGACCTCACCATCGAGGAAAATCTGAACATCTACGCCAAGCTTTACGACGTGCCGGCGCAAAAGCGCAAGGCGGCCATCGACGAATTGCTGGAACTTGTGGACCTCACCCGCTGGCGCGGGGCGCAGACCAAGACCCTGTCCGGCGGCATGCGGCGGCGCCTGGAGATTGCGCGCGGACTGGTGCACAGTCCACGAATATTTTTTCTGGATGAACCCACGACCGGGCTGGATCCCGTCTCCCGCGTGGCCGTGTGGGAAATGCTGACCAACATAAAATCGCACCGCCAGCTCACCATCCTGATTACCACCCACTATATGGACGAAGCCGACCGGCTGTGCGACCGCATCGCCATCGTGGACCACGGCAAGCTGGTGGCGCTCGATACTCCGCCGGCGCTGAAGGCCAGTGTGCCCGGTTCCAACGTGATTGAAGCCCAGTTCGAGAACGCTCCCGCGGATTGGGAGAAAACCTTGCACGAACTCAATGGCGTCACTTCGGTGCAGCATGAAGGCGCGGGCATGTACCGCGTTTTGACCGGCGACGGATCGCGGACCACCACCGAGCTGGTGGAAACGGCGGTACATGCCGGGGTAGTCGTGAAATCTCTTTCGGTGCAGAACACCAGCCTGGACGACGTTTTCGTCCATTACACGGGACGGCAGCTGCGCGACGAACTGGTAAAAGCGCAGGGCTTCGTCATGCCGCCCAGACCAGGAATGCAGCCATGAACCGGACGCTCGCCATTGTCGAACGTGAATTGCGGAAATTCTTCCGCTCCCCGGCGCTGATGATGGTGTCGATGATTTTCCCGCTGGTGCAGCTCATCGTGCTGGGCAATGCCTTCGGCGGCAAAATACGCGATGCCCGCCTGGGGCTGGTGGACCAGGACGGCGGGACCCAGGCGCTGAAGATCCGCGAAGCCTTTGATTCCGTCCGCGCCAACATGCGGACCTTCGAGCCCATCTACTACCGCGACCAGAAGCAGGCCATGGAAGATGTGCGCAACGGGAAAATCGAGGGCGCGGTCATCATTCCTCCCCAATATTCCCGCCGCGTGTACGAGCAGGACCGGCCGCAAATCGCCCTGGTGGTGGACAACAGCGACAACTTCATGAGCGGAGCTCTCGAGGACTCGCTCACCCAGATTACCAACGCGCTGAATAATCCCGTGGTCGAGCCGCGCCTCCTGCAGAAGACAGTGCTGCAGATTGTGGAACTCTATCCCTATATCGAATACATGAAATTTCTGCTGCCGGGTTCGATCACGCTGGCCATCTTTATGTCGGTGATGATCGGCGGTGGCATGCTCTACATCGACGACAAGGCCCGCGGAGTCCATGAAGGCTACCTGGTCACTCCCATCACCAAGGCCGAACTTGTGTTAGGGCTGAACGCGGCCAGCGTGGTGAAGGCGGTGATGGTGGGAGTAGTGATCACGGTGGTGGGCTGTCTGCTGGCCGGCGTGGGCACGCTTTTCAGCTTCTCCACCGCGGTCGGTTTGCTGCTGATGATTACGCTGACCGCCGCGGCCCTGAATACCATGATGTTTCTGCTGGTGGTACGAGTCGACGATCCGCTAGTGCCACGCGCCATCTTTGGCATCCTGAATACGCTCCTGTTCTTCCCCAGCGGCGCGGTCTACCCCATCCAGGCGTTCCCCTGGTGGCTGCGCGCGATCGCCAAAGTGGATCCCTTTTCCTTCGCCGTACATGGTTTCAAGACCCTGCTGCTGAAAGAAGCCGGCTTGTCGGCGATTGTGCCGGACATCATTTATCTCTCTCTGTTCGCGGTGGTGGCGTTGAGCATCGCAACCCCTCTGTTCAAACGCACCCTGTAGGCGCACAGAACGTGTGGTCGCGGGCGACCCGCCCGCGGTTTTTGAGGTTGACTTTGTTTTTCCGCAGCGGCCCACCCGCGGCTTTTGACGTTCAGATCGATTCCCGGCTAAGAGTGCCCCGCGCTACCGTGGTTTCGATCGACTCTCGCGGGCGAGTCGCCCGCGACCACACCGGCAACGGGAACTTTTACCTCCGTCCCGCAATCTATTATGCTTAGGGAACCATGACCCTGATGGATGCCACACCGTACGATCCCGGGCCGGCCCGCCGGCGCAGGATTCGGATCATTGCCGGTCTGATCGTCGTCATCCTGCTGGCCGCCGTGGTGTGGATGAACCGTTACTTGCCCGAAAAGCGGGTGGTCGACAGGTTTTTCGCCGCGCTCAAAAGCAAGGACTACGAGACGGCTTACGGCATTTATTTTGCCGACCCGCAATGGAAAGAGCATGCTGCGAAATATTCCCGATACCCCCTGAACCAGTTCATCCAGGACTGGGGCACGGGCGGACAGTGGGGCGTGATCAACAGCTACAAAGTGAATGGCGCCAGCACCTGCTCGAGCGGAGCCAGCGGCGTGGTCGTGGATGTGATTGTCAATGACCGCGCCGAGCACGCTCAATTGTGGGTGGAGAAATCCGACCGGACCCTAAGCCCGCCGCCTTGCGAACTTCTGTTTCACTGACCTGCCGCCTAGGATTTTGCGGAGAGCAGTTCCAGAGTCTTCTGCAGAGACGCCTCGTCGGCAATGTTGAGACATGTTTTCGAGCGGTCGATCTGGCGCATCAGCCCGCACAAAACTTTCCCGGGACCCACTTCCACGAAAACCTCGACGCCCTTTGCGATCAGCAGGCGCATGGACGGTTCCCATTTCACCGCGCCTGTGACCTGGCGCACCAGCGCATCGCGAGCAGCGTCCGCGTCTGCGATTGATGCCGCGTCGACATTGCAGACAACCGGAATTGCCGGCTTCTGAAATCCCAACGACCTTAGATCCGCCGCCAGCCGGTCCTGCGCCGGTTTCATCAGTGAACAGTGGAAAGGCGCGCTGACCTGCAGCATGACGGCGCGCTTGGCGCCGCGTTCCCCGGCCAGCCTGGTGGCGCGCTCGACCGCCGACGCATGGCCGGAGATGACGATCTGTTCCGCGGAATTGATATTGGCGGGCTCACAGACTTCGCCCTGGGCGGCGTCGGCGCATATAGCAGTAACTTTCTCCAGGTCCATCCCCAGGATCGCGGCCATGGCGCCGACGCCTACTGGAACGGCTTCCTGCATATACTTGCCGCGGTTGCGCACGGTGCGCACCGCATCGGGGAAATTTAGCGTGCCGGCGGCAACGTGGGCCGAGTATTCTCCCAGGCTGTGTCCGGCGACGAAGCTGGGAGTGACGCCTTTCTCGCGGAGGACCCGCCAGGCAGCAACCGAGGCCGTCAGAATCGCAGGCTGCGTGATTTCCGTCAGCCGCAGTTTCTCTTCCGGACCTTCGAAGCACAACTGGGAAAGCTTGTAGCCGAGAGCTTCATCGGCCTCGGCAAAAGTCTGCCGCGCGACGGAATATTTCTCCGCCAGCTCTTTGCCCATCCCGACCGCCTGCGAGCCCTGGCCGGGGAAGAGGAAAGCGATGGATTGCGATATGGTCATAAGTTTGTTGCTTTGCGTAGGGGCAGTGTCCCGCCTGCCCGGCCGAGCAAAGCTCGGCTATTTAAACCGGGCTGGCCGATGCAGCAAACCACAACCCTCGGCGAGCTTCGCTCGCCCGCCCAGATGAGGACATCTGGGCCTACGTGTGTCGTGGAAGACTTCACGGCAGCCGTCCTCCACCACGACCCGCGTAGGGGCAGGTGTCCTCACCTGCCCAGCCGGGCAAAGCCCGGCTAAGCCGACGCCGGCAAGCCAGCGGCTGAG
>DASQHA010000211.1:0-1538 GCA_035632335.1 Terriglobales bacterium
CTTGCCGTCCGGGCGCGGTGAGCGGAGCCCATGGTCGGAACTTAACAGGATTGTGGTGTCGTCCCAGGTGCCCGCCTGCTCCATCGATCGGCGGATCTCTCCCACGGTCGAATCCACCAGTTCCAGCGCGCCGAGGTACGCCGTTCGCCGGCGGTCAAAGAAGCTCAGGATCGGCGTGCTTCTGTAGCTCAGGTCGCCCCGCTCGCGCTCATATATATAGGGCTTGTGAGGGATGGGCATGTGCAGCAGCAGCAGCCCGATGTCGCGCCGGTTTACCATCGCCTCGGCGCTGCCGAGCATCTCGCCATACATGTGGGCATGCCGCTGGGTGCATAATGATTGACCGAACGGAGACCGCGCAGGAGTTTCCATCAGGCTCCGAATCTGGTTGACCAGGATTTCCCCCAGTCTCCGCCCGGTGCTGTTGTACTGGTTGCTGCCGGCCCACCACTCACAGGCCGTGAGGCTCTCGTTCAGGATGCGGCAGTACGGAATCCACCAGGCCACCGCCGCCGTGTTGAGCCCCAGCGCGCGGGCTCGAGAAAATACCGTCTGTTGCTTGCTCCAGTCGATCGCCGAAGGAGAGTCAGAGAATTCGAGAGTCAGGTCCCTGGGTCCGAGTGTCCGGATACCCTTCACCATGTGCCCACTGGTCAGCCCCGCCATGGACATGCCGGTAAACCGGCCGGCCTCGTAGACATTCTCCGCATGGAAGGCGCTGTTGCGAAATCGGTCGATCTGGGGGAGACGAACGCTGGCATCCCGGTCAGGAAACGTAAGCTGCTGGTCCCACTCGTCGAAAATCACCCATACCACCCGGCGCGCGGCCAATCCGGGAAAAGGGCGCGCTAAAGTCCCGTCGGCGAATGCTGACGGGTCATAGTGCGTCATTCTCCAGATCGCTCGCGCAAACGTCACAGGCACGAAGGGAAACAGCAGAAGCAACAGGGTGAGCACCAGTCTCAGCACCCGCGTTCCGCTGATCATATACGCGATCACGAAGACGATGCCGATGCCAACACCGATAATCATGGCTTCCTGATAGGCGATTCGGAAAATCACCGAGCGATCGGGACTCGCTATAAGTTCCTGCAAATTGTTCACCAGGATCGCCAGCACGATCAGGAAGAGAATCGGAATCAGCTTGCGGACTGCCTTGCCCGAGCGCCGGCCAAGCCTGAATGCCACAAAGATCAGCGCGGAAAGGATCAGGATATTGATCATCAGTGCGGCGAAATGCGCGGGGGTCGCCGGTGTCTTGAGCCAGAACGTGTACGTGCGGTCGTCGTCCAGCAACTCGGCCCAAACACGCAAGAAGCTCAAGTTCGCCAAGGAGAGCGCGCAGGCCAGATCGCGCCAGCGGGCAGATTTCTTGGTCGTGCCCTGTGGCGCAACTGCCGGCTGTGCCCCGGGAACATTTGCCACTGGCTGTGCCATCACTCTGAGTCAGCCTGGCTCGAGAACTTCCAATGTTTAGGCGCCAATGGTTACATCATTGTAACGAATATGAAATCGCAAACACTGTACGGCCGGTTACC
>DASQHA010000212.1:0-3304 GCA_035632335.1 Terriglobales bacterium
TCAATTCCGCCATCGACCCGATGCGGGTAGAAAACATCGACGCAACGGTCACGATTAACTACTGGATCGGAAGCTACACCTTTCACATTTACACCAGGATTACCGTGGGAACCGCCACCGTCCAGTTGACGAACACCCCTAATCCCGCCGGGGTTCCCGGCCGCGGCCAAATCGTCCTGACCATTCCGGTAACCGTCAATTTCGGCTGGGAGGGCAAGCCGTTTTTCGTTTCCGATCCAACCGACTTCGGATTCACGATCGTCCAGGCGTTTACGCTCACGCTGGACGGGACTCAAGTGGGGCTTCAGACTGTGGGGGCCGTGCAGATAAACATCCCTGGATCGGTTCCGAGTGACGAATCCGATCCGGCCCGCAGCCGTGCCACCACGCTATTCAATAATCTCTGGAGCAGCGAAAAGAGCCGGATCAATCAGCAGGTCAACGGCGCTCTGAGCGCGGGCGGGTTGGAATCGTTTCTCCATAGCCTGATGAATCCCGCAGGAGGCAAGGGCGCCAAGGTTGACGCAGACCTGGCCTATACCTCATTCGAGATCAACAGTTCGGGGATTGTGCTTCACGGCAGCCTCTCGGTGCCGCCATGGCCCTCCGCGCACATCGACTTCGACAACGACCCCTCGTCGCCCCCAGGAACGCACGGCTACCAGGCGCTCAACAGTTGGATTCCGGGAGGAACCATTCAGGACTATCTATGGACCTTCGGAACGCACGCGGTCAACGACAGCAACAGGTTTGTGGTTCAAGACGCCCCCCTGTTCACGTTCAGCACCTGTCTCACCTTAACCGGCCAGCGTATTTCGGCCGCTGGGCTGGTGTTTTATGAACCTGTCATCGCCGGCTTGTGCAAAACTCAGTCAGCGGTGTCGGCGAAGTTGCCGCCGGGCGCGGCGCTGCCATCCGGCATGCAAAGGCCGCTGGTGGCCCTGGTGCGGCCTGCCGCCGCTCCGGCTTCCGGATTGGAGGTAGTGGGGCACATTTCGCCCTGGACACCAAAAGAACTCGGCGCGGCCACGGCAAATGTGGTGGTTCATTTTCCCGACAGCCGCTCCGCAACGCAACTGGATGTTCTGCCGAGCGCTCTGGTGCAAAGCGGGCGCACCGATACCGCCGCGGCGATTCTGGCCGTACTCACCAGGGACCAGCTTTCGCTCGCCAAACCGGTGGATGGCTTGATGTACGCCGACGAAGCTACGGCCTGGGAACAATTGCTTGGAGTGCAGCACCGTCCTTCGACCGTTCTGCTCGATCCCAGCGGAAATACCGCCTGGAGGCAGGACGGCCCGGCGGATTTGGGAGCGTTGGCGGGGGCCCTCCGCGATAGCCTGGTCACCGGCGCCGAAATCTACCCCAAGTTTCCTTCGTCACCGTTGCAGACCGGGGAGCGTTCACCCAATTTCGAGTTCGAATTCCCTGCCGGCCAGCAGTTGACCTTGCGCAAGCTGGCCGGCAAGCCCGTGGTCCTGGTGTTCTTCAAGAGAGCCTCGGCGCCCAGCGTGGAGACCATCCGCAATCTTCATGGGTTGTTGCGCCAGGGCGTCGGGCCCGCAGTGATCGTGGCCATCGACGACGGAGACGACGGCCAGTTTGCCCGCGGTCTGGCTGCCGGTGAAGAAGGCGACATCATTGTAGTCCCGGACCCGGATCGGCAGATCTCACTGGCCTATCGCATAACCGTCTGGCCAACCATCGTCTTCCTGGATGCCGAAGGACTGGTCCGAGATGTCCGATTCGGCTTACTCTCGCAGAAGGATGTTCAGCTACCCGTGGGGAGCAAACCGATTCCCGCAGGCGCGGTGGGAAAGGAGACCTAGGCCATGCCGGATCTGTACTTGATATTGGCACCCCTTTTGCTGGCGCCGATCGTGGGACTCTTGCGGTTCATCGGTTGCAACCAGATTCTGGGCAATCAGTTGGCTGTGCTCGCGACTACTGTCGAAGTCCTACCCACCAAGGCGAGTCTGGGTCCCGGGCGGCAGAAGATGTTCAACGTGCTGGTGAACGGCGGCACGCCCGACCCTTCGAGCATCCAGTGGTCCGCCGCACTCGACCCGAGCCTTCACAAGCACAACGATGGAAATTACACGGCACCCTATCCTTGGCGAGACACGAACGACACGGTGACGGTGAACTACGCCGGTGACAGCAGCACCGGGCCGGGTTCGGATACTGCCACGGTGAAGTTGGACCACGCCACGGTCTCTATTGCCCCGACGAGCGTCCCCATGCTCAAGGCCGGAGCAGCAGTAAAGTTCACGGCATCCGCCAGTAACGTCCAGCCCCCGGGGGGATCCGTAAAATTCACCTGGGAAAAAGCCGTCGCCGATACTCCCAACGGGCCAAACGCCACCTACACCGCGCCGTCGCCCTATGTGCTTGACAGCGGCCCTGAGACGGTCAGCTTCACCATCGACGCCGACCCGGCCCCGAACGGCTCAAGCTCGGCAACGGTGACGCTCGTCGGCAACGCGGCCATATTCCAAAAGAAAGACATAGCGACGAAGGGCAAATGGATAACCGTCTACGGGAATAAAGGGTGGGCGCTCGCCGATTCCCCCAACCTGGTAAGCACGACGCCGCCCCCACCCGTGACGGCTTTCAGTTTTCCCATCAACGAGTACCCGTACACAATCAATGGAGACGGACGCGATCTTCAGGACCCCACCAAGCCCGGCAGCTTTATCGCTGCCGTTTGGTTTACCCCGGTGGGCGGCGACCATTTTGATATTCAGCTCCAATTCACCGATTTTCAGCCGCATCAATTCAGCGTCTACTGCGCCACTTGGGATGGATTTCAGCGAACGCAATTCGTCGCCATCTACGACGGCGATAATCCTGGGGGCCCGGCTCTCGACCAACAAAAACTGGACGATACGGTTGCCCCCGGCTTCGACACAGGTGTGTATCTGGTCTGGCGGGTCTCCGGTCATGTCATTTTGCGGGTTACGAACGACACGGCCGACAACCCCACGTCTCGGAACGCCGTCATCAGCGGCATTTTTTTCGACTGACCGCTCATCGTCCGAGCAAGCGGTCCAGCCAGGTCTTCTGCGCCGGCTGATCCCAGCCTTCGAGCGTCCAGATATCGTAGGGCCATTTGGCGATGGACGTGAGGAAGCGCTTGCCGTCGGGATGCAGGCTGAATCCCGAGATTTCGTTGGCGAAGGCAGGCAGATCCAGGGGCGCGAGCATCTTGTCGGCGCCGGTCTTCACATCAATCGAGTAAAGCTGCCACTGCGCGCCTTGGCCCGTGGTGTTGCGGACGATGCCGTAGACCTGCGCGCCGTCT
>DASQHA010000213.1:0-13031 GCA_035632335.1 Terriglobales bacterium
CGAAGACCAGGCCAGCCGAAGGCACGGACGCAGCGGCGCGGCCCAGGATGCCATGCGCCTCTACTACTGCGTCGCTGACTACTTCCCTACCTCGCCCCTGGCGGGCGAGGCCATGTATCGCTCGGCCGACATCCGCTGGCAACTGGAGAAACTCGATGTGTCATCGCGTCCCTCGGCGCGGGAACGCGACTCTTACATGCGCGAGGGCATGGAAGAACAGTATATGAAGGAGGTCATCAAGAAATTTCCCGGCACTAAGTGGGCGGACCTGGCCGCTTTCCACCTGATCGACAATAAGCTGTGTGGCGATTGGCAGGGCAGTTCGAAGTGTCCGGTCAAGGAATCCGAGATTTATGAGAAGTACGCCACCGAGCATCCCCGGTCTCCCGCGGCACCAGAGGCGTTGTATGACGCCGCCTGGCGCTTGTCAGCCCTGATCGAGATCTACAAGACTGAAGAAGAGCCGAAGAAGTCCGAGGAGGCCAGGGCCAAGGCCGTGGCGCTGGCCCAGAAAGCGGCGTTGCAAACCACGTCAGAGGACTGGGCGGCGCGCGCCCAACGGCTGCTCTACCTGATGGAACAAGGCGTTCCGACTTACGGAAACGTAACCCAGTAAGTACATTCACCAAGTTTCGACCCATCCACATAACATTTCTGTAATACTTTGTTCAACCTGCGGAGGAAAATTGAACGAATATCTGCAGTCCGTCGTGCTGGGAATCATCGAGGGTCTCACGGAATACCTGCCGGTTAGTTCCACCGCGCATCTGCGCATTGCGGAATCGCTGTTGCACCTCAGCCTGTCCGACGGCTATTGGAAGATGTACACCATCGTGATTCAACTGGGCGCCATTCTTTGCCTGCCGGTGTACTTCCGCGACCGGATTGCGAAATTGCTGGCAACGTTTCCTCAAGGCGAGAGCGGTGATCGCACGGTGGTGAACCACCCGATCAGCCTGGTCATGATCGCGTTTGTGGTGACCGCGATTCCCTCTTTTCTCCTCACTAAAGTGATTGGCAAGCACCTGGAAAGCATGCCCATCATCGGATGGTCGTTGTTGATTGGCGGAGTGGTGATGTGGATCGTGGACGCGACCAAGGCAAAATCGGAGGCGGCAGGACCGGACGCGGCCTCCAGCAGCATTCATACCTGGAAAATGGACGCGATGAGCATGGGACAGGCGGTCTGGATCGGTTTCTGCCAGATCTTTTCAGCTCTGTTCCCAGGAACGTCGCGCTCCATGTCGACCATTGCCGGAGGCCAACTCGCCGGGATGTCGCGAGCCTCCGCCCTCGAGTTTTCTTTTTTCCTTTCCATTCCCACCATGGCGGCTGCCACCGGTTACACATTATTGAAGTCGGTCATGGGGAAAGGCGAGAACCCGATCGGGGTTTCGCAGATCACTTCGAATCAGTGGCTGCTGCTGGCGATTGGTTTTGTGGTTTCCTACTTTGTCGCCTATGCGTCGGTGGCGTTTTTCATGGCCTGGGTGCGGAAACGCGGCTTTGTGCCGTTCGCCGTGTACCGGATTGTGGTGGGAATTCTGGTGCTGGTGTACGCCGCGAAACTGGCGGGCTGACCCACCACATCAAAACGCGCGGGCGCCCCGTCCAAGCTCCGCTTGGGCGGGTCTTTCACGCGGGAGGAAAGAAGCACTGCCAGACAAAGATCTTCAAGTAAGGAGAAACATCAGCTTGCAATCTGGCGGGCATTCTGCCCGCCTATCGGGCCGGCGGGACGCCGGCGCTACCCCCCGAAACTAACTCGATACTGTTTCCGAATTCCATCGTTGTCCAGCCGAGGGGTTCTTGTCATAATCGCTAGTCCTGGTCAACTTCGGGCATGCCTGAAGCGTCTGAATTTGCTGCAGGCTGCCGATTATGCTCATGAAGTACTTCTCACAGATCTTCGCTCCCACGAATAACCGGCGGCTTAATGAGCTCATCGGGTTTGTGCTTTGCGTTTCCGGACTGCTTTTGTTCCTGGCCCTGGCCTCGTATTCTCCGCTTGATCCTTCATTCAACAGCGCGTCGGTGCTGACCGGTTCGCAGTCCGCGCGCAACTGGGTGGGGCTGGTGGGCGCGATTGTTTCCGATCTGCTGCTGCAAGGTCTGGGCATCGGAGCGTTTCTGGTTCCGGTGTTTCTGGGAGCTTTGGGCTCGCGCTGGTTCCGCTCGCGCAAGGTGACGTCGCCGGTGGCGAAGTCTCTGGGCGCGATCTGGCTGCTGATCTTTGTGCCCGCGCTGCTGGCTCTCATGCCCGGACACGTGCGCTGGGTGGGCGTAATCCCCATGGAGGGTCTGGCCGGACGCATCGTGGGCGATGTTCTCATCCATTACCTGAATCCGGCCGGCGCATATATTGTCTGCGCCACGGTTTTGGCGATCGCGCTGTATCTCACCACTGCCTTCTCCTTTGCTTCGTTGCGGGTCTGGGCTCCGACCCGGTTCGCTTTCGTGGTCGCGCTCTGGAACCGCTACAAGGACTGGCAGGAAAACCGCGCGAAGAAGAAGATGCAGAAAGAGCTGGAAAAGCGGCGCGCAACCCGGCCGACGGTCACAGCTCAACTGATTCCCGCGCGGGCGCCCTCGCCCGCTTACGCTGAGCCGGTCCGAGCCACTGGCATCGATCGCATGGCCATCTCCGCCCGCGCCGAGGAACACGAGCTCGATCCGCAGCCTTCCCGCGCGGCTCCCGAAGCCATCATTCCGGAGGTTGAAGTCACGGAGCGCGCCGACACTGGCGCCAAGCCCAAGACGACCATGCCGCGCATCGCGGCCGGCGGCTTCAAGTTGCCCCCCAGCAGCCTGCTGCATCGTCCGGATGAGCAGCAGGCCATTGATGCCGACGAATTGAAGCTGCTGGCCCAGGTGCTCACGGAAAAGTACTCCGAGTTCGACGTCCACGGACAGGTGACGCAGATCAATCCCGGGCCGGTAGTCACGACTTTCGAATACAAGCCCGAGGCCGGCATCAAGTACAGCCGCATCACAAACCTCACCGATGACTTATGCCTGGCGCTCAAGGCCGAGAGCATTCTGATCGAGCGCATGGCGGGCAAGTCCACGGTGGGAATTCAGGTGCCCAACCGGGACCGCGAAATCATTTGGCTGCGCGAGAACATTGAGTCGTCCGAGTTCATCGGCACCAAGTCCAAATTGACTCTCGCGCTGGGCAAGGACATCAACGGACGCATCGTTACCGCCGATCTCGCCGGCATGCCGCATTTGCTGATCGCGGGCTCGACCGGCGCGGGCAAGAGCGTGGCCATCAATGCCATGATCATGTCCATCCTGTACAAAGCGACTCCCGATCAGGTGCGGCTGATCCTGGTCGATCCCAAGCGGCTGGAATTGGGGAATTACGAAGGCGTGCCGCACCTCTTTACGCCGATCATCACCGAGCCCAAGCTGGCCGCCAATGCGCTGCGCAACGCGGTGCGCGAGATGGAACGCCGCCTGAAACTGCTGGCGGAAAAAGGCGTGCGCAACATGGAGCAGTACAACAAGCTCTTTGATGACGAAGGCACGCGCAGCCTGTTTGGCGAGGATTCCGAAGACCGCCCGCTGCCCTATATCGTCATCATCATTGACGAATTAGCCGACTTGATGATGCTGGATTCGGGCAACGTGGAAGAATCGGTCACGCGCCTAGCCCAGATGGCGCGGGCGGTGGGCATTCACCTGGTGCTGGCCACGCAGCGGCCGTCGGTCGACGTAATCACCGGCCTGATCAAGGCCAACTTCCCTGCCCGTATTTCTTTCCGAGTCGCCACGAAAGTAGATTCGCGCACGATTCTCGATGCCAACGGCGCCGAAGCGCTGCTGGGGCGCGGCGACATGCTCTATCTGCCTTCCGGATCGGCCCGCGTGCATCGCCTGCACGCTCCGTTCGTCACCGAGAAAGAAATCGCCGCCGTGGTCGAGTTCTGGAAGTCGCAAGGCTCGGCCGAGTACGAAGAGAAATTCCTGCAGGCTCCAAGAGACGAGCATGCCCCGGGTGAAGGCGGCGCCGCGGGCGAAGATGGCGACGAAGAAAACGATCCTCTCTACAACGATGCCGTGCGCCTGGTGGTCGAGTTCGGCAAAGCTTCCACTTCCCTGCTGCAACGCCGCCTGCGCATCGGCTATGGCCGCGCGGCCCATCTGATCGATCTGATGGAACGCGACGGCATCGTGGGCGCAGCGGACGGTCCCAAGCCGCGCGAAGTCCTGAAGCGTCCCAACTGGCTTTCCGAAGTAGAAGAGTCGATGCGGTAAATCCTGTTGTCCTCGCGAACAGCAGATCCAATGTCATCAAAGCAGTAAGTTCCCTGTCATCCTGAACCGTCACTTCCCCTGTCATCCTGAGCGGAGAAACCCGCTTCGCTTGCGAAGCGGGTTTCGGAGTCGAAGGACCCCTATTCCTTCCACTGCATCGGAGCTATAGGGGTCCTTCGACTGCGCAAGAATTTCGCCAAGCGAAATCTTGCTTCGCTCAGGATGACATGGCTTTCAATCCTCGAATGGCCAGCGCCGCCAGCACTATCACTGCCATGATCATCGACACCCACAGCACAGCTTTGTGGCGCTCCGACCAGGGACGCCCATCCGGGCGGCCGCTATACGCTGCATTGTGCGCGCCCGGGCCCAACTCGGCTTGGGCCGCGGCCGGATCAGCCTTGAAGAACCGGGCGTAATCGTAGACCGGCGCTTCCAGTTTGTCGTCTCCGTAATAGAGCTTAAGCTGCGACTTGCCTTGTGGATCGAAGTAGACGCGGCGTTCCACCGACAGCAACTCAACTCCGAGGATCGACAATGGCGGATTGTCGCCGTTGTCCACGGTGACCTTCAGCCGGCCGGAAGTCTGTCCTCCGATTGGCACATCCAGCTCTTCCGAGACCACCGTGGTCCCGCCGCGATTCATTTTCACCCGCGTGATCTCACCGCCGGTTCCGTAGTGACGGTCGCTCGCCTCCGAGAGCGCGACCGCCCGCCGGAAGTTGACCTGCCGGGGATCGATCCGAAAGCGCACGCGATCCACCGGAACTCGCGCGGGAAAACTGCACGCGATCACCGTGGTTCGCGCAACCTGCGACGGCGCGCCGCACGAGCCCACGTGGGTCCAGGTCGCTTTGGTTTCCTGCAGGTTATAGACTGATGCGCCCTTGACCTGCGCCGGCAGGATGCCGGGGGAAAGCTTCACGTGCAGATAGCGAAAACTCGAACTCGGCAACTTCAGCACCGGATTCGATCCCAGTTCCTCGCGGCTGAAGTCATAAAGGGTCGCCGGCGGCAACTGGGTCACGGGTTTCGCGCCCAGTTGATTGCTGCCCGCGAGCGCCGCGGTCACCAGGAAATCCTTAGCATCCAACTGCAGCCGGATGCGGTCGTATTCGGCGATCTCGCCCATATCCAGGTCGAACTCGGTGTGCCCGCCCACGCTTCCCAGGTTCAGTATCCGGGCTGCCGCCTCATGGCTGGACGTTCCCCCGCGCTGCTCGCTGAGCGCGTATTGCACCTGGGATTCGCCATCGTAGATTCGCAGGTCGGCCAAGTCGGGACGGGCCCGGGCCCATATTTCTTCATCCACCACAAAATAGTTCTGCCGATCGGCCTGAGAGACGCGGACATCGCGGACGTTGGTGAAATAGGGGATCGATGGCCCCACAGTCAAAGCCGCAGCAAGAGCCACGATCAAGGCGAAGGGTGCGGGAGAATTCATGTGCCGGCGGGGCTTTCTTTGGAATCATTGCGGCTCGACAGCTTCAGCCAGTCGCGCTGATACATAAACGAAATAGCCAGCAGCAGCGCCCCCAGCACAATGAAGCTCACGATGCGGTAGCCGCGGTCCAGTTCCGAGACATCGTACAGAAACACTTTGCCGATGGTGAATGCGATCAGGACGAGCGCCTGCCAGCGCACAAACGCCGAACGCCGCCAGAAGCCGACCACCATCAGCATGGCGCCGTAAGCCATCCAGAGGGCGGAGTAAGTGAAGTCGCGGGCGATTTTTAAGTGCTGCCAATCTTTCCAGGCGTAAGGGTCCCACTGCCCCCGGGGACTAAGGTTGGTCATCTCCCGGCTGTAGTAGTCCGCGACTTCGCGGCTCAACGCGATGAGAGCTAACAGGTTCAAGGCCACGACGGAGACTCCGGCGACCGTCCGCGCAGCTTCATCTTCGCGCCGGCTGCCGTACCAGGCAACCGCGGCGAGCACCGCGATTGCCACTGCGTAGGTCGCCATCCGCGCATTGAAAATCGGACGGGTGACGTAAAAGTTATCGAACAGCAGAAGCCGGCCCACGCCCAACAGCAGCGCGGTGATGGCGAAGCCGTTGAGCAACTCCGAGTGCACCCGGTCGGCGACCCAGAGTAGTACGGCCACTTCCACGAACCATCCGATCGTGATCCAGTGGGCGTCGAGGCGTATGGGAATCGCGACCGTAATGAAACCGATAGCCAGGGCCAGGTGCAGCAGGTCCACGGTCCGCGCCGCTTCGGGACTGCCCGCCCGTGCCCGGGTCTGGCGACTGAGGAAGATGTACAAGGCCGCAAGCGCCAGGGCAAACCACGCCGTGTCCCGGGTGCCGATCTCCTCGAACATGACGTAGATCTGCAGAAAATATCCGGCAGCATTCACCACCGCAACCAGGGGAGGGACCGAGTCGGAGAGCCATCCCTTCCGGGCCGGGCGCGCCAGTAAGGGCGCCACCGCGAAGATAGCGAAGAACAGCGTGGCGAAGCCGACTGTCATTCGCACCTGGGTGACGTCATAGAAGGTGTCGTACCAGCCGACATAGAGCAGCAGCGTTCCCGCGTAACTCAACAGCAGCAAGCGCCGCCACGGCTTCAGGATCACCAGGGCCAGCGCGCCCAGGTCGAGAAGCGTGACGTATGCGAACAACGCCACTTCACGGTTCTGTCCGGTGGAGAGCAGCAGGGGTGTGACGAAGCCGCCGATCAGGGCAAAGGCGGCGAGGATTTCCGCGTCCTGGCTCCAGGCCATCACCGCGGTAGCAGCGGTCACCGCGAACATCATGAGGAAGGCGGCGCCGCCCGGCACCAGGCTGTAGACCTGAAACGCGGCGTAGAGCGAGAGATACAGCACGCCGATGCCGACGGCCTTCAGCGAA
Organism: Terriglobales bacterium; assembly: GCA_035632335.1. Lineage (GTDB taxonomy): Bacteria > Acidobacteriota > Terriglobia > Terriglobales > Acidobacteriaceae > JAIQFF01. The sequence goes on from DASQHA010000213.1 coordinate 7,115, forward strand.
TAGGAAAAGATGCGGTAGCCGCGATGCCGGAAATTTTCGCTCCAGACCACGATGGCGATGCCGGCGAACAGGCCGATGGTTACGCGGCCGGCCGGGCCGATCCAGTTGTTGTCGAAAGCGAATTTCAGGAAGTAGGAAACTCCGATCAGCACGGAGGCAATGCCGATCCGGTTCAGCCAGTGCGAACCGATGCGGGATTCGAGGTCGGGGCCGCCGGTCGCTGACGGCGAAGCCCGCTCCGGCATCGGCGGAATGTCGGTCCGGACCTGGTATGCCGGCGCCGGCGGCGGCCCGGGAGGCGGGGTCTCGATGGGAGGCGCTGGGCGCGGCAAACCGGGCTGCAGGTTCAGCGCCTGCTCGATGCGAAACACTCGCGCCGTAAGTTCTCCCAGCAGCCGCCGCAGTTCCTGCAGTTCGCTTTCAGAAGTGTCCACCACACCTCCGGGAAACTGATTTCCGGAGCATTATCTGCGAAACTGGTCTGGCTTTCACGAACTATTAGAGGGGACGAACCATGAAGTGTCTTACCGAGTACCTGAAATTCCACACCCGCTCCCATCGCGCCTATGTCCACATCACGCCCCAGGTGGAGCAGATCGTGGGCAAGAGCGGCGTCAAGGAAGGCATGGTGCTGGTGTCCGCCATGCACATCACTGCCGGGGTATACGTGAATGACAACGAGAGCGGATTGATCGAAGATATCGATCAGTGGCTGGAAACCCTGGCGCCCTTCCGCAAGGATTACAAACACCACGACACCGGCGAGGACAACGGCGATTCCCACCTGAAGGCGCTGCTTATCCACCATGAGGTCATTGTCCCCATCACCGCCGGCAAACTCGATTTGGGAACCTGGCAGCGAATTTTCTACGCGGAGTTCGACGGCCAGCGGGACAAGCGGGTGATCGTGAAAGTAATGGGCGAGTGATGTGATCCCGCGCATGGCTAAGGATTGAAATGAACGAATGAGAGTGGCCGCAGCCACCCTCATTCGGTTGCAGACCCCGCCGGTTAGAGATGCAAGACAATCCCAGCGGAATAACGGAAGATATTAGATGACCCTCCGTTGGCGTGGAATGACATGTAGTCGAACTGCCCCACGCGCACCGCGAGCCGCGGCGAGAGGGATGCATCCACCCCGCCTCCGAAGATCATGGCAAAGCCGTTGGCGGTCCCCAGCGAGGAGCCGGCGGCGTCCGCGGATTGGTGAAATCCCCCAAACAGGGCGTGCCCAAACGGGGTAAATTTCTCATTGCTCCGGCTCGCGAGCGTCGGCCCAAACGTATAGGTGTAGCTCCGGAAATCAACTCCGCCTTCGGAGTGGTAAGCTCCGCTGAAATCTCCGGTCAAGCCAAACCACTGGTTGTAGTTTCCGGTCAGGGAGCCGTTCCAGCCGTTCAGATTGGTGCTGTTCTGCCGGCTGTATTGGTATCCGCCGAAAACTTCCGCCTTGGGGAAATCCTGGGCCACGACCGACAACGAAGCCAGCCAGAGCAGCAAGATGATGCCTACTGTATTGCGCATTCTTCTGTTCCTCCGAATAAGAATTTGTCCTCGACCGCCGGCAGGACTGAGCCGACGGCCCGGGCGAGGCGGCTATCGGCAGGCTTCGCCCCACCAAGACAGTGCTATTCAAATTGAGGGGGGTCGCAGGCGGCAAGTGACTGAAGATACGGACGTTGGCCTTCGGTAATAAGGCAGAAGCAGTAGCGAGCGGCCACACGGGAGCGACGCCGGTCGCAGGGTGGGCACACCTGTCCCCCGAGCGGCCGAAGCCGGCCTCTCAGGGGAATCCAGATGGTTCAGGGCTTTACGTTTACACCGGGATCGGCGCTCTTGGACGCCAGCTCGCTATAGATGCAGTACTCATAGTAACCGTCTTTTCCCACCGGCTTCCCGGAGCGCGCCGGCTTCCCTGCTATCGTGACAAACGAATTCTTGGTGAATGGGCCCTCGCCGTCAAAACTGATCGTGATCGGCCCACCCTCGGTAACCCATTCCACTTCGTCTCCGACACTCAGCCTGACGTTGACCACGTCATAATCCAGAGTCAGGTCGGTGCGAATTCTCACTTTCAAAACTTCGCTTTTCATATCTTGCATATCTTCTCCTGTGCGTTCAAAGTTGCACGCAAACGTCGTTTGACAGGTCCCGATCTTTCCCGTACCCCGGGCTCTTCCCCTGGCTGAAAAATACTTCAGGCCGGACTAATGTCCCCGCAAAATGGCCTCTAACTTGGGATCGTTGCTCCAATGGTCGAAATCCGGAGTGTCCCGAACCCAGGCAGCCGGCACCCCGGCGCTCAACGCTTTCGCGAGCGCGTCCAGCATGTGGTTCTCGTCTCCGAAATGGTTGTATACCAGTGCCGCCCGGCACTGCACGTCAGGGTCTTTCGGCGAAATCTTCACCGCCTTTTGCAGAGAAGCGAAAGCTTCCTCTTTGCGGTCGAGCATGGCCAGATAAGTGGCCCGAAAGGCCAATATGCGCGCATCCTTCGGATTCACTCGAAGTCTCTCATCCGCCAGAGCGATCGCCTGGCGATACGAATTTTCCGCTTCCGGCCGTTTGCCCGGTACCTGGTAGTAGGCGTCTCCGAGATTTCCCCAGCTGAGCCAGCTGGTTTTGTCAAACTTCAAACCCTCTTCGAAGTTGCGCGCCGCTTCATCAAACCGCCGCATGGAGAAATAGGCGTTGCCTAAATTGTCGTAAACCTCCACCGTCGGACGGAGCGCCAGCGACTTCTGCAAAGCATCGATCGCTTGCGTATATCGTCCCTGAAGGACGTACATGGCTCCGAGGTTCGAGTATCCCCGGAAGTTGTCCGGCATCAGGGACACGACTTCCTTGAACATCCCGGACGCATCGTCATATCGCCCTTGCTGCCAGTAGAAATAACCCAGCCAGTTGTATCCTCCCCAGTATTGCGGCCGCAGGCTGATGGCCTTCCGGAAAGTGGCCTCGGCCTGGTCCGGCTGGTTCAGCTTTTCGTAGGCGTCTGCCAGGCCGCGAAAAGCGTCATCGCTGGTGGGATCAAGAGTCGTGGCTTTTTGAAATTGAGCCGCAGCCTGGTCGTATTCGCCGGTGGCGCGAAAGACACTGCCCAGGCAGGTGTGGCCTTCCGCCAGGCTGGGAGCGCTGGCCACCGCGTGGTCACAGGCTGATCGGGCCTTCTCCATCAATTCGCGGCCACCCTGGCCTTCTTCATATTGCAACTCGTAGGCTTTGCCGAGAGCGGCGTAGGCCTGGGCGTATTTGGGATCGAGCGTCAGGGCCCGGTTGAAAGCAGAGATCGCGCTATCGATGTTCTCGTGCTTGTGATAATCGAGCAGATATCCGCGGCCGCGGAGATACTGATCATAAGCCGAGGGATCGCCCGTCCCGTGCGCCGCCAGCACCACGCGGTCGTCACCCTTGACGGTCAAGCCCAGCATGTGGAGGGTGCCATCCACGACCCGGTCTTCGACCGCAAAGGCATCGCCGACATCGGCGTCGACCGTTTCGGCATGCAGTTGGCGATTGGTTTTCGCATCCACCAGAATGTAATTGACTCGCACCTGGTTGCCCGAACTGTGCAAGCTGCCTTCGAGGACCAGGCCAACCCCAAAATTCTTTCTGGCCTGCTCCACGCTGCTGACTCCCTCGGTGCGTATCTCGCTGCTGGGGACGACCTGAAGCGGATAGTTGTCGGTCAGTTGCGTAAGCTTGGCGGTGAGAGTTTCCGTCAGGCCGTCACAGAATGCCCGGCTGCCGGCGTCGTCTGCGGTGGGGGAAAACGGCAGCACCGCCAGCTGAATCGGCGCCAGCGAACTGCCACGGATCCCGCGGCTCGACCTTGCCTGCCAGTAGAAAACGGCGAACAGCAATACGCTCAGCAGCAAAACCAGCGCCCAGATCCATGTCCTGTTTTTCTGCGGCGGGATTTCGACCCGTGGTGGAACCACCCGGGCGAGTCCGGCGTCGCTGGCCTCGTCATGCACCTGGCGCAGAGCGTCCAGTAATTCCTGAGCGCCGGCATATCGCTGCGCGGGATCTTTGGCCATCGCCTTGTTGACCAGGGCATCCAGGTCGCGGGACACGGAGCGATTGAAGATGCGGATGGAAGCCGGCGTCTCGGCGCGAATCCGGTCCGAAGTGGCCACGAAACTGTTCGCGAGAAATGGATGCTGCCCGGTCAAAACTTCGTAGAAGACCACGCCTAAAGAAAAAATGTCGGCGCGCCCGTCCGGAACCCGCTCCAGAAGGACCTCCGGCGACATATAGGCGGGGGTGCCGGCAAAAGTTCCAGCGCGGTCCACAGTCGAACTCTGGTCGGATCGCGGCAAGTGCTTGGCCACGCCAAAGTCCAAAATCTTGACCTTGCCGGCGCTGGTCAGCATGATGTTTTCCGGCTTGATATCGCAGTGTACGATGCCGTGGCGGTGCGCGGACACCAGCGCTTCCGCGCACTGCATGGCAATGGTAAAGAACTCCTCCAGAGAAAGCGGCTGGCGCAGGCGTTGCCGCAGGTTCTGGCCTTCGACGTACTCGAGGATCAGGAATATCTCGCCGTGCTCTTCCAGAACGTCGTAGACCGCCGCTACCTGGGCGTCGCCGAAGCGGGACGCGCGTTCCGCCTCCTCCAGGAAGCGGCGCCGGTACAGCGAGTCGGCGCGCAAAGCAGGCGCGAGGCGCTTGAGCGCCACGGTGCGTTTAAGCTTGGTATCCTCGGCGCGATAGACCTCGCCCATACCGCCCTGGCCCAGCCGCTCCGCGATGCGGAAACGTCCCACCACCGTGCCGCTCAGGGAATCCTGCGCCTGCGAATCACGAGGCGGAGTCGACCGCGCCGGAATGGGCTGCACTTCTGCCATGAAGCATCTGTGCCGATGGAATTGAAGAGCAGGCTCCCGAGCCCCGGGGCGTGCGCTGTCGGGCCCCTGCCGTTGCGCAATCTTACTCCTGGCCCCCCGGGCGGGCAATCATACTGGCGAATCACGCGGCCAGCGTCGCGGAGACCTGACGGAGGATCGGCAGATGTGACCTCAGGTCGGCATACCATGGCGGGACGGCAGAGATCGGACCATCAAGGCTTCAGTCAGTTACGGAGCTTCCCTCACCTTTAACTTACGGCCCCCGGCGTGCTGCACGCCTTCCCATCCAGCGCATCCCAGGTTGACGGCTTACGCTTCCAGGAGACCCTCGATGCTTCACAAGTGTGCCAATCCCGCCTGTTCCAATCGGTTCCGCAGTCTTCGGCGCGGCAAGCTGTTTCTCTTGCACATGGATGCTGCTGCGTCAGGTGCATCCCGGCTTGAGGCGGCGAATCCGTCGCCTCATCGAAGGGAGCGGCCAGCAGGCCAGTTTGAGCGTTTCTGGTTGTGCGATGCCTGCGCCTCACTGCTTACGCTGACCTTCGAACGCGGGCGCGGAATGGTTACCGTTCCGCTTCCCGCCGGGAATACCCCAGCCCAAACCTTGCATCTGAGCCTGCTGCAACCGGCGGTGAAACCGTATGGGGCGGAATGGAAAGGTGCCTTATGAATCGTCTTATCACTACCCCTCTTTGTGCCATCTGCCGACAGGAGCGGTCGGGCGGCCAGCCGCGTTTCCTGATTGCCGAGAACCCCTGGGAGGACAAGCTGACGATCATGCAATGGAATGACCGCCTGGCTTCTCGGCCGGGTATTCAACTCGCCTGCAGCATCGAACATGTCGAGGAGCTGGTTATTCATTGGATGACCACTGGCCGGCTTGATTATCCGTTTGCGCGCAGCGCGTTGGGCACGGCGGGCTGGCGGCAGATTCCAACCCCGGGCCGAGTGGACACCCAGGGGGCGAGGACGATCGGAGAGTTGGCGGTGCATCGGGAGAGCCTGGAGCGGTTGTTGATGGAGAATCCACGGTCCTTGCAGGTAGTGCTGGATGCGTTGCTCGATGC
>DASQHA010000214.1:0-2159 GCA_035632335.1 Terriglobales bacterium
ATGCCGCCGGCGCAGAACTTGAAGTATCTCGCGGGCGGAATCGAGCTGGCCCGCTGCCGCGGCCCAACCGGCGTTCATCAACTGGTCGGTGACTTTCGCCAGGGCGCTGACCACTACGACCGGGCGCCGGGACGATGGCCGTGCCACCAATTGACACAGGCGGCGAATGGCGGCGGCGTCTTCCACCGAGGTACCGCCGAATTTCATGACTACGCATTCGAGCCGCTGCTGCCCGGCTTGGTTGCTGGCTTCCGATGAGTCCGTCATTTTGTCTCCCTGGTCTTCTGTTCTTGTTCTCGGTTCTCGATATTGAAACGCGGGCCAATAAAAAAACCCACCGGCCAGTTGCTTCTGGCGGTGGGTCTTTTTAAGCCGTTAAAACTATTTGTTTCTCAGCTCACCAGACGCCCTCCCCCAGAAGCATGCGAATTCGCTTCGACATGCCTGTGCCTGTCGATGTAATTCGCTTAGCCTTCTGGGAAGTTGCTTTCATGGTTGCTGTTGGCGATCCCTGATCTAGTTGTGTTGCTCCCGGCCCAATCTTGGGTCCGAAGGAGCCTCCGTTTTGAATTCTTCAAAGAATTGCATCAGCCGGTCAACCAGTCTGCGCCTGCCTCCGATGACATGGAGACCGCTCTCGTGCTGATGCTCTTCCAGGATCTTGTTCAATCCGCTTTCCAGTTCACTCATACCGCACCCCCTCAGCTGGGTTCAAGTTACCGGCTTCCACCGGCTTGGCAACCGCGTGTGACCGCGATCAAAGCTTCTGAGGCTTCTGCTGAAGATTAGCAATATTCCGCGGCAAAAAGGAAATTTGAAATTGTGATGGCCTGCATCGACAAATTCGATCAGGATCCGGAGCGCATTTCCCTGGAGGTCCTACGGGGAAGAAGGGGTCACTTGGAGGCGGTTGCGAGCTGCCGGACGGTGCTGATGAAGGTCGTGGTGGCGCGTGTGTGAGTGCGGTCGCGGCGGTAGGCAATGCCCAGCTCGCGCCACAGCTCCTGGTCGCGAATGGGGATCAGTTTCACGCGTCCGGCCAGGACCTGGTCCTTGGCGAAACTGGAACTGATCAGGGAAACTCCCAGTCCGGCGGCCACGAAGCTCTTGATCATGCCCACGCTGGGCAGTTCCATCCGAACTTGAAGATGCGAGGCGTAGGGACGGAACAGCTTGTCCATGACGCGGCGGCTGTAGCCGGTCTTAGGCAGCAACAACGGCTGTTTGGCAATCTCGCTCACCGGCACTACGTCGAGCTTGGCGAGGGCATTTTGCGGACTCACCATCAGCATGAGCTGATCGCGAAAAATGGAATGGGTTTTAAGGCTGGCTGACTTTACCGGCAGGGTCACGATTCCCACATCGATGGTGCCGTTCTCCAGCTTCTCGACGATCTTATAGCTGAAGTTGCGATAAATGCTGATCTGCACGCCGGGATACAAATGACAGTATTTCGCGAAGACATCGGGCAGCACGTAGAGACAGGTGGCTTCGTTGGCGCCGATCACCAGGGTACCGCGCGGGCTGGTGCCCTGATCGGCGACGGCGAGAAGCGACTCGTCCCGCATCTGCAACAGGCGCTCGGCGTAGGCGAACAGCACCCGGCCCGCGGGTGTGAGCGTGACATCCTTGCCGGAACGATCGAGCAGGCGGTCTCCGTACTCCTGCTCCAGTTGACGGATCTGGGCGCTGACCGCGGACTGGGAGCGGAAAACCTTTTGCCCGGCCCGGGAAAAGCTCCCCAGCTTGGCCACTTCCAGGAATGTCACCAGCTGATCAAAGTCCATGAGTAGTGGGAGATTATAACGGACAAAGGAAGAGATTCAGAAATCTTGTAGCTGTGTAACTTTAAAAAAACCGAAGAATTGTTATTCGGAAGCGCGGAATCATCGCGCCAGGAATCTGCTGTTTCGCTGCTGGCAGCAAGCAGATTTCTCGCCGCTAAAGCCGGCTTCGGAACGACAAACTCAGGTGTTCGACTAATTGTTACACGACGGCAATCGCGCGAGGATCCGCCGAATGCGGAACGTACACCGCAGCCGGCTGGTGCAGCGAGGCCGGTTGCCGCTTGAATCGGGCGAGAATTGGGGCCCAGGTTTCCGCCACCGGGCAGGGCAGGACCAGAGGCTCTACCCGCAAGAACGGCAGAGGCTCGGCGG
>DASQHA010000215.1:0-27493 GCA_035632335.1 Terriglobales bacterium
AAAGTTGTCAGCCTGAAGGGAATCCGCCTGACGATTGGTGAAGTTGGCACCTGGTGCGGTCTGGGCCCGGATGATTCCCCTCTGATATTGCGTGACGTCGGCAGCCAGGAAATTTACGCGCTTGATTTGCAGATTCCGTGAAGTGCGACAAAACAAGTCTCCGGGTTACATGCAACCATGAATAAGGTTCTGTTGTCGATTTTGCTGGGTTTGTTGGTGCTGCCGGCAAGTGTGTCATATTCACGCGCGCAGGAATCGTACGATCAGCCCTGGCGGCCGCAATACCACTTCACACCTCCCAAGAATTTCATGAATGACCCCAACGGGACCGTCTTCTACCAAGGCGAGTATCACTTGTTCTACCAGTACAACCCGGAAGGCAACGTCTGGGGACACATGAGCTGGGGGCATGCGGTCAGCCCCGACCTGGTGCACTGGCAGAATCTTCCCGTGGCGCTGCACGAGGAGCCGGGCAAGTACATGGTGTATTCCGGAAGCGCGGTGGTCGACTGGAACAATACCAGCGGCCTGTGCCAGAACCCCGATCCGCAGGACCACTCGTGCCTCATCGCCATCTATACCGCAGCCTACAAAGACCGGCAGAAGCAGCACATTGCGTACAGCAACGACCGTGGCCGAACCTGGACGAACTACTCGGGCAATCCCGTCGTCGACCTCGACGCTCTCGACTTCCGCGATCCCAATGTCTTCTGGTACGCGCCGGAGCGCAAGTGGGTCATGGTCGCGGTGCTGGCCGACGAAAGAACGCTGCTTATCTTCGACTCGCCCGACCTGAAGCACTGGACCAAGCGTTCGACCTTCGGCCCGGCAGGAGACGCGGCAGGACAATGGGAGTGTCCCGACCTGATCGAATTGCCCATCGACGGGACCAGCCAGAAGAAGTGGGTGCTGATCATCAACCGCAATCCGGGAGCGCCAGCCGGCGGCACGGGAGTTCGCTACGTCATCGGCAAATTCGACGGCGCCACCTTCACCAGCGAAGTTCCCGACACTCCCGCGCTCTGGGCAGATTGGGGCAAGGATTTCTACGCCACCAACACCTGGAATGACGCACCGTCAGCCGGCGGGCGATTGTGGATCGGCTGGTTCAGCAACTGGCAGTATGCCAATGTCGAACCGACCGTGCTCTGGCGGGGAGCACAAGCCATCCCACGCACTTTGATGCTCCGCCGCTATACCGACGGGCTCCGACTGGTGCAGCGGCCGGTCCGAGAACTGGAAAGGCTGCGGCGCGAAAAGCTCCGCATCGCGAATGCCAGCATTGCCGAAGCCAACCAGAAAATTCGCGCCACCGGAACGAAGGGAGAAGTATACGAACTCGAGGCCGAGATTCGCCCCGGGCCATCCGACAACATCGGTTTCCGCCTGCGCAAGGGCAACGGTGTTGAAACCCTGGTGGGCTTCGATGCGGTCCACGATGAGTTGTATGTTGACCGCAATCGTTCGGGTGAGACTTCATTCAGCAAAGACTTCCCCGGACGCTATTCGGCCACAATCGAGCGGAACCCGAGCATCAAGCTTAGAGTTTTCGTGGACCGCTCGAGCGTGGAGGTATTTGCCAATGACGGCGAACGGGTGCTGTCTGACCGCATCTATCCTCCGCCGGGCAGCGACGGCATCGAGCTTTACTCCCAGGGCGGTGCCGGAAGAATCGTCTCGCTGACGATCTGGGATTTGGGTTCCGTCTGGAAGTAACAGAGATTTACGAAACTTTACTGATGTTGACCGAGTTTTTACCCGATCAATCGTGGCAGCAGTGTTGAATGTATTAATGCTTCCCGCAATTGAACGGCACAGACGCGCATGATGGGCCGTGCCCAATCCGTCCCGGGTCTATCCGCGTCTGTGGCGTTCAAGGCAGGGCGGGTGGCGCTGCGCCTTGTCGCACTCCTGTTGCTGGTTACGATAAGCTCAATGGCGCAGGACGCGCCTTCCCCGCCAACTGTGGCTATCAGCGGCGTGGTGAAATCGGGAAATACTTCGATTCCGGGAGCCACGGTTACTGCGACCAACTCTTCCACCCAACAGAAAACCACCACCTCTACCGGCATCAATGGCACGTACGCGCTGCAGGCCGTACCGGGTAAATACGAGTTGCGCATCGATATGGCTGGGTTTGCACCGAGCACGCGGGAACTTGTTGTGGGTGATGCCGGCATCCATGCCGACCTTGAGTTGACGTTACTTTCGCGGGCGCAACCGGCCGCCCACGCCCAGCAACGGGCGGCAAGCTCCGGGCCCGGTCGAGGCTTTCAAAGCCTGGCGGTGATGCAAGGGCTGGCTAGCGCCAATGCCGACGCCGGCAGCGGCGCCGACCAGATTGCGCCCTCCGGAATGCCTATACCGGGTATCGCACCTGACGCGCCTACCGAGTCGGTTTCATTTTCCGGCAATACTTCGGGCGTAGGCATGTTCGGCATGAGCACGGACGAACTCGACCAGCGGATGCGTGAAGGCCGCGAACAAGCGGGCGGCTTCGGAGGTGGACCCGGCGGCGGCGGACCCGGCGGCGGAGGCGGCTTCGGCGGAGGCGGGGGACGCGGCGGCCCCATGGTCCTGGGCGGCGGCCGGGGCAGATATGACATCAACCGTCCCCACGGTTCGGTCTACTATTCGGTCGGGGACTCGGCCCTCGATGCCTCTCCCTACGCTCTCACCGCCAGTCCGGAGGGAAAAGCCAGCTACATCCGGCAACGCTTCGGGGTCTCCCTGGGCGGGCCGCTCAACATTCCGAAGATTTACAACGGCGGCAGCAAAACTTTTTTCTTTGTGAACTACAACGGCTCGCGGGGCAGTTCTCCCTATGACGCTTTTTCCTTTGTGCCCACGCCCGAGGAGCGCGGCGGCAACTTTTCTGGACTGACCGGAGTTCAACTAATCAATCCCAACAACGGGCAACCGATCCCGGGCAATATCCTGCAAAACGCCGGACTGTCCATCGACCCGATCGCGCAAGGGCTCCTCAAGTTCATCCCGCTGCCGAACGTCACCGGGGCAGCTCCCGATGCCCCGAATTTTCATTTTGTAACATCGACTCTCAACGACAGCGACGACCTGAATATCCGTTTGAACCAGGCCCTGGGCGGAGCCAGTCACAGCCGCGGCCGTGGTCAACGCGGACCACGCGGCCCGCGCAATAACTTGAGCTTCGGTTTCCATTACCACTCCGCCAGCGCCAACCTGACTAATCCGTTTCCGAGCGTGGGAGGCAATACCAATACCCGCAGCTTCGACGTGCCGATCGGATACGTGCGCACCTTCGGCAAGGTGGCCAACAACGCGCGCCTCGATTTCAACCGCTCCCGCACCAGCACGCAAAATCTTTACGCCTTTAATCAGGACATCACCGGAGGCCTGGGCATCACGGGCGTTTCCACCAATCCGTTTGACTGGGGCCTGCCCAACCTGGCGTTTACTCATTTCGGCAGCCTCAATGACATCAATCCGCAGTTGCTGCGGAACCAGACCTGGACGTTCTCCGACAGCCTGATCTACCGGCGCGGGAAGCAGACCTGGCGCTGGGGCGGCGATTTCCGCCGCATCCAGGTCAATCCTGAGACCGACAGCAATGCCCGCGGGACGTTCACCTTTACCGGCTTGAACAGCGGCTACGACTTTTCCGACTTTCTGCTGGGGCTTCCCCAGCTGACCTCGGTGCAGTTTGGCAACAACAACTACCATTTTCGCGGCAATTCATGGGACCTGTTTGCGCAGGATGAATGGCGTCTGCGCGGCAACCTGACCTTGAACTTGGGCGTGCGCTACGAATACTTCTCGCCATTTTCGGAAGAGAACGACCGGATCGTGAACCTGGATCTGCCGCCGGGTTTCACTTCGCCGCCGGTCCCGGTGCAGGTCGGCCAGACCGGACCATACAACGGCCAGTTCCCGGTTACGCTGGTGCGTCCCGATCGCAATAATTTCGCGCCCCGGCTGGGATTGGCCTGGAAGCCGCTGCGCAACACCGTGGTCCGCGCCGGATATGGCATCAACTACAACACCAGTGCCTATCAGAGCATCGTGCAGAACATGGCGTTTCAGCCGCCGTTCTCGAACACGGCAACCAACACGCAATCGCCGGCCACCGTGCTCACGCTGCAAAACGGATTTCCCCCGGTCCCGCCCGGATCGATCACCAACAATTTCGGCGTGGACCCCAACTATCGGCTGGGCTATGTACAAATCTGGGATGTTGACGTGCAACAGCAGGTTCGTCCCACGCTGATCATGAACCTCGATTACACCGGCACCAAAGGCACGCGCCTCGATATTCTGGAAGCGCCTAACCGCACCGAGGCTGGAGTGCGCTTTCCCGGCGTGCAGCCGTTTTACTGGGAAGACTCGGTGGGAGACTCGACTGCAAACGCGCTTTCCGTGCGCGTCCGCAAGCGATTGCAGGCCGGCTTCTCGATAGGCGGCCGCTACACCTTCTCGAAGTCGCTGGACAACGCCTCCACCATCGGAAGCGGCGAGCCGCTGGTGGCCCAGGGCGCCGGACGCTCGGCGGTTTCCGGGGTCACCAATGTCGCCCAGAATGCGTTCGATCTTTCGGCCGAGCGCGGCCTGTCCAGTTTCGACCAGCGCCATAATTTCACGGCTGACTATTTGTGGGAACTTCCCTTCGGCCATGAGCGGCGCTGGCTCTCGGGCAAGACGCCGCTGCGGGCCATCCTGGGAGACTGGAACTGGAGCGGCGACTGGACCATCGCTTCGGGGCTGCCCTTCACTCCACGAATTCTCGGCAACACGTTGAATGTGAGCCAGGGCGTTAACGGCACGCAGCGCGCGGATGTGGTGCCGGGGCAGTCTGTCACCGTGCCGAACCCGTCCATCGCGGAGTGGTTTAACACCGCCGCTTTCGTCGCCCCGGCCGGGGCGTTCGGCGATGCGCGCCGCAACAGCATTGAAGGGCCGGGCAGCCGATTGTTCGATATGTCGTTCACCAAGATTTTTCCCCTGAGCGAAACCCGTTTCCTGGAGTTTCGGGCACAGTTCTCGAATGTCTTCAACACCCCGCAATACAGCGGGATTGATACCGTAGTGAATTCACCTACTTTTGGCCGGGTCATTTCAGTGGGACCCATGCGTTCCCTGCTTCTGACCGCGAGGCTGAGATTCTGATGCGTGTTGCGATCAAGTACGAACAAAGAGTTCGCAGCAGGACGGTCGAGGACGCCCGTCGCTCCATTCTTGCGTCTGCGCTGGTCATCGTGATGCTTTGTATCGGCGTGGTTTCGCAGGAATCGTCGCAGGAGTATACGTTTCGCTCCCGAACCGAACTGGTGCTGGTCAACGTGACCGTCCGCGACAAGAACGGCAATCCGGTGCGCGACCTCAAGCGTGAAGACTTTACGGTTCTCGAAGACAACAAGCCGCAGCAGGTGACTTCTTTCGATCTGGAAAATACCGATGCCGTCCTCTCGACGGCCGCGACCGAGGCGCCATTGCTTCGCCAGGCCCAACCCGCCAGTAACGACGCTGCCTCAGCGCTCGCCACGCGGCCCTTGAAAGACCGGCGGCTCATCATCCTGTTCTTCGATCTCAGCTCCATGCAACCAGACGAAATCGATCAAGCGACCGCCGCAGCGCAGAACTACGTGGACAAGCAGATGGTGGCCGCCGACCTGGTTTCCGTGGTCTCATTGGGGAGCACGCTGAGCGTGAACCAGGACTTCACTTCCGACCGCACGCTGCTGAAGAACGCGCTGCAGGCTTTCAGCCTGGGCGAAGGCGCAGGATTCGAAGCAGGCAGCACCGGCACCACCGAGGGCACGTCCGAAACCGGCGGGGCGTTCACAGTGGACGACACCGAATACAACATTTTCAACACCGACCGCCGCCTGCAGGCGCTGCGCTCCATCGCGGACAAGCTGGTCACCATCGACGAGAAAAAATCCCTCATCTATTTCTCGAGCGGCATGGACCGCACCGGCATTGAAAACCAGTCGCAACTGCGTTCCGCCACCAACGCCGCAGTACGGGCCAACATGGCGATTTACACTCTCGACATTCGCGGCCTGCAGGCGCTCGTGCCGGGCGGTGAGGCCCAGAATGCCAGCATGCGCGGAACTTCTCCTTACTCTGGGAAGTCGGTGGCCAGCGCCTTCGACTCGAACGCCACCACCCAGGAAACGCTGGTGACGCTGGCCGGCGACACCGGGGGACGCGCCTTCCTCGACTCCAACGATTTCAGCAAGGTGTTCACCGGCGTGCAGCAGGACACTTCGCTCTACTATCTGCTGGGGTACCACAGCACGAACCCGGCGCGGGACGGCCGCTTCCGGCGCATCACGGTGCGGGTCAACCGGCCCGGCGTCAAGATCGACTTCCGCCGTGGCTACTACGCTCCGGCGGATTTCCAGCATTCCACCCGCGACGATCGCGAACGCCAGCTTGATGAGGAGCTGGCCTCCGATCTTCCCACCACCGATCTGCCGGTGTATTTGTCCGCGGCCTACTTTCGCATCGCGGACCGCAAGTTTTACGTGCCCGTTTCCCTCGTCGTCCCCGGCTCCCAGATCCCCTTCACCCATAACAACGACCAGGACCGCGCCACGCTGGATGTGCTGGGCATCGTGACCGACCCGGAAAAACACCCGGTGGGACAGATTCGAGACACGGTGAAACTGGCGCTGAACGTCTCGCAGCTGGTGCAACGCAAGAACGTGCAATACAACAGCGGATTCGTCCTGCCGCCCGGCACCTATCATCTCAAGTTCGTGGTCCGCGAAAACCAGAGTGGACGCCTGGGTTCGTTCGAAGCCGATATCACCGTTCCCGACCTGAAAACCGTTCCGGTAAAGATGAGCTCGATTGTGCTGGCAAACCAACTGCAACCAGCCGGCAAGCATAAGACTGATAATCCGCTGGTGCGCGACGGATCAGAGGTCATTCCCAGCGTCACTCACGTATTCTCCAGCGGGCAGCATCTTTACTTTTATTACGAAGTCTACGATCCGGCACATGCGGCGACGAATGCGTACCCGCAAGGAAACGATCGCAACGCGCCCATTCGCCTGCTGACCAATGTCGCCTTCTTCCGCGGCAACACGAAAGCGTATGAAACTCCGCTGGTCGAGAGCAGCCAATTGAACACGCCCGACCGCAAAGCGGCGGTTTTCCAACTCGACGTGCCCCTCACCCAGCTGAAACCGGGTTTCTACACCTGCCAGGTCAACGTGATCGACGATGCCGCCGGAGAATTCCGCTTTCCCCGGTTGGCGCTACTGGTCAGGCAGTAGAAGACCGTCTTTGGTCGTTGGCCCTTGGTCGTTGGCCCCATGACTTACGACTGAGTGGCGGACTGCCGGCGTCTTGGGCACTTGCCAATGGCCAACGACCAACGGCGCCTTTTTCTCCTTCCTGCTATAATTGCCATCCAGTTGCAATAAGGAAAGGTCGCATGCCTCTTCCCGAAACCGAAATACCCGGACGCCTGCAGGCTGAACTGATGTCGCGCGGGCTGCGCATGACCCGCCAGCGCCGCACCATCCTTAGCGTGGTGGAAACCGCCAAACAGCACCTCGATGCCAGCCAGTTGCTGCGGCGCGCCCGCCGGCTCGATCCCCAGATCGATCGCGTGACCGTGTACCGCACCCTGGGATTGTTGAAGCGCCACGGACTGATTGACGAGCTCGACCTGATGCACATGCAGGGTGAGAAGCATTTCTACGAACGCCGCCCGCAGCGCGACCACATCCACATGGCGTGCCTGCGCTGCGGCAAGATCACGGAATTTGAAAGTGATCTTTTCGATCGATTGAAAGGGCAGATCCAGAGGGATTGCCGCTTCCATATCGTAGTCACCCGGCTGGAAGTCGGCGGTTACTGCGCGCAGTGCCGCACCAGCGATCGCGCGAAAGAATAAGCCTTCTTCCTCTTACCCATGTGAACTCGCCGGGTCGAACACCGCCGCGATCCACAATCACGTTTCCTGCCTCTTATCCGACCTTGAGCTCGTATTCCGGGCGTGGTGCAGCGTTGCATGTAGTTGCAACCAGGATGCAACAACGCTTGCGGCCCGAAAAGCCTGCCCGTCGCCTGCCGGTCCCTCCGGCCTTGCGCGAACGCCAAAATCCTGAGCCGACGCCAGCCTGCTACAGTGTTCCCGGTATTGACGCCAACCCATAGGGGGATAGAGTAGTCTCGGTGTGTTGTAATCTCCCGGCAGCCTAGAGCTTGCAGAGCCGTCTACGTCGCAACGATTCCCCGACAAGGAATCAAAAGCCCCGGCTTCAGTCACCACGGGCGCGAATTCCCCAGGCTCGCCCGCCGGCATCCCACACGGGTCTGAAACGGGATTGCCTGAGAAATGTAAAGTCTTGTAAAAGCGGAAGATAAGTCGCAACCGGGATATAATTTCTAACGTCAATATGGAAGCGGTTTGGCGCCGCAAGGACGCCCACGGCGGCATTCGGATGGGGAGCGATTGAGTGAGCATACGGACTGAGGAACACTGGCGGACGCCGGAGGCGGGGACGCCCTGCGAGCCACAAACCAGCAAGTCATCTCGCCTGCCGTTCTTTGCGGCCTTGACCGTGGTTGCCGCCGCCTGCCTGGCGGGCTGCAGCGCAGGCTCCAAACCCAGTACAGCGCGGGCCTCGACTCAAACCGTGGTGCCGGTATCGGTCGCAACCGCCGAGCGGCGCGACGTGCCCGTCTATCTGAAAGGCCTGGGCAGCGTCACTGCCTCCAACACGGTCAGCGTGAAGAGCCGCGTGGACGGACAACTGGCCCAAATCAATTTCAAGGAAGGCCAGCACGTGAAGCAGGGAGACCTGCTGGCGGTCATCGATCCCCGGCCGTTCCAGGTGGCGCTAGAGCAGGCGCAGGCCAGTCTCTTCCGCGATGAGGCCCAGCTCCGAGACGCGAGATTGAATTACGAACGCTTCAAGAGCCTGCTGAATCAATCGGGAGCGATGTCACAACAGCAGGTGGACACCCAGAGAGCTGCCGCCGATCAGCTGGAAGGGACTGTGCGTGCCGACCAGGCAGCGATCGACAACGCGAAATTGAACCTGGTTTACTCGCACATCACCGCACCGATCAGCGGCCGCATCGGGCTGCGGCTGGTGGATGTGGGCAACATGGTGCACGCCGCCGACACCAACCCGCTGCTGGTGATCACGCAGCTGCAGCCCATCGCCGTTGTCTTTACCCTGCCGGAGGACAGTCTGGTCACCGTGTCCCAGCACATGCACCAGAGCACCCTTCCCGTCGAGGCCTATAGCCGGGACGACCTGACCAAGCTGGCCACCGGAAAGTTGCTCACCATTGACAATCAGATTGACCAGACCACGGGCACGGGAAAATTGAAAGCCATGTTCGACAATCCGGACGACGCTCTCTGGCCCAACCAGTTCGTCAACGTCCGTCTGCTGCTGGAGATCCATAAGGGCAGCGTCGTCATTCCCTCCGTCGCGGTGCAGAACGGCCCTCAGGGAAGCTATGTATTCACCGTGAAACCCGATAAGACGGTCGCGGTCAACCCGGTCACGGTTTCCTTTACCCAGAATAACGTGGCCTCCATCGCCAACGGGATCGTCCCCGGAGACATCGTCGTAGTCGACGGGCAGGACAAGCTGCAGGCCGGGAGCAAAGTGGATCCGCACCCGATGGCTGGCGGAACCAGCCGGAACGGACAGACCACTGCCTCGCAGCCCCAGCCCGCGCAGTCTGCCCCCACGGGAGCGCCATGAACCCGTCGCGACTTTTTATTCTTCGTCCGGTCGCGACAACTCTGTTGATGGTCGGACTTCTGCTGGTGGGCGTGGTCGCTTACACTCAGCTCCCCGTCTCCGCGCTTCCCGAAGTTGACTATCCCACCATCCAGGTGGTGACGTTTTATCCCGGAGCCGACCCCGACGTCATGGCATCTTCGGTGACGGCGCCGCTGGAGCGCCAGTTTGGCCAAGTCCCCGGACTGAGCCAGATGACGTCCACCAGTTCCCTGGGCAGTTCCATCATTACCCTGCAATTCAATCTCAACGAGAACATCGACGTCGAGGAACAGCAGGTCCAGGCCGCGATTAATGCCGCCACCACTTACCTTCCCCGCGATCTGCCTAATCCGCCGATTTACAGCAAGGTGAACCCGGCCGATTCTCCTATTCTTACGCTGGCCCTGACTTCGGACACCTTGCCGCTTTCGAAAGTCGAGGACCTCGCGGACACCGCGCTCGCCCAGAAGATATCCCAGCTTCCCGGCGTCGGCCTGGTTTCGATCAGCGGCGGACAGAAACCGGCGGTGCGGATCCAGGCCAATCCCACGGCGCTGGCTTCCTACGGGCTGAGTCTCGAAGACATCCGGACCGCGCTCGCAGCCGCCAACGTCAATCAGGCAAAGGGCGTGCTGGACGGTCCGCGACAGTCCTTTACCATCGGCGCCAATGATCAGCTCAGCACCAGTTCGCAATACAACAGCATCGTCGTGGCCTACAAAAACGGCGCGCCGGTGCGCCTTTCTGACATCGCCACCGCGGTGGATAGCGCCGAAAATGTGAAGCAGGCGGCCTGGATGAACACCACGCCGGCGGTGATCGTGAATATCCAACGCCAGCCCGGCAGCAACATCATCAGCGTCGCGGACCGCGTCAAAGTGCTTTTGAAACAGTTGCAGTCGTCGCTCCCTGCGGCGATCAAGGTACAGGTCCTGACCGATCGCACCGAAACCATTCGCGCCTCGGTGAAAGACGTGCAGTTTGAACTGATGCTCACCGTCGGGCTGGTGGTGATGGTGATCTTCCTGTTTCTGCGAAACCTGTCAGCCACCGTGATTCCCAGCGTTGCCGTCCCGCTTTCACTGGTGGGCACGTTCGGGGTCATGTACTTGCTCGGCTACAGCCTGAACAATCTGACCCTGATGGCGTTGACCATTTCCACAGGGTTTGTGGTCGATGACGCCATTGTGATGATCGAGAACATCGAGCGCTTCCTGGAGGAGGGCGAGACGCCGCTGGATGCAGCTCTGAAGGGCGCGGGCCAGATTGGCTTCACCATTGTCTCGCTGACCGTCTCGCTGATCGCGGTGCTGATCCCATTGCTGTTTATGGGCGACATCGTGGGACGCCTGTTCCGCGAATTTGCCGTTACCCTGGCGGTGACCATTCTGGTCTCTGCCGTGGTGTCGCTGACCCTGACCCCGATGATGTGCGCCAAGCTGCTCAAACGGCATGATCCCCGGCATCAAAGCCGTTTCTACCAGTCCACGGAGAATTTCTACAACCGGGTCATCGAGTTCTACGGGCGGACGCTCAAATTTGTGTTGCAGCATCAGACCATCACCTTGCTGGTTACCGCCAGCACGCTGGTCCTGACCCTGTTCCTTTACGTGGTGGTGCCCAAGGGGTTTTTCCCGGTGCAGGACACGGGAGTGATTCTTGGAGTTTCGGAAGGACCGCAGAACACTTCTTTCACCGCGCTGGCGAAAAACCAACAGGCGCTGGCGCGGGTCATACTGAAGGATCCCGACGTACAGAGTCTTTCGTCTTTCATCGGAATCGACGGTACCAACTCGACCCCGAACAGCGGGCGCATCCAGATCAACCTGAAATCGCGGGACCAGCGGAAAACATCGGCTTCCGATATTATCCGCCGCCTGCAACCGGAACTGGCTAAAGTGCCTGACATCACTCTATACATGCAACCGGTGCAGGACCTGACCGTGGAAGACCGGGTCAGCCGCACCCAGTATCAATACTCGATGGAAGACGCCGACTCGCAGGAGTTGTCGCTCTGGGCCTCGCGGCTGGTGGACGAATTGCGCAAGTTGCCCTCCATGCGCGACGTGGCCACGGACCAGCAGAATGGCGGTCTGAAGGCTGAGCTGGTGATCGATCGCGACACTGCGTCGCGTCTGGGCATCCTGCCCCAGGCCATCGACGACGCGCTTTACGACGCTTTCGGACAGCGCCAGGTCTCCACCATATTTACGCAGTTGAACCAATACCACGTGGTGCTGGAAGTGGATCCGCAGTTTTCGCAGAACCCGGATTCGTTGAAGAACATTTACGTGCACTCTAACAGTGGGATGCAAGTCCCGCTTGCCTCCTTCAGCCACTTTCAGACTTCGAACACCGCATTGGCGGTAAATCACCAGGGACAGTTCCCGGTAGTCACGCTGTCGTTCAACCTGGCGCCCGGAGTTTCGCTGGGAGAAGCCACGCAGGCCATCCGGCAGGCGGAGCAGGACATTCACCTTCCACCCAGCATTCACACCAGCTTCCAGGGAACGGCCGCGGCCTTTCAGAATTCGCTTTCCTCCGAGCCTTACCTGATTCTGGCCGCTATTGTCACCGTGTACATCGTGCTGGGCGTGCTCTACGAGAGCTACATTCATCCCCTGACCATTCTCTCCACCCTGCCTTCAGCCGGCGTGGGCGCCATCCTCGCGCTGCTTCTGACCGGAAACGATCTGGGCGTTGTCGCCTTGATCGGCATCATTCTTCTGATCGGTATTGTGAAGAAAAACGCCATCATGATGATCGACTTTGCCCTGGAAGCGGAACGGGTAGAGCACAAGCCGCCGGAAGAGGCGATCTTCCAGGCCTGCCTGCTGCGCTTCCGCCCCATCATGATGACCACCATGGCGGCGCTGCTGGGCGGATTGCCGCTGGCGCTGGGCAGTGGCACGGGCTCGGAATTGCGCCATCCCCTGGGCATCACCATCGTCGGCGGCCTGCTGGTAAGCCAGTTACTGACGCTCTACACCACGCCGGTCGTATATCTCTGGTTCGACCGTCTGGCACAGCGTTTCTCGCACCTGAACATTGGCAACCCTATCGAGGAACCGAGCGGAGCCTCGGCGGACTGAGACATGAATATTTCCGCCCCATTTATCAAGCGTCCCATCGGCACCTCGCTGCTCGCGGCAGCGCTGCTGATGGCAGGGGCCCTGGCCTTCAATTACCTTCCGGTAGCCCCCCTGCCGCAAGTGGAGTTCCCGGTCATTTCGGTCGGGGCCGGGCTGCCGGGCGCCAGTCCGGAGACCATGGCTTCGGCCGTGGCCACTCCTCTGGAACGGCAGTTCGGACGCATCGCAGGCGTCAACCAGATGACGTCGGTCAGCCAGATGGGATCGACCGGCATCACTCTGCAATTTGATCTCAATCGCAATATCGACGCCGCGGGAAGAGACGTGCAGGCCGCCATCAACGCGGCCCGCAGTCAGCTTCCCACCAATTTGCCCGGTAATCCCACCTACCGGAAAGTGAACCCGGCGGACGCGCCCATCCTGATTCTGGGTCTTACTTCCGACATCATTACCTTGCCCCAGATCTACGACGCCGCCGACTCCATACTTTCGCAGAAGCTGGCTCAAATCGAGGGTGTCGGGCAGGTGTTCGTGGGCGGTGCCGCCCAGCCGGCGGTCCGCGCCGAATTGAATCCCACCTTGCTGAACAAGCTCGGCATAGGACTGGACACGGTCCGCACCGCCCTGGGCAATGCCAACGCCAACGCGCCCAAAGGCGCGATCGACGGCCCGGTTAACTCCTGGACCCTGGACGATAACGATCAGATCTTTACCGCCAACCAGTACCGGCGGCTCATTATTTCCTACAACAATGGCGCCCCGGTGCGCCTGGGGGACGTGGGCACGGTATCGGATTCGGTGGCGGACATCCGCCATATCGGATTGTCCGGGGGTAAGCCTGCGGTTTTGATTATTGTTTTCCGGCAGCCGGGCGCGAACATCATTGCAACCGTGGACCGTGTGCGCGCCGCTTTACCCCAGCTCAAGTCCTCCATCTCACCGGCGATTGACGTCAGCGTCGTCATGGACCGCACCACGACCGTGCGGGCCTCGGTGCATGACATCGAAGTCACACTGATTATTTCTGTCATCCTGGTCATTCTGGTGGTGTTCGCGTTTCTGCGCACCTTCCGGGCCACCATCATCCCCAGCGTGGCGGTGCCGTTGTCGCTGGTGGGAACTTTCGGAGTGATGTACCTCCTGAACTACAGCCTGGACAATCTCTCCCTGATGGCTCTCGCCATTTCGACCGGCTTCGTGGTGGACGACGCCATCGTGGTGCTGGAAAATATCACCCGCCACATCGAGGCAGGCATGCGGCCGGTGGATGCCGCCTTCCAGGGGGCGCGCGAGATCGGCTTTACCGTGCTCTCCATGAGCACTTCGCTGGTCGCCGTCTTTATTCCCATTCTGCTTATGGGCGGCATCGTGGGCCGCCTGTTCCGGGAGTTTGCCGTCACCCTGAGCGCGGCCATTGCGGTCTCGCTGGTGGTTTCGCTCACGGTAACCCCGATGATGTGCGCGAAGTTTCTGCGCTCCGCGGAGAGAGAGAAACACGGACACATCTACCGCTTCAGCGAAAAGATTTTCGATACTACCCTGGCGCTCTACAGCCGCAGCCTGAAGCTGGTTCTCCGTCATCAACCCTTGACCCTGTTGATCACTATCGGAACGGCGGCCCTGAGCATTTATCTCTACATCGTCGTCCCCAAAGGCTTCTTTCCGCAGCAGGACACCGGCCGCGTAATGGGTTCGGTGCAGGCGGCCCAGGATATTTCGTTCGCCGCCATGAAGGAAAAGATGACGCAGTTTGTGGGCATCGTCATGAAAGACCCGGCAGTGGAAACCATCGTGGGTTTTGCCGGCGGCAACACCTCGGCCAACCAGGGCCGCATGTTTATTACCCTGAAGCCCCTGGCCGAGCGCAAGCTCACCGCCGACCAGGTCATCGGCAGGCTGCGTCGCAAACTGTCAGTGGTGCCGGGCGCCACCCTGTTCATGCAGTCCGCCCAGGACCTCACCATCGGCGGCCGCATGAGCCAGGCCCAGTTTCAGTACACCCTGCAAGGCGAGAATCTGGACGACCTGAACCACTGGTCCCCTCTTCTCCTGGAGAAATTGCGCGCCCTGCCCGAGCTGCGCGACGTCAACACCGATCAGCAGGACAAGGGCCTGGAGGCAACTGTAGTCATCGACCGGGACACAGCGGCGCGGCTGGGAGTGGATGCAGCCACCATTGACAATGCCCTGTACGACGCCTTTGGTCAGCGCCAGGTCTCGATCATGTACAAGCCGCTGAATCAATATCACGTGGTCATGGAAGTCGCGCCGGAGTTTTCCAACAGCACCGACGCGCTGCAGAATATCTACGTTCGCGCCAACAACGGGACGCCGGTCCCGCTGGCCGCGTTTGCTCATTTCGGCCCCTCCAACACGCCCCTGGCGGTGAGCCACCAGGGCCAGTATCCCTCAGTAACACTGTCGTTCAATCTTGCGCCCAACGTGTCCCTGGGCCAGGCGACGGACGCGATCAATAATGCGCAACGCGCCATCAATTTCCCTCCCACCATCGATGCCAGCTTTCAGGGAACGGCTGCCGCCTTCCAGACGTCCCTGGCCAGCGAGCCCTGGCTGATTCTGGCCGCCCTGGTCACGGTGTACCTGGTTCTGGGCATGCTTTACGAAAGTTACATCCATCCCATCACGATTCTTTCGACGCTGCCGTCCGCCGGCGTGGGCGCGATCCTGGCCCTGTTGTTGACGCACAGCGAGCTCAACGTGATGGGACTGATCGGCATTATTCTTCTCATCGGCATCGTGAAAAAGAACGCGATCATGATGATTGATTTCGCGCTGGAGACGGAGCGGACAGGTAAGAGTCCGGCGGAATCGATCTATGAAGCGTGCGTGCGCCGCTTCCGCCCTATCATGATGACCACCATGGCCGCGCTCCTGGGCGGATTGCCCCTGGCCCTGGGCACCGGTACTGGCTCGGAACTGAGGCGGCCTCTGGGCATCACCATTGTCGGCGGGCTGATCATGAGCCAGGCCCTCACCCTCTTCACCACCCCCGTCGTCTATCTCTACCTCGATCGCTTCCGCCTGATGCTCGGAAGCAAGCGTCACGCGGACCCGAACCAACTGGCGCCGCTCTCCCCGCGCCCCAGCGGCGCCGACTGAGATAGGGATCATCCTCAACATCCTGTCATCCTGAGCTCCCTGTCATCCTGAGCGGAGCAGACCGATTTCGCTTGCGAATCGGTCTGCGAAGTCGAAGGACCCCTAGCGCAACTACATGCTCATGCGTCTGAAGGGAGATTTTCGCCACCGACGTCCGGAACGGCACCACCACCCGCCAAAAAAGTTGAGCGGATCGTGTCGCCATTCGCCAGCGAAGTTCAACTCCACTCAGGATGACAGAGCTTGCTCAGTGGCGATGTCCGTGCCGGTGGGGATGGGAATGAAGCTCGCCCGAGGCATGGGCGTGACGGTGAGCGTGGATGAGATTGGTCTTTAACAGCAGCGCGTGGTCGTCGAGAACTTCCGCCGGCGTCCCAGTGGCGACGATTCGTCCGCGCTCAAACACATGGCAGGTATCCGCGATGTCTTCGACCAGGTCGAGATCGTGAGTGGCGGTAACGACTGTTTTCCGGCCGCCGCTGCAACTCACCAGAAAGTCGATCATCTGGCTCTCGCTCTTGGGATCGAGAGCCGCGGTAGGCTCGTCTAACAGCAAGACTTCCGGATCGAGGATCAGCACCGAGGCCAGCGCAACCCGCTTTTTTTCCCCGGTCGAGAGATGATGAGGGGAACGGTCCTTCAGGTCCGCGATCTCCATCCGCTCCAGCATCTGGTTGACGCGAAGCCGAATTTCCTCCTTCGGCCACTGCAACTGCAACGGTGCGAAAGCTACTTCGTCAAACACGGTCGGATTGAAGAGCTGGACATCGGGGTTCTGAAATACCAGGGCCACCCGGCGCCGGAAGTCAAACTCAACTTCTCCGTTCAGACGGCTCTCGGTCAGGAGCTCGCCCTGGAAGGCGACGCTTCCCTTCTCCGCGAAGCAAAGACCGTCCAGAATGCTGAGCAAGGTCGATTTGCCGGAACCGTTCGCTCCCAGCAGGGCGACTCTTTCACCCGGCATGATGGTGAGATTCAAGCCGTCCAGTGCCGTCGCCTGGTGATAGCGGAAGGTCACATCGCGCGCCTCGAAAATGGGGACGGTCACAATATTGCCTCGCTGCAATTCCGTCGAACGTTTCCCGATGGCCAAGGCATTCTCAACGTCCAAACCAGAAGGCCAGGGCGGCGATGGTCATGCACGCAGTCAGTACGATCCAGTCGAGCCATCCGGTACGGAACTCGTCCAGTAAGTAAACTTCGCCCTGAAAACCGCGCGACCGCATGGCCATATAGACGTCTCCACTGAGCTGCAGCGTTTTCGACATCAGCACCCCGGCACAGGCAGTAGCTGCTCGCCTCTGCTCCGGCCCGTCAAGCCGGCCCACCATTCGGCTCTTGCGGGAAGTGAACATGTCTTGCGCGTTGCGCAGCAAAAGGAAAATGTAGCGATAGGTCATCCCCAGGATCACCACCAGCACGACCGGCAGCCGGAGTACGCGAAGCGCCTTCAGCAGGCTGCTCCAGGGCGTGCAAAGCACCAGCAAGACCGAAAAAGTCGCGGCGGTTTCCGCCCGCATGATCAGGTACGTGGCGGCGCGAAGGCCCTGCGTTGAAACGGTCCAACCCGGCAGCGGCAGAGTGTAGATAGTCTGGCCCGGGACCAGGAACAAAGCGGGAAGCGAGATGAACCCGGTGAAGGCGAACACCCCCAGCCAAACTCTTTTTGTCAGCGTGGCCAGGGGGACTTGCGACAGCATAGCAATTACGATCGCAACCAGAAACAGAACTGCAATCACCCACAGCCGGCGCGCCAGGGCCGCGATCACGATCAGGGGCAGGATCGCCACAATCTTGATCCGAGGATCGACGCTTTGCAGCAGGCCGCGTTGCTCTGCCAGCTCCCGGGCATGGAAGGCGTGCTCCAGAGCAGCCACAAAAGATGCCAGGCTGCGCTCCACCACTCCCCGCGAGTTTTTCCTCTCGCTGGTCATGGAGAAGTCCTGGAATCCGGGCGTTCGCCGGCCATCCACGCGATGAGCAGAAAACAACCCAGAATGAGACCGCTGCCAAACACCGCCGACATCACGTAACCGAACGCGGGACGTCGCACGAACGGAGGCGCGTACTGCGGAAATGGCGCGCTCCACAGGGCGGACAGCCGGGCCAGGCCCTGCGGTTCCCGCGCGGGAGGCGCAATGTCGCCCGATGCAGCCGTGATTTGCTGCCGCATCTGCGGGTCGGCAAAATCTCTCGTCCCCCATTCTCCCCAGGCCGTGCCCGCAGCCAGAATTCCCAGGGGCGTCAGCAGCATGAGCAGGGCCAGGCGAATCCATAGCGGACGAGTTGTCCGCCAGCCGCTGCTTGCGGCAGTCGGCCGAACTCCTGGGTCAGTCGCGACTGAGGGTTTCTGTCCCAGCAGGACCGGGTTGGCCCGCTGCAGATAAGCCACCACTCCACCCGACACAAACAGCTCCGCCAATCCGGCGAAGGTCAGGTGCCCCAGCATCATCGCCGGAATAGCGATGTGAAGCGCATAGGGAGCATATAAGGGAGTTCCACTCGCATCCTTGAACAACAGAGGCTGAATCCCCAACTCGCAGGCGGCAAAAAGCGCGGCAACATTGATTGCGGCATACCCGGCCAATCCGGCCGCCAGCGCACGGCGCGGGGAAGTGACCGCGGTCCTGCGCGCTATGGCTCGGTACACCACCTGAGCAACGATTGAGCCGACAATCGCCATGTTGAAACAGTTCGCGCCCAACGTTGTGATTCCGCCGTCGCCGAAAAACACCGCCTGGATCAGCAGCGCGATCGACACCGAAAGCATGGACGCCCAAGGTCCCAGCACCACGGTCGCAGCCCCGACGCCTACGGCATGTCCCGTCGTCCCGCCCGGCAGCGGAACGTTAAACATCATGATGACAAAGCAGAATGCGCTGACCACCGCCAGCAGCGGCACCAGGCGCGTGTTGAGCAACCGTTTGACGCGCGCGAATGCCATATACCAGATCGGTATTGCCGTACCGTAGAGAACGGCGCAGGTCGAGGGGCTCAGATATCCATCAGGAATGTGCATGCGCCAGCGGACTCCCCGGCCGCAACTACGGCCATCGGGGTCATTCCAGGCCGCCAGAGTAGCACAATCGTAGGCTTCGTGTTACTGCGAGAACGCGCGGACCCCGGGAACCGGCAGGAGCAAGTGGAGGAATTCCCGCGCGAAGCCGATCGGGCGGCCTCCCGGCTTACCTGGACGCTTCGGCTCGCCAGCCCAGGGAGACAATCCGCTGACTCACGAACCGCTTGCCTTCGCGCACGGCGCGGATGGCATTCAGCAGGTCAGATCCCGCGTCCATCTTGGCCACGTATCCGTGTCCGCCCGCGCGCACTGCGTCTTCCACTACTTGCCGCGAATCGTGCTGGCTCAGGAAGATAATCCGCGAATCGGGGGACACTCGGCGGATGCGCCGGGCGGCCTCGATGCCGCTGATGCCCGGCAGGCTGATATCGAGCAGAACCAGGTCGGGCTGAAGCTCTTCGGCCTTCAGCACCGCCTGTTCCCCGTCCACAGTCTGGCAAATCACGTCCAGGATTGGATCATTGGAAAGAAGCGAACAAATCGCCCGCCTGATCACCTCGTGGTCATCCACGACAAGAATCCGAACTACGGACATTTCACCCTTCTGGACGCATGGGTACGATTCGTATGAAACGTAATTGTAACCAACTTTTCATCTAGGGTTCGATACCGTAAAGTATGTATTCGCCCGACCGGGAACCATGCATGGGCCCGTTTTGCGCGAGCGAGCGGCATACCGCCCGCATGCTGACTTCAGGTCATAGCGATTGAGCAGATTGAGGATTCCTCCCGATGGCCATTGGCGTTCGCACTCAGGATCTACGCAAGGTCTATAGCGCCGCGCCCCCGCCTGGGGCTGGCGGCGGATTCATCGCCCGCGCCGATGCCAAAGGCGGGAAACAGCCGAAGGCGGAGATTCCGGCGCTTGACGGGCTTTCGCTCGAGATTCTTCCTGGAGAGATTTTCGGCCTGCTCGGTCCTAACGGCGCGGGCAAGTCCACCACGGTCGGAGTCCTGACCACCCGGGTGCGGCCCACCTCAGGCCAGGCCTGGATTGGGGAGCACGAAGTGTGGAAGGAACAGGCCCGGGTCAAGCACCTGATCGGCGTGGTGCCGCAGCGTCCCAATTTGGATTTTTCCCTGACCGCGCGCGAGATTCTGATTTTTCACGCCGCTTACTTCGGCATAGGATCACGGCTAAGAAATGAACGCGCCGACGCCTTGCTGGAAAAGTTCAAGCTCACCGAACGCGCGAACCAGATGGTCCGCGGCTTTTCCGGAGGCATGATGCAGCGGCTGTCCATCGCCCGCGCCATGATGCACGATCCCCAGGTCCTGTTTCTGGACGAACCCAGCGCCGGTCTCGACCCGCAAACCCGGATTCTGTTGTGGGAGATCATCCGCGAATATCACCAGGCGGGAAGGACCGTCCTGCTGACCACCCACAACATGGAGGAGGCCGACGCGCTGTGCCAGCGTCTGGCCATCATTGACCACGGCCATGTAATCGCCCTGGGCACGTCGGCGCAGTTGAAGGCGTCGATTCCCGGCGGCTTCCTGGTGCGCCTTCGCTTCGGAAAACAGACCGCGGACCTGCTGCAGCGTTTACGGTCGCTGGCCGGAGTGCGGGAAGTGCGGGCTTTGGACAGCGCCGGCGACGGCGACGGGACCGACGTCTATGCCGACCGCGGCGGTTCGCTCATTCCCGAAATCGCCAACCTGGCCGCGAATGCGGGCGCGGAATTGTCCGATGTTCACATCTCCGAGCCGAGCTTGGAAAACCTGTTCCTGCACCATACCGGAAGGAGCTTGCGCGATTGAACTGGAAAACCTTTGCCGCGATGCTGGCGCGCGACGCTCAAGTCGCCCGGCGTAACGCCATTCAACTGGTTCTGCAGACCTTCCTGCAGCCGCTGCTTTTTGTTTTTATTTTCGGCAAGGTGATGGTCGGCAGCGGCTATCTGCCTCCGGAGTACAAGAGCCTGCTGCTCCCCGGCATTATCGCGATCAGCATGGTGTTCACCGGAATCTGGGCGGTGGCCATGCCGCTCATCGCCGAATTTCAGTGGACCCACGAAATCGAAGACCGCCTGCTCGCCCCGATTGGCGTGGCCTGGATCGCGGTCGAGAAGGTGATCGCCGGAATGCTGCAGGCACTGGTTGCCGGGCTGGTCGTGATTCCTCTGGCTTGGCTGGTGCTTCGCCCCGGCATTGAGATCAGTATCGCCTCGCCGCTCACCTTCGCGGCCATCCTGGTGCTGATCGCGACCTTCTCCGCTTGCGGTGGCCTGGCCCTGGGGTGCAGCATCAATCAGCAGCACATCGGACTGATGTTCGGCATGGTGATTACGCCCATGATTTTCTTTGGCTGCGCTTACTATCCATGGAGCGCCCTTAAAACTTTCCCCATCATGCAGAAGTTGGTGCTCATCAACCCTCTGGTGTATGCCAGCGAAGGAATGCGCGCCACCCTGGTTCCCCAGTTCCCGCATCTCCCCGTAACCGCCGTGCTCGCCGCGCTCATTTTCTTCGACGTGCTGTTGCTGGCAGTCGGGCTGCGGCAGTTCGACAAAAAAGCGGTGGGCTAGCTCACGGCGGGGCTGCCCGAACGGCTTTCTGAACGTAATTCGATGAGAGTACAATTGCTTCGCCAATCTTCGTGGGAACCAGCAGTACCGGCCAAGAAAACCTGAAGTCATCAACTCTAATCACACTGCAAGGAGCACAAATCATGCCTACAATTACTATGAAAGATGGAACAGAAATCTACTACAAAGACTGGGGCGCGGGACAACCCATCGTATTCAGTCACGGCTGGCCGCTCACCGCGGACGACTGGGACGGACAAATGCTGTTCTTCGGCCAGCAGGGTTATCGCGTCATCGCGCATGACCGGCGAGGACACGGCCGCTCCACCCAGACCTGGGACGGCAACGACATGGACACCTATGCCGACGATCTGGCGGCTCTCACGGAAAAACTTGACCTGAAGAATGCCATCCACGTGGGCCACTCCACCGGCGGCGGAGAAGTTGCCCGCTACATCGGGCGGCACGGCACAAAACGTGTCGGCATGGCGGTGCTGATCAGCGCGGTGCCCCCGCTGATGTTGAAGACGGAAAAGAATCCCACGGGCACGCCCATCGAGGTGTTCGACGACCTGCGGGCCCAGTATGCTAAAAATCGTCCGCAGTTTTACAGGGACATTACGCTTCCGTTCTATGGCTACAACCGTCCCGGGGCCAAAATCTCGGAAGGCATCCGGGATAAATGGTGGTTGCAGGGCATGCTGGGGGGAATGAAGGCCGGTTACGACTGCATCAAGGCCTTCTCCGAGACCGACTTCACCGAGGACCTCAAGAAGTTCGGTGTGCCGACCCTCATCCTGCACGGTGAAGATGACCAGATCGTGCCCATCGTCGCGGCGGCTCCGCTTTCCGCGAAGCTGGTAAAGAATGCCGAGTTGAAAGTGTATCCCGGCTTCCCGCACGGAATGCCCACCACCCACGCCGACCAGATCAACGCCGATCTGCTCACTTTCTTCAAGCGCAGCCGGCAAGTGGCTGCATAATTCCGAGTCCGGGCCGGTGCGTGTGCTTTCGGGCGCACGCACCGGCATTTTCCCGGGCGGCGGATAATGAGTACTGAACTGGGGTTGGGGAGTGACAGGCAGGAGGAGGCTGGCGATTCTCGCCATCCCAGTGGAAACATATGGTAGGCACGAGGAGACTCGAACTCCTGACCTCTACCGTGTCAAGGTAGCGCTCTAACCAACTGAGCTACGCGCCTACATCCCCGCTCAATAATCTAACAGAATGGCAATAGCTGATCGTGACGCTTTTCACCCGTCCAAAGATCGGCCGGTGATTGCAAGTTTACCGTGTTCGACGGGTTCCGTAAAATCGCTGCGCGGCAGAAAATGGGGGCGCCTTGGGGGCTGTATGCTTCTGCGGGCGCTGGCTTTATTCTGCCGGACACGCTACCTTGGCTCTGTCTGCGGGGCTGCTGGTGGCTCCCGCACGAGCGGGGCGCTGGCGCCTGCACTGAGCGCTAATTTCCGTCCTTTACTGGGCCATTCCCAGGTAATTGCCGTAGCCGACGATCACGGTTGATCCCACCAGCAGCAGGAGGGCCAGCGCCAGAAGCCGGCCGGCCTGCACGCCTGCGCCTTTCCATTCCTTCAACCCGATGCCCCACAGGCTGCTGAAGATGATGATGCTGGCCATGTGCAGCGTCCAACTGGAGAATTTGTACTTGCCCATCTGGGTCTCGCCCATCGAGTAGAAGAAGAACTGAAAATACCAGGTGGTGCCGGCCAGCGCACAGAGCAGGTAGTTCGCCAGCATTGGAACCGGCGCGCCATCTTCTCTTCTCATCGCGGGCGCGTCTTGTAACGCTACCGATGAATGTGTCTGAGGCGCCTTTCGGGCGGACGCCATGTGCTCCACCACTTCCCGGCTGGGGGCATCGACGGCGGTTTCGATGATGGTTTCGTTCTGCTCGCGTTCACTCGGTTCACGCGATATCGAAGTGAAGTACTGATAGCCGGTCTTGTTGCGGATATTCAGCACCACACACCAGATGAAATTAGTGGTGAAGCCGCCCAGCAGCACCACCACCAGCACCGGCAATCCCTGCCATAAATTCGGGGTTCCGTGCTTAATGGTGAGAGCTTTGATGGGGTCTCCCGCCGCCAGGCCGTAGGCGAAGCAGGCGCTCATCACTCCGGAGAGGATCGCCACGCCCACGCCCTTCTTCAAATCGAATTCCTTGATCGTTACTTTCTGTTGCTCCGGCGACATGGCCCGCTCTTTGAAGATGCCGGCCAAACCCGCTGCGGCAATACCGAGGAGGCAGACAAAAATGCCCAGCAGAATGATTCTGCCGGAAGAGGTTCCGACCACCTGGCTCATAAATTCACCGCGGAAAATGGGCGGGATCAGCGTCCCAAAGGCGGCGCACAGGCCCAGCACCACCGCCATTCCGAGCGACAGTCCCAGGTAGCGCATGGTCAATCCAAAGGTAAGGCCGCCCACGCCCCAGAGAAGCCCGAAGAAAAACGTCCAGAACAAAACTGTGCCCGAGGTTTCGTGCAGGACCGGCAACAGGTCTTTGGTCATGAGAACCGCAAAGAACCAGGGCGCGATGATCCAGCTGAAAAAGCCGCCCGCCAGCCAGAATGTTTCCCAGGCCCAGCGCTTCACGCCACGATAGGGCACGTAGAAACTGCCGGAAGCCAGACCGCCCAGCCAGTGATACAACACGCCTATTACGGGATTTGGATTCATATCATCCTCGGGTCCTCGACTTCACTTCCACCCATTGCAGCGTCAGCACACCTGGATGCATTCGATACCGGTCAGGGCGCCAAACTTCTTCAGCTTGCCCGCGACGTGCCCCACCCCGACCGCGCAGTGGTGCGCCGGGCCGTGCACGTTCCATTCGTTCATGAAGTTTTTTGCGCCAATCGAGAAGCGGTAGCGGCTGTTGGTATTCCCGATCTCGAGAATCGGGCCGGCAACGGACTCGCCTTCAGCCATCAACAGCTGCAATTTCCCATCCACGGTCTGGACCACCGACAAAAGCGTCACCGGACCATGCTTGACCGACATTTCGACCGACAGTCCCCGGCCGACTTTACCGTGATAAACCTGGAGCGGGCGAACCTTCGTCTTGCCCTGGGCGATGGCGACATGACCCGGGCCATCGTGGCCCATGAGCAGGACATCATCCGCAAAATCGGCGGCGTAGTATTCGGTGAAAGAGCCGCCCGCGCCGAAGCTGTCCATGATCTTCATCGCCTGCGCATTCTTGATTTCATATTCGCCCGCCACCGGAACCCCGCGCGCCGTCAGCAGGCTGGTGCCGAGGATGATCGAGCTGATGGCATCCTCGTTTTCCGCACTGCCCGTGCCCTGGTAGTAGTAGGCCAGCGAACCCAGGCTGTGGGCCTCAACCATCCGGTCCAGCGCCACCGAGGTACGCGCCGCACGCTCCAGCTCTTCCTGCGGGCAGTCGGATTGGACATCGAAGGTCTTGCAGAACTCCGTCACCCGATTTTTTATCTCAGCCTCGGACACCTGCCGTCGCAGCGCCGCCAGTTCGTCCACTTCGAGGACTTCGATGTGCCCGCCGAAATGAGCGCACTGCTGGGTCAAGTCGGAATAGACGTCGAGCATGCCTCCGTAGTAATGGCCCATCACGCCCAGGCGGTTGTGTTCCATGGTATGGGCCACCCGCGCGGCTTCGACCCATTCCGTGATCTCGTTCCAGGCAACCGGATCATTCTCCAGCGTCCCCGCCACCTGGAAGAAAGGGATGTTGCAGCGCTTGAAAACGTTCGCGATTTCGGGCACCGGGCATGCCTGGCAGTAGGCCAGCCATTCGCCGGTCATTCTTGTCCGGTCGCCCAGGCGGTTGAACCATTCATAATCAATGGCCGCGGCCGGAGAGAGATTGAGAATGATGACCGGAACCTTGGCCCGCCTGACCACCGGAAGCACGGTCGAGGAGAGCGCGTAGGTTGTGACGTGGAGAAAGATGAGATCAACGTCGGCCTTGCGGAATTCGTGGCCCGCCGCGAGGGCTTTCTCCGGCGTGTCGATCAATCCCAGATTCACCACCTGAGCGCCCGCGCTTTCAAGCTTCCGGGCAACCTGCTGCGCGTATCCCTTTAGACGGTCCTCCAGGCCGGGAAACTGCGGCCAATACGCGTCCAGGCCGATTCCGAAGAGCCCGATCTTCGGCCCGGCGTATGCTCTAATCTGGTCCATTGGCGAATCTGTGCCGGCACAAATCCTACTCGCTCCAAGCCGCTGAACTGTAGTATTCTGCGGCGATCGTTGTCAATAGCAAGTTTATTTTCCTATTGAATTTAGCCCGGAATCCCAGCACAATGCTGCGTGCTTCCGGACGGAGGATTCGCGTGAATCGATATTGGCCACCCCTGTTGCTGGCTACGTTTTGCTTTGCGCTCGCAGTGTCCACCGCTTTGGCCCAGGACTCTTCCGCCACCGATCATGCCGCGAAAGTCGCGGCCCACTGGGACAAAGTCACCGGCATCTCGAAAACCACCGCGACCCTGCAAGTCGTCGTGAACCCGCCGCTGCGCCGCGGATCGCCGATCCACGATAACGCTTTTAAAACGCTGCACGATATTCAAGGCGACTACGTTCGCTACGTTCCCTGGCTGCCCTATCCGAAGCTGGCGGTCGCGGAACTCGAACCCCCGGCGAACGGCGCCACGTCATGGGATTTTTCCTTGATCGATCCCATGACCATCGATTTTCTCGAGGCCACCAAGGGCCACTCTGTCATTCTGAACTTCAGCACCATACCGCAATGGATGTTCAAGACCGACAAGCCCGTGACCTACCCGGCCAATCCCGACCAGCCGGTATGGGATTACACCCAAGGCACCGAGCCCCGCGATCCCAGCATGAAAGAGATTGGCGACTATTACGGCCGCCTTTTTTCATGGTACACGCAGGGTGGATTCACCGATGAAGCCGGCAAGCGCCACGAGTCCGGCTATCACTACTCCATTCCCTACTGGGAAGTGCTGAACGAGATTGAGTTCGAGCACCACATGACGCCCGAAACCTACACCAAGATCTATGACTCCGTGGTCGAGTCCATTCGCCGAGTCTCTCCTCAGACCAAATTCGTCGGCCTGGCACTGGCCCAGCCCTCGACTCACCCGGAACAGTTCGAATACTTTCTCGATCCCAGGAACCACAAGCCCGGCATTCCGTTGGATTTCATCTCCTATCATTTTTATGCGGTGCCAACCGCCGACCAGAATCCCGCCATACAGCCGTACACCTTCTTTGCGTACGCGGATGGCTTCCTGAACACGGTCCGTTATATCGAAGCCATCCGGAAGAGGCTCTCTCCGGAGACCAAGACCACGATTGACGAAATCGGAGCCATTTCCGCCGATGACATAACGCAGGACCAGCCCGGCCATGTGACTCAGCCGATCCCAAGTTCCTACTGGAACCTGACCTGCGCCATGTACGCCTACATCTTCGGCGAGCTGAGCCGCATGGGAATCGATGTGGCGGGCGAATCGCAACTGGTGGGCTACCCCACCCAGTTCCCCTCGGTTTCCATGGTGGACTGGAATACTGGAAAGCCCAATTCGCGCACCCAGGTGTTGAAGCTTCTGCGAGAGAACTTCGGGCCGGGCGACAAGATCGTGGAGACGGAGCCTCTTGACCGCGCGGTGGATTCCTATCTTTATTCTTTCGCGGTGGTGAAGCCCGATGGCCGGCGGCGCATTCTGCTAGTCAACAAGCGGGACCGCCCGTTTGATATCACCGTGTCCGGCGCAACCGGCGGCCAGGAAGACTATGTCGACCAGACTACCGGCTTCGATCCTCCGGCTTCGGCTAAACTGACCAGCGAGAAGATCACGTTGGGCGGACTCGCGGTGGCGGTGGTGACGCTCCCCTGAAACCTTTAGCTCAGGCGTCTCGCCGGCATCTTGCTCTCGGCGGTGGGGGCGGGACGCCCCCACG
>DASQHA010000216.1:0-8060 GCA_035632335.1 Terriglobales bacterium
ACCACTGCCATGAGTTCTTTGAACATGGCGTCGGTCATGCCCTTGCCG
This sequence comes from Terriglobales bacterium, assembly GCA_035632335.1. GTDB lineage: Bacteria > Acidobacteriota > Terriglobia > Terriglobales > Acidobacteriaceae > JAIQFF01. The sequence continues at coordinate 49 of DASQHA010000216.1, forward strand.
CGGGCCCCGGCGGTGTGCGACGCGATGCAATAGCCGCACTGGTTGCTGACGCTCACCGCCAGGTAGACCATCTCTTTCGTCACTGCATCAAGCGCGCCCGGGGCCATGATCTGCTTGATGTCTTCCCAGGTGCGCTTGAGCATCGCCGGGTCATGCGCGATGGCTTTCCAGAAATTATTGATCCAGTCGGTCTTGCGGGTGGCCATGATGTCGTCATAGACCGCGCGGACTTCGGGGCTCGCGTCTTTGTATTCGATAAGGCCAAGGGTTGCCATGGTTGCTCCCAGACAATCGTTTTCGTTCCATAGGGGGCGGCCGAACTATAATCCGCGGCGCCCAGAATCCGTTTCAGGCGTGCCTTACGGCACGCGTATCCTCTTCGCAACTCACCCGCCATTGAAATGGCGGGCTACTATCAATTGTCGCTCCGGGACCTACCCCAGTCGACCTCTTCCTTTGCGTCTTTTGCGGTTAAGGGTTTTTGGCGTCACGCGGCAGTTCACCACTCAGCAGCCGACCCAGCTCCGCCGCCGGGCATCGTACCCCTAAATAAAACCGCCCGAACAGCGCATACACCGCGCTCACTTCGTCGAACCGCATTTCGTAGATCAGCTTTTTGAACACCAGGGGATCATCGGCGAACAGGTCGACTCCCCACTCCCAGTCGTCGAAGCCAATCGAGCCGGTGATAATTTGACGCACTTCTCCGGCGTACCGCCTTCCGATCAGGCCGTGCTCGTTCATTTGCCGCGCCCTTTCCTCAATGGGCAGGGTGTACCAGTTCCGGGCCTCGCCGCGGCGCCGGTCCATGGGATAGAACGAGACGTATCGATGCTTCGGCATCTCGGGAAAGAGACGCGGGTGCATGGCTTCCTTCTGCCGCGCCAGAACTTCGGCGATTGCGCGCTTCCACTCCTCCGACTGCGCTTCGATGCCGCGATCTTTCAAATCGCGATAGGCCTTGATTGTGGATTCGTACAGTCCGAGTTCAATGACTGAAAGGTAAGAGGTGGCGGGCTCCAGATAATCGCTCAACCGTAACTGCGCCAGTTGCAATTCGGCCAGGTTCAGTTCATCGAACGACCGGCGGAAATGAACAAACATGAGGTCGCCCTTATGTCCCAGCAAGGAGAACAGCGCCGATTGTCCGCCGGCATTCTGTTCCATCCGGCCCAGAACGCCTGCAGCCTCGCCGGCAATCGCGGAGCGGTCCGACGCCGCGAGTTGCCGCCACGCGGGCCAGCGGACACGCATCATCTGGTGCAGGACGGAATAACCCTCGATGGTCAGCGGGACGGCAGGTATATCGTCGGCGACAGGTTTCGGCGCAACCGGGCGGGAAGATGACATGAGTAGTCCTCGATTGGTTTGACCCGCTATTGTAACTGGAGGATCAGCGCCAGCGTTTCAACCGGGGCCAAAGTTGCGCCAGGGTTCCGAACTTCGAGCCTCTGCAGATGAAAACGTCGATCCGTTTTTCCAGCGCAAAGGGATTGTCCGCCGACGTGCCTACGTATTCCACATTCTCAAAGAGCTGATCCAGTTTTTCCCTCCTGTCATCGAGCACGATGAGGCAATTTCCGGAGTATCCTCGCGGCCCCCAGAGAAAATAGGTCTGATGCCCGCTGAGCGCAGGGGGCAAGCCGTAGCGGCGGCCCAGGAAGTCGATGGCCCCGGCCTGGCCGTAGTCCTGGGCAAAGATGCCGCAATCCGCGCGCTCGGCCGGACCAAGCCGGTTCCAGGCTTGCGCGGTCTCAGCCACGATCTCTTCCCAGCCGAACTGGTCGGCATACCATTGCGGCAAGGCGGCCCGCTCGTGGCCGTGTTCCATCACCGGCAACTTCATCGGCAGGTATTTCATGTAGGCAATAAACCGGTCGGGAGACAGGATCGGCACGACCACCGGGGCGAGATGGGCGCCCGCGGCGAGCAGCAACACCACGATGGCCGGCTTCATCCAGGCCAGGCGCGGCCGGACGATTGCGTTCTCGATGGTCACTGCGCCCGCGGCCAGCAGCATCGGGTAAATGGGGGCAAGATAGTAACTCTTGCCGTGAAGTACGAAGAATACGGTGAAGCAGACCAGGTAGCTCCAGCCCAGCACCCGATATTTCTTCAGCCGTTCCGAGAAGAAGAGGGCAAACAAACCGGTGATCCAGATGGGCGCGGTTAAGGGAAGGACCAGCAGCGCCTGCTGGAAGATGTAGGGCAACAGCGGCAGCACAACGTCGCGACCCTCGGCCCGAATGCCTCGCATCAACTGGACAAACGGCCAGTGGTAGTGAATGTTCCACCAGAGGTTGGGCAAGAAAATCAGAAATGCCGCCAGCCCCCCGAGCCAGATCCACCGGTTGGCAAAGACGCGGCGCTGCTCTGTGAATAACAGTCCGAGCACAATGCCAAAACCGAAAAGGGCGATGGAATACTTTTCCTCCAGACCCAGACCCGCGACCACGCCGAACCACAGCCAGTAGCGGGGGTCGTTGCGCTTGATGGCGAGAATCGCGAAATAAGCGCATCCCATCCACAGGTTCGGTTCGAGACAGTTGGTGCCGAGCAAACTGCCATTGGAGAGGTACTGGGGCGCAACCACGACGGTTACCGCGCTGAGCAGGAGGGCGAAGCGGCGTCCGCCAAGTTCACGGGCCAGTATCGCGGTCTGCACCACCAGGAGGGAAGACGCCAGCGCCGGAATGAAACGCACGCTGCGCAACGAGTCCCCCAGGACTGCCCGGCAGACGTGGATCAGGAAAGGAATCAGCGGCGGCTGGTCGACATAGCCCCAGGCCAGATGATCGCAGCAAGCCATGTAATCGAACTCGTCCCGGAAGTAGCCGTAGCGATTGTTGTAGTAGCAGTGGAAGATCAGCTTGGCCGCCGCGATAGCCAGAATGATCCACATCCCTTGGGCGAAGAAGGATTGCCGTTCTTGGTCGGGAGCAGGCACGCTGGTCGAGGCGCTCGCCATAGAGGAGATGAAGAAAATATCATCACGTCTTCCTCCTGTCATCCGGATGCCGGCCATTTCTGCGGGCGCAGGCTTTCCTCTTAATCCAGGGCGTCATCGCGAACGGCCTTCAGGCCGTGGAAGGATCTGGCGCGGATCGGCAGGAACCCGGCCCGCTCGAGGCCCTCGACCAAACCCAGACTTGTCCCGATGCGCGCCAGATCCTTCACCCGGCTGAAGCCGGGCTCAGGATGACGCCCGGGAAGGATTGTGCCGGTTTAGCTGAAGCCGGGCTCAGGATGACGCCCGGGAAGGGATGGTTTCGACTTCATCCACGACCCAACTCACGCAGCGCTCGTTCAAAAGCCTTCATCACAGCTACAATCTAAGGTTCCCTGCGGAGGGAAAGCAGCTTATGAACGACCTGATCCAGCTCACGAAAGACGGCGACATCGCAATCATCACCATCAATAATCCGCCGGTAAACGCCATAAGCCCCGGCGTGCCGGAAGGAATTTCAGAGGCTATCGATCAGATCAGTGGCGACAGTGCCGTGATCGCGGCCGTCGTGATCGGGGGAGGCCGCACTTTCATTGCCGGCGCCGACATTAAGGAATTCACCAAGATGACTTCCGGCACGCAAAGGACTGGTCCCGGATTGCTACCGCTGTTACTGAAAATAGAAGACTCCTCGAAGCCGGTGGTGATGGCCATTCACGGAACCGCTTTTGGCGGCGGATTAGAGGTGGCCATGTCCGGCCACTACCGCGTGGCTGCACCCAACGCGCAAGTGGGACAGCCGGAAGTGAAACTCGGCCTCATTCCCGGAGCCGGGGGCACGCAGCGTCTGCCGCGCTTGGCCGGAGTCGCCATCGCGGTTGAGATGTGCACCGGAGGGAATCCGGTGAAAGCTGCGGATGCCCTCAAGGCCGGCATCGTGGATAAATTGATTGAAGGCGACCTACTGAAGGGCGCGGTCGCATTCGCGCGAGAGATCGCGGGCAAGCCGGCTCCCAAAACCCGGGAACGCAACCAGAAGCTGGGCACGCCGGAACAGAACGCGCCGATCTTTGCTGCTGCCCGCGAGAGCTCCAGCAAGAAGCAACGCAACCTGATCGCTCCGGTGGCTGCCATCGAAGCTATCGAGGCCGCCACCCGGCTGCCTTTCGAACAGGGCTGCCAGGCAGAGGCCAAGCTGTTCATTGACTGCCTCTATTCCGACCAGTCGAAGGCGCTGATTCACGTGTTCTTCGGCGAGCGCGAAGTGGCCAAGGTGCCGGACATTCCGAAAGAGACTGCGATCATCCCGGTGAATTCCGCGGCGGTGGTGGGAGCCGGGACCATGGGCGGCGGCATCGCCATGGTGTTTGCCAACGCGGGCATCCCGGTGTTGCTTAAGGAAGCCGACCAGGCCGCGCTCGACCGCGGGCTGGCCAACATCCGCAAAAACTACGCCACGTCGGTTCAGCGCGGACGCTTCACCCAGCAATTCGTCGATGAGCGCTTGAATCTCATCAAGCCCACTCTGAATTACGACGATTTCAGCCAGGCCGATATGGTCATCGAGGCGGTCTTCGAAGGCATGGCTCTGAAGAAGGAAGTTTTCGCCGAACTCGATCGCGTCTGCAAGCCGGGAGCGATCCTGGCCAGCAACACCTCAACCCTGAATATCGACGAAATCGCGGCGGCCACGTCGCGGCCGGCGTCGGTTATCGGAACCCATTTCTTCAGTCCGGCCAACGTCATGCGACTGCTGGAGATCGTGCGCGGGAAGGCCAGCAGCAAGGAGGTGGTTGCTACCTGCATGCAGCTCTCGAAAAAACTGGGGAAGATCGGCGTTCTGGTGGGCAACGGCCGCGGTTTCGTGGGCAATCGCATGTTCCATCCCTACGTCCGCGAATCGGTTTTTCTGGTGGAAGAAGGCGCCAGCGTGGAAGCCGTCGACCAGGCGCTCTACGATTTCGGCATGGCCATGGGCCCGCTGGCCACCAATGACCTGGCTGGACTCGACGTGGGCTGGCGCATCCGCAAGGAGTACCAGCATTTGGAAAAACCCGGCATCCGGCAGCCTTTCGCGAGCGACAATCTGTGCGAGATGGGACGCTTCGGCCAGAAGACCGTGGCGGGCTGGTACAAGTATGACGAGAACCGCCGGCCGATGCCGGACCCCGAGGTGGCCGCGCTGACCAAGAAATGGTCCGCCGCAGCCGGCATCCCCCAGCGCCAGATACCCGCTGAAGAGATCGTCGACCGCTGCATCTACGGCCTGGTCAACGAAGGCGCACGCATCCTGGAAGAGGGGCTTGCCTTGCGCGCGGTGGATATCGACATCATCTACATCAACGGCTACGGCTTCCCAGCCTATCGCGGCGGTCCCATGTGGTACGCCGACACCGTCGGACTGAAAAAAGTCTACGCGCGGATCACGGAATTTCAGCGTACCCACGGCGAACTCTGGGAGCCTGCTCCGCTGCTAAAACAACTGGCCGCCGAAGGACGCACCTTCGCCGACTATGACCGCTCGCTTTAGCGAAGCGACTTCCTTCGTGTACCTTATTGTCACGAAGGATCTCGAAGGAAAATCCTGACGACTTACATGAGAGAAGCTGTGGTAGTTGCCAGTTCGCGCACCGGCCTGGCCAAGTCATTTCGCGGCTCGTTCAATATGACGCGGCCCGAGGATCTGGCGGCCCACTGTATCCGGGATGTTCTGCGCAAGACTCCGCAACTGGATCCCACTGAAATCGAAGACGTCATTCTCGGCTGCGGGCAGCCGCATGGCGTGCAGGGACACAACATCGCGCGCGTGTCCGCGCTGCACGCCGGGCTTCCGGTTTCGACGGCCGCGATCACGGTAAACCGTTTCTGCTCGTCCGGCCTGCAGGCCATTGCCATGGCGGCGCACCAGATTGTGGCCGAAGGCGCCGAGGCTGCCATTGGCGGGGGCGTTGAGACCATCAGTCTGATCGTTCGCGATAACGACCCGAGCCCCGGGGTTAAACAGAAATATCCCGGCATCTATATGGCAATGGGCGAAACCGCCGAGGTGGTCGCCAAGCGCTACCAGATCAGCCGCCGGGCCCAGGATGAATATTCGCTGATCAGCCAGCAGCGCACCGCCCGCGCCCAGCAGGAAGGGTTTTTCGCAGGCGAGATCGTGCCCATTAAAGTCACCCGGGCCCTGCTCGACAAAAAGACGGGAGCCGTAACCGGCACCGAAGAAGTCTGCTGCGACCGTGATGAGTGCAATCGCCCCGACACCACGCTGGAAGGACTGCTCGCGCTTAAGCCGCATTTCGATCCCAACAGCGGACAAGGATCGGTGACGGCAGGGAACTCGTCCCAGCTTTCGGATGGGGCTTCGGCCACGCTTCTGATGTCGCGCCAGCGGGCCGATGATCTCGGCATCCCGTACAAATTGACTTTTCGCGGCTTTCAGGTCGCCGGCTGCGAGCCTGACGAAATGGGGATCGGACCAGTATTCGCCGTGCCTAAACTGCTCGAGCGCCAGGGACTGAAAATGGAAGATATCGATCTATGGGAACTCAACGAGGCTTTCGCGGTGCAGGTCATTTATTGCCGCGACCGTCTGGGGATCCCCATGGAAAAGCTCAACGTCAATGGCGGATCGATCTCGATCGGCCACCCTTTTGGCATGACCGGTTCACGCATGGTGGGAACGATGGCCAATGAAATGGAACGGCGCCAGGCGCGCTACGGAGTAGTGACCATGTGCGTGGGCGGGGGCCAGGGCGCAGCCGGACTGTTCGAGCGGCCCGTCTGAGAACCGGGAACGAATAGCTGATCACTGAGACTCAGATCCTCACGATGAAAATCCCCAAACTGACCGCGCAACAGATACGAGATTTCCTGGTAAAAGTTCCGTTTGCCGCACTGCTCAGAATGAAACTCACTCGCGTCCATCGCGATGGCGTCACCATCGAGTGCGCGCTCCGTCATGAGCTGACTAACAGCGCCGGCGTCGCTCACGGAGGGATCGCGGCCACGCTGGCCGACGCAGCGGTAGGCACGGCGCTCAACCGTCACTTCGGAGGCAAGCGCCCCCTCACCACGGTCGAAATGAAGATCAACTATTTTCTGCCGGCCGCGGGAGGCCGCATCTTCGCGCGGGCCCGGCTGGTGCGCCTAGGTTCAACCCTCTGCGTCGGAAGTGTCGATCTCAGCAACAGCCAGGGCAGCCAGCTGGGCACTGCGCTGGTGACCTATATGTTGCTCGATACTCGCAGAGCCAAGGACCCCGCTTAAGGAATAAGGACTCCATGCCGCCCCGGTTCATCGACAATCTCGAGTCCCTGAAAGAGTTCGAAGGCCGCGAAATCGCGGTCAGCGACTGGTTGGAAGTCACCCAGGAGCGCATTCGCCAGTTCGCCGAGGCCACCGAAGATCGTCAGTGGATTCATCTCGATTCCGATCGGGCTCAACGGGAATCGCCTTACGCCACCACCATCGCCCACGGATTTCTGACACTCTCCCTGCTGAGCCATCTGTCAGCGCAGGCAATCGAGATTCGAGAAGGCGTTGCCCTGGTGGTGAATTACGGCTTGAACCGGGTCCGTTTTACTGCGCCGGTTCCGGCGGGTTCCAACATCCGGGCCCGTTTTACCCTGCAATCGCTAAAGGATGCAGGCAAGGCCCGCGAAGCGGTCTTCGCCGTCACGGTGGAAATTCAGGGACAGGCAGGCGAGAGCAAACCCAAACCGTGCTGCGTCGCGGAGTGGGTGATCCGCTACTACCGGTAGCGCTCGCGCGCACTGGTCTAACGGGAAAATTCCCAAAGCAAAGTCATTCCGCAGCGCGGCATGGTCGCGCGAGGAATCTGCTCGCGCGCTACCTGGACAGAGCAGATTCCTCGCCGATAAAGCTGGCTTCGGAATGACAAGGGTAGGATCTTTTAGGCAAACCGCCCCTGCCATCCTGCGCTCGGGCCGTTGCGACGGTCCCGCGGGGGCGCTATAGTGGTGCCGAAATCGCACGGAGGCGCCCATGGCCGTAGCTACCCAGAATCCGCTCAACATCCCCGGAGCTCCCCGGTTTGCCACACTGG
>DASQHA010000217.1:0-16690 GCA_035632335.1 Terriglobales bacterium
CTCGCGCCTACATTACGAAGGCTTATGTACCGATTCGGTTACGCGGATTAACGTGGGCAGCACCGCGCCGAAGCCGGCTCTGTCCTCGGGGTCGCCGAGAGAGAAATAGAGCTTGCTGTAGAGCGGATAAAGCTCTTCGTAAACCCGCTGCGCGGATTTGTCGGGCTCGAAGACGCGGTTCGGCGGGCAGATTTTCTTCTGCGCATCCTCGATGGTTTTGAAAGTTCCGGCCGCGAGGAACGCAAAGATTGCCGAACCCAGGCTGGTCACACTCTTGCTCGGCACCAGCACGGGCCGTCCCAGCACGTTGGCGTAAACCCGGTTCAGCACGTCGTTCTTCTGCGGAATGCCTCCCGCATTGATGACGCGCTTGATGTTTACGCCGTTTGCCGCCATGCGGTCGAGAATCACCCGGGTATGGAATGCGGTGCCTTCGATGGCGGCAAACAACTCGTCCTGGGCCGTGCTTTGCAGGTTCCATCCCAAAGTGACGCCGCGCAAGTTGGGATTGACCAGCACGGTGCGGTCGCCATTGTCCCAGGTCATGCGCAGCAGGCCGGTTTGTCCGGCGCGATAGTTTTCGAGGCCCTGGCTGAGAGTCTGAACATCGGTGCCGGCGCGGGTCGCAATCGCGTTGAAGATATCGCCCACCGCCGAAAGCCCGGCTTCAATACCGGTTCGGCCCGGATGCACGCTGCCCTGCACCACGCCACACACACCGGGAACAAGATTCACTGCTGGCGTGATCCCGATGATGCAGGTCGAGGTCCCGACTACGTTCACCATGTCGTCGGTGCCGCAGCCGGCCCCGATTGCGTCCCAGTGCGCGTCGAACGCGCCCACGGGAATCGGAATGCCGGGCTTCAAGCCGAGTTTCTCGGCCCAGGTCTTCGAGAGTGTTCCCGCAATCTGGTCTGAAGCCGCGTATTCGCCGTCCAGTTTCTCGCGCACGCCGGCCAGGAGAGGATCGACCTTAACCAGAAAGCTCTCCGGGGGAAGGCCACCGAGAGAGCGGTTCCAGAGCCACTTGTGGCCCATGGCGCAGATACTGCGCTTTACTTTTTTGGGATCGGTGATGCCGCACAGGGTGGCCGCCACCATGTCGCAATGCTCGAAGGCGGAGACGAATTGCGAACGCTTGTCGGGATTGTGGCGAAGCCAGTGCAGTAATTTAGAAAATCCCCACTCCGACGAATACACTCCGCCGCACCAGTTGATGGCTTCCAGTCCTTCGCGATGCGCTGCCGCGGTAATTTCCGCAGCCTCGCCTTTGGCCCGGTGGTCGCACCACAGGTAGTATTCGCCGAGGGGCTGCATGTCTTTGCCCACGGGAATCACCGAGGAACCCGTTGTATCGAGGGCAATGGCCTCTACCTGGTCGCCGGAGATGCCGGCTTTCTTCACCGCCTCGCGGGTGGCGGCAGCCAGCGCGCGCATGTGATCTGCGTGCGATTGGGTGGCGTATTCCGGATCTTCACGCTTGCGGTGAAGAGGATATTCGGCCACCGCGGATTCGAGCAGCCCGCGCTCACTATCCACAATCGAGACACGGACGCTGAGCGTTCCGAAGTCTACCCCAGCCACAATGGCCATCAGCAGGCTCCGTCGTTCCCCGGATGGTGATACATGTCCCAGTGCAGGTAACGGGTGGTGGCCTCGTACACGGCGGGCGCGACACTCGAGAGGTTGGCGGCCACGTGATGTTCGAAACCGTTCTCACAGATGTAGTGCAGCAGCTTTTGCATCTGCGGAATTTCCACCACACCGGCCCCGCCGAAAGTATTGAGCGGATCGTCGGTAAATCTTCCCTCGCCCACGTAGCCTCTCATCTTGCCGGCGGTGTCATCGGTGGAGAAGCGCGCAAAACTCATCTTTTCCGGCTTGATCAGCCCCACGCAGGTGCCGAAGGTGTTTTCCTTGCCTACGGTGCCCGCGATGATTTCCTGGAAATCCATCTTCACCGAGCGGAAGAAATGTTTGGGCAGATTGGAACAATGGAAGCAAACCGCCTTGTTGGGATCGGAACCATAGTTATTGTTCCAGTCCAGCAGCGCCGAGGGCGTTTCCGACGCCAACCGCAAGGCATGCATGCCCAGGACGCCGCAGATATCCACTTCGCAGGCGCTCGAAAGCAGGCTGTCGCTCATCATGCTCATGACGGTGCAAGGCACCACGCCCAGGTTTTCCTCGATGGAAGTCCAGCACTGCACCGCGCTGATGGCCACTTCCGTGGCCGCCATCCACTGGTCAACCACGGCGCCGAGTTTTGCCATCTTCATCAGCGCCGGCGCGGGGACTCCGCTTGAGTCGACATATTTCTTGATCATGGCCAGCTTGGCTTGCGCGGCATCGTCGTTGTCCTTCATGCGCTCGATGCGGCCGAGCACTTCGGAAAGATCCAGCGTTTCGATCGAAATGCCCTGCGCTTCGAGGATCTTCTCGCTGTAACGGACCGTATTGAACGCGGTGGGACGCGCACCGATCGCTCCTACCCGCAGGTTGCGGAAGCCATTCACAACGCGACAGACCGCTGCGAACCACTGCAGGTCCCGGGCAAACTCGGGCGAGTCGGGACCCTCGGTATGCAGCGTGGTAATCGAGTACGGAATGCCGTACTGCCGCAGATTGTTGCAGGCCGACATCTTGCCGCAGAAGCTGTCGCGGCGGAACTTGATGGTCATCTTGCTGGGATCGTCGGGCGTGGCCTGGATCAGCACCGGCACATGCAGGTCCGCGAGGCGCAAGGCATCGGCAATGGCCCGCTCTTCCCCAAAGTTCGGCAGAGTCACGATCACGCCGTCGATGCGGTCGCGATTCTTTTTGAAGAGATCGGCGCAGCGCCGTGACTCTTCCCGGGTTTCGACCGCTCCGTAGTGGCTCTCTTCCGGAGTCAGCGCCACCACATCGATGCCGGCAGCAGTCAGCACCCGCAGCATTTCTTCCCGGCCAGTCTTGGCCAGATGATCCGGGAAAAATCCCCGGTTGCCTACGATCAGGCCCATCGTCATTTTTTTGGTCGCCATACCTTGCCTTTATGAAATCGAATGCTTCAGGACTGCCGCCGCGGTGCGAATTTTATGCAATAGAGCAAACCGATCAGAAAAAGCACTCCGCCCCACCACACGTTGGCGTGCAAGTTGAAAAGGACCACATCCGGATTTACCGGAGGATTTATCACCTGGTAAATTCCCGCGGCGCAAATCAGCGCCCCGTTTACGGCCAGCGAGATGCCAATAAAGAACCAGATGGAAATCATGCTGCCCACCTCTTTCAGAACTACGGTTTACCGTAGCGCCGGCATCCTGCCCGCGGAGTGAGGGCGGGACGCCCTCACGACAGCCGCCGGGACGGGGGCGCTACTAAAATCTCACCTACCAGAAAATAATATTCAGCACAAAGAACACGACCACTACCACGCCGGCCCAGAAAAGCGGCCTCTGGTACAGGGGAACGTCCCCAATCTTTGGAATTTTCGTCTCGCCGTAAACCAGGCCGGCTAATTCGCTGTACGGCACAGGTTTCGTCGCCATACTTACAACCACGGTAACGGTCACACACACAATGAACGACCAAAGCGCCTGATACATATCCTGGGCCAGGGCCTTGGCATGGGGCGAGAGCGCCACGTAACGCAGCGCCGTGGGATCGAGTTTGACCCAGGCCCACATGCCGATGGATGAAAGGGTTCCACACAACAATCCCCAGAAGCCGCCCGCGCCGGTCGCCCGCTTCCACAGCATCCCCAGGATGACGGTGCCAAACAGCGGAGCAATAAAGAAGCTGAACAGGGCCTGCACGTAATCCATGATGCTGGCGAACTGCATCACCAGATATGCCGTGCCCACGCTGATCAGGACGCCGATCACCGTGGTCCAGCGGCCCATGTTTACGTAATGATGGTCGGTGCCTTTGCTGTTGATCAGCGGGCGGTAGATGTCGTAAGTCCAGACCGTGGTGAAGGCGCTTACATTGCCCGCCATGCCGGACATGAACCCCGCAATCAGCGCGGTGATTCCCAGCCCCAGCAATCCGGGACCACAGTAGCGGGCCAGCATCAGGGGAAGCACGTCGTTGTAGCTGTGCTGACCGGTGGCCGCCGCGACCGACTCCGGAACCAGTTTCATCGGCAGCACGGCCAGGCCGATCAGTCCCGGCAGGATCACGATGAGCGGCACCAGCATCTTGAAACCGGCGCCAATAATGGGCGCCATTTCCGCGCTGCGAATGTCCTTGGCCGCGAGGATGCGCTGCACCACCAGAAAGTCCGTGGTCCAGTAGCCCATCGAGATGACGGCGCCCAGTCCAAACACGATGCCGGTCCAGTGGATGCCCATGGGATTCGAAGTGAATGAGCCCAGACCGGACCAGAGATGGACGTATTGCGCCGAAGATCTTGCCGCAATCTGCACCTTGAGATTGGTCCAACCGCCGGCTTCATACAATCCAAGAATCGGAATCAGCAGCGCGCCTGCCCAGATGAGAAAGAATTGCAGTACCTCATTAAAGATGGCGGAGCGCAGTCCGCCCAGCGTGACATAAATCGCAACCGTAAGCGACGACACCCAGATGCTGAAATTGATGTCCCAACCCAGCACGATTTGCATGACCTTGGCCATGGCAAACATATTGACGCCGCTCATGAGCACGGTCATGAAAGCGAAAGAGATCGCCGACAAAGCGCGGCTGGGCTCGCCGAAGCGCAGCTTCAGATATCCGGGGACGGAATGCGTTTTGGAAATGTAGTAGAACGGCATCATCACCAGCGCCAGGAAAAGCATCGCAGGAATGGCGCCGATCCAATACCAGTGGGTCGCCAGAATGCCGTACTGGTAGGCCGATCCCGCCCAGCCCATCAGTTCGAGCGCGCCCAGATTGGCGGAGAGAAAACTGAGGCCGGCAACCCAGGCCGTCATCTCGCGCCCGGCCATGAAGAAATCTTCACCGGTGTTCGATCGCCCGCGCAGGTAGAAACCGATGGCCAGAACCAGGGCGAAGTAGAAAGCGATGATGGCGACATCGACTCCGGATAAGTGAACGAGCTGCGTCATGGCGAACATTGCAAAAGCTGGCATCATTTCTTTTCCTTTGCCTGCCCGTAATACGCGTTGGACCCGTGCTTCCTCAGGTAGTGCTTATCGTGCAATCCGCCCCCCGCGGGTTTCGCCGCAGGGTCGATGTTGATGGTGAAATACGCCATTCGCGCCACCGCCTCCAGGATCGCCGCGTTGTGCGCTGCCGCCGCGGGATCCGGGCCCCAGGCGAACGGACCGTGATTGGCTACCAGGACAGCCGGCACCGCGGCATAGCCTACCTTCTCAAAGGCTCGAACGATAACATGGCCGGTGTTTTTCTCATACTCGTTGGCAATCTCGCCCGCCGCCATCACGTCAGTGACCGGGACCGGGCCGTGAAAGTAGTCAGCGTGGGTGGTGCCGAAGCATGGAATGGGCCGCCGCGCCTGCGCCCACGAGGTGGCGTATTCGGAGTGGGTGTGAGCGACGCCGCCGATTTTCGGGAAGGCCCGATAGAGGACAAGATGGGTGGGTAGGTCGGAGGAGGGCCGTAAATCGCCTTCCACTATCTTGCCCTCGAGATCGGTGACCACCAGGTGTTCTGGTTTCATGACCTCGTAGGGAACGCCGCTGGGTTTGATGACGACCAGGTTCTGGTCCCGGGAGATGCCGCTGGCGTTGCCAAAAGTAAAAAGGACTAGCCCCCTCCGAACCAGCTCCAGGTTCGCTTCCAGCACCTCTTCCCTTAGTCGAGGCAAAAGCATAAACAGTCAGGTAAGTCCGAGATGCATCGCGAACGCGGCGAGTAATCGTTTACTATTTGAAAATTCAAAATAGTGTACGTAACCGCTTTTGTCAATCACGTATATCGGTGCGATCGATTGGTTCCCATTCCAATTCCCCTAATCCCTTAATTTTGAGGTTATGAAGGGCGGCCGGAACGGCGGTGCAGGGCGTCCCGGGAACGCTTCGGATAACGTTTTCTCACTCTCCCCTCGGCCGGCCACCGTGCTCGAATCGCCCCTGGCCGGGCCGCAATTGTCCGTCCTCTTCGCCAGCTGGACGCACGAAGATAACATGTTACGGCATCCCACTCCACACTCCCCGCTTTCCCCGTTTCCTCCTCGCTCCCGGGCCCCCCGGGATAACGTTTGCCGTGCTAAAATCCGGGCTTCGCGCCACCGCGTCTCAGCCCTCATGGATATCCGAGAAATAGCGAAACGGGCCAAGGTTTCGACCGCCACCGTCTCCCGCGCCATCAACCGGGTTCCCACCGTCAATCCGGCGCTGGCCAAGCGGGTCTGGAGCGTGGTTGAAGAACTGGGCTACTACCCGAATACCCAGGCGCGGGCGTTGGTCTCCGGGCGCAGCCGGATTTTTGGTCTCATCATTTCGGAAATCACCAACCCCTTCTTTCCGGAAATCGTCCAGGTCTTCGAAACCATCGCGGTCCAGCACCACTACGAAATTCTGCTCACTTCCACGGCAAATGACCCGAAACGAATGGAAAGCGCCGTCCGGCGCATGATCGAGCGCCGGGTGGAAGGCGTTGCCATCATGACCTTCGGCATGGAAGAAGTGTTGCTGGAAGACCTGAAGCTGAGGAAAGTGCCTCTGGTCTTCGTCGATGTCGGGCCGCCCCGCCCCCGGGTGAGTAATATCCGGATCGACTATCTCAACGGAATCCGCCAGGCGGTGCAGCATCTGGCGGCCCTGCGCCACGAGAAAATCGCATTCATCACCGGGCCCTCGCGCTTGAAATCCGCAATGGCAAGAAAGCATGCGTTCCTGAGCTCCATGCAGGAAATTGGACTGGAGACCGAACCGGAACTGGTGATCGAAGGCGACCATACCGTGGAAGGCGGCATGGCGGCCTTCAGCCGATTGCTGGCCGGACCGGTGCGGCCCACGGCGGTGCTTTGTTCGAACGACATGACTGCGATCGGGGTGATGCGCAAGAGCCACGACGCCGGGATTTCGATTCCCCGCGACCTCTCCGTCGTGGGGTTTGACGACATCCGCCTGGCTCAGTTCATGTTGCCGCCGCTGACCTCGGTGCAGATGTCCCAACCCGAACTGGCGCGACTCGCTTTTCATGCGCTGCTGTCCGAAGTCGAGCGGGAAACTCCATCGCCCAACGGAACCGACTACGTGTTGAAGACAAATCTGGTATTGCGCGAGTCGACCGCTTTGATTTCAGCCGATTCGAAGCTGGCAGAGAAACGGCGTTGAACCCGGTTGCGCAGGCGCGAACCGGCGGCTCCCCGCTCTCGATTCCCTACTCGAGCGCGAGGGTCAGCCTGGTTACCGAAGCCGGCGGAAAACTGTAGGCAAGATCTCCCCGCTGGAAATCGAGCGCCCTGGTCTGAGGAGTCACAACCTCGCGCTGTTCAAATGTGTTGTGGGCGTGCATATCTGAACTGGTCAGCGTCGTCGCCGTGCCCGATTTCAAACTCGCGCCGCGAACCCCGATCTTGGCCTCACGTGCGGCGCTCAAGTGCGGGTTCACCACGGTCAGCACCAACTCCCTGTCATGAAGCGAGGCTGAGCCTTGCAATCCCCAGAATGACGCAGCCTTCCCGTCGCGGTCATAGTTCACCGCAGGCGCAGAGAAGATCGTCCGCAAAGATTGTCCCCCCTGATGGGCCGCGTACATGGCGAAGACGTGGCCAACCGGGGTAATGCAAAATTTGTCCTCGTGCGCCAGATACAGGCTGTTCAGGCAATTGATCAGCTGGGCGCAGTTGGCCATCGCCACCTTTTCCGGATGCCGGTTAAAGGTGTCGAGGGTCGAGGCGCTGAACACCGCGTCGCGAAGGGTCGGCGTTTGTTCCAGAATGTCGCCGGGCGTGGCCTCGCTGCCGGGGCGGTACCAGGGTCCCCATTCATCCACCACGAGTTTGATGGAATGTTCGCGGTCGAATTCCCCCATCACCTGCCAGTGTCCGTTGATCACGGATTCCATGACGTCGCCCTGGCGCAGCAGTTCGTACCAGTCCAGGGTGTCGAACTTGAGCGCGTCACCCTTGCCCTCGTTCCAATTGGAGGTGCGGCCCCGGCTTAGGTTCCAGGCATAGTAGTGAAGCGCCAGGCCATAAATGGAGCGGATGTCTCCCGGAGAATGGCGCACGATCTCTTCCAGAAATCCGCGTGTCCAGTCCCAGTGGTCGTCGCTCGGCCCGGAGGCAATGAACGACAATTTCTGTCCGTACTGAGGCACCCAGGCGGTGTATCTGCGGAATTCCACGGCATATTCCTGCGCCGTAAAATCTCCGCCGCAACCCCATGACTCGTTACCGACTCCCCAGTAGCGAACCCCGAAAGGCTCGGCATATCCCGCTGCGGCCCGCATATCCGCCAGCGTCGTCGTGCCCGCGGGCGAGTTGCAATACTCGACCCAGCGATAAAATTCGGCGGCGGGAAGGCTGCGCACATTCGCCGCCAGATAGGGCTGGCTTCCGATCAGCTTGCAGAACTGGACAAACTCGTTGGTCCCGAATTGATTGGGATCGTACTTATGGCTGGCGGGACCGGCCGAAGTCTCCTCCTGGGCCCAGAAGTTGGTTCGACGGGGACGCTTGTCGGCCGGCCCGATGCCGTCACGCCAGTCATAGCTGTCGGCAAAGCATCCGCCGGGATAGCGGACAACCGGCGCTTTGATCTTCCGCATCTCCTCGACCAACTCTTTGCGGATGCCGTTCAGGTTGGGGACTTTCGACTTCTCGCCCACCCAGACGCCGTCGTAAATCACGCCGCCCAGGTTTTCGGTGAAGTGTCCGTAGATGTTGGGGGAGATGCTTCCCAGAGGTTCTCCCAGCAGAACCTCGATCTGCGAGGCGTCCGCGACGGCAGCGCTGGCGGCGAAGGGCGCAGCCCGGCTGAGCCAAACGTAACCTGCGCCCGCGACGCTGTTGCGGATGAACTGCCTGCGTCCAATCACGTCACGCTCCCCATTGAATAACGGCATACGAGCGGGCCGGCACTTCGAACTTCGCCCGTCCGGCCGCGATTGTAGGTTTGTCCAATTGTCGCGGCGCCACTTTTTGCGGACTCTCGAAGCTGTTGAAAGCTTTCAAATCGTCGCCCGTCAGGAGCATCGAAGACAGCGTTTTGGATGGCGTCTTATCCTGCCAGTTCACTTCGACGGCGTGGGCCTTCGACAAATCCCGGTTGAGCACGAACAGGGAAACCTTGCCGTCCTCGGGGTTGAGCGTTCCCGCCACGTCCAGGTACGGAACCTGCCCCATTCCCGAAACCTCGTAAGTAGGAGACTCGACCAGCAGGTTGAGCACCGAACCGTGGGCGAATTGCAGGGCCCAGCTGTAGGGATAGTAGATCGTCTGGCGGAACAATCCGTTCGCGTTCGTCATGATGGGGGCGATCACGTTGATCAACTGAGCCAGGCATCCGATCTTTACTCGGTCGGCATTGCGCATCAGCGTATTGAGAATCCCTCCCACCACCAGGGCGTCTTCCAGGTTGTAAACCTCTTCCAGCAAATGGGGCGCTTCCTTGCCGCGGCCGTTCGTGGCGTCTCCGCTGCGAGCCCGATACCAGACATTCCATTCATCGAAGGAGAGCCAGAGCTTTTTCGGAGACCTTTTGTGCCCGCGCACCAGATCCACCACCGCCAGGGTTTCCGCGATCTGCTTTTCCATGCTGAGATTCATGGCCACAAACTTCGAACTGTCGTTGCCGGTTTCTTCGGCAGTATTTCCCAGATAGCGATGCAGGGAGAGCGCGTCCACGTACTCGTAGCATTGTTCCAGGACTTCGCGGTCCCATTCCAGGTAGGTAGGCATGAAGGGCCCGCTCGACCCGCAAGCGATGAGATTGAGCGCGGGATCGACGGCACGCATCTGCCGGGCCGCATCCTGGGCCTTCATGCCGTACTCGGCGGCAGTCACGTGCCCGATCTGCCAGGGCCCGTCCATTTCATTCCCCAGGCACCAGTTCTTTACGTTGTACGGCTCCGCCACGCCATGCTTGCGGCGCAGGTCGCTCCACCGTGTGCCCTGCGCCACATTGCAATATTCCACCAGGGCCGCTGCCTGTTCCGGGGTTCCGGTGCCCAGATTGAGGCCCATCAAGGGTTTGGTTCCGACAGCTTTGCACCAGGCCATGAACTCGTCGGTGCCAAACTGGTTCGTGTTCAGCGAATTCCACGCCTTGTCGAGCACCCGCGGACGGTCCTGCTTGGGGCCAACCCCATCGAGCCAGTTGTATCCCGAGACAAAATTTCCGCCGGGATAACGGACGATGGGAACTCCCAACTGCCGCACTTCGTCCATCACGTCCTTGCGGAAGCCATTGGAATCCGAAAGCTTCGAACCGGGATCATAGACTCCCTCGTAGATGGCGCGGCCCAGGTGCTCGAGAAACGAACCAAAGAGATTGCGATCGAGAGGGGCTACGGTACGTCGCGTGTCGATGTAAATTTTCGCAACTTCGCCGGGGTTCGAAGGCGGAGTCTGGGCGGAGAGGAAGCGGCCGAAGGTTAAGTTTGCGGAGCCGGCGATGACGGCGGTAGAAGCGTGGCGCAGGAAACGACGTCGGTTGGCCGAAAACATTTTGGCAATCTCCTGAGAGCCTTTACCAGCAGGCGGGGAAATAGTAAACGTTTGCTTGGTCGGCTGCCATTGTTTTCTTGGGCGCCGGTTCTCTCTCAGTTGCTGTTTAGAAAAAGGAGGGCCTCGCAAGTGAGGCCCGCGTGTTGCACCCTTGCGTTCTGCACGAGGAGCTTAAAGTGTAAGAACGCATGAACCAAAGATCAGTTCGACGCTGACGACGTCGTCCCCGACCCCGAAACCGGCGTGACTGTCTCCGCCGACACCGGTGCCGCCTGCGGCCGGTAGCCATTGCGGGTGCGCACCCGACAACCTCGGGCGCGGTCGCCTATCAGCTTCACCGTGATGGCGCGCCATCCGCGGTTGGGATTGGCTTGCGGGTAGTAACTCAGCGAATAGAGGTGAGCCAGGTCGTTGCGGATCGAGGCGAAGGCCCTCTGCTGCTGTTTCCAGGTCTTGGCAAAATACGCCTCGCCGCCGGTGGCCGCGCTCATGCGCTTGAACACTGTGCTCGAAACCGGTTCCAGCTTGGCTTCGCGGGTGCTGATCATGTAAATCGGGATGCCCTTCGATTGCGCCAGCTCGGCCACATCTTCCGGCGGCACCATGCTGAAGTTGTCGGGGCCGTTGGAGAAAACCACGATCACCTTCCTGCCGGTATTTTCGCCCGCGTCCCGGACCGTCATGAGCAAGGCGTTGTACAGGGCGGCGTCATCCCCGGCCACGGTGGTGCGCACACCGCGCAGGACCTGGGAGCGGTCCGCGGTCAGCGTGGTGGCCCGGGAAAGGTCGCGGCTGTAGGAATAAAACGCTACCCGGTCGGGACCGTCGAGCGACCGGACAAACTCGGCAATCGCATCCTGCGCAAACACGAAACCCCGGTACATGTAGTTGCTGGTATCGAACAGGATGAAAACGTTGGCTCCCGCCATCATGGATCCCAGCTCTGACCCAAGCTCCGACGATTCCTGCGAAGAATCCGCGGAACCATCCTTGCCCCGGATACGGAGTTGCCCCGACGGATCCGAGTCCGGCCCGTTCGAGGTAACTTTCCGGGTGGGTTCGTTACCTTCGCCGAAGGTGGCAATCTTTTGTGGAATGCCATCCTCGGTGACCACAAAGTCCGAAGGCCGCAAGCCGGTCACGTAGTTTCCCTTGCTGTCCATGACCGCCACATTCAACTGCACCATGTTGACTTCGACGTGAATCTTGGTCTCAGGCTCCTGGGCAGCCGCGGGAAAGATGGATGCAATCCCCACCAGAACCAAGACAGAAAGAAAGAATTGTTTTGCCATATGCCTGTTCACCCTGCCGGGGCCGTCTTCATGCGGCCCTCGAACCCTGATAAATTCTGTGCCCGAGAAACGGTCACTGCACGGTCGTGCTCAACGCCACTTTGGGCAGCGCGTCGATCTTGCCGCGGCGGAACTCGTCTCCGGTTTCCCGCATGGCGCGCAGCATCGCCGGCCAGTCTTCGAAATCGGTGGCAAAAATCTTTTCCACCATCCGATGGGTCAGTTCCGGAACCAGCCGGTTCAGCATGGCGGGCGAATAACCCAGTTCGTCGGCCAGTCGAGCCCAGTACAAATTGTTGGAGTCCCAGGACTCGGCCAGCAGACGGCTGGAGTAACCCATGAACGCCGGAAAGGGCTTCACGTTCAGCAACTCCCGCGAATAACTCTGCGCCAGGGCGGGATGAGGCACGCCGAAGTCTTCGGACAGCCGTTTCCAGCTGACTTCCGCGGGATACCGGGCGGAAAGATTCTCCAGTTCCTCGCCGGCTTTTCCCCACGGGCTGCTGGGCCCGGGAAACCTTCGACGGAATTCCGCCGCCAGGTAGAAGGTCTCGCCCGGCAGAACGTGGGAAAGGGCTCGTTCCGGCGCCCCCGCCCGGAGCGCGTTCTCGACTTGCTCGGAGCGCTGCGGGGTCATGCGCTGGGAAAGAATATCCAGCACGGACCGCCGCAAGCCTTCATCCCTGGCCGCGCTGGTCAGCAACTCTTCACCCGTTCGCTGGTAGAGAGTGACCGCGTGCAACTCGTTTCGGGTCACGCCCCACCACCGCGGCAGGGTCGCGCTGCAGACCAGGCCCGGCACCAACTCGTGCCAGATCAAGGCTTGCACATTTTCCGGGACGATAAAATCCTGCTCGGCTTCCGCCAGAACGAAAGGCAGGTCGGCCAGCGAGCCCGCCAGGTGGGCGCCTCCGCCCGCCGGCAAGCCGGAACCGAATACGTGAGGCACACGCCAGGACTGTCCGCCTCCAATCGCCATCTCGCCCGAGAAGTCGTGCGAGCGCACGAACAGAGGATTATTGAACAGGATCTGGGCGCCGGGCGGCGCGTAGTAGGCATAATTTAAACCCACCAGCGTGTCTCGCAAAAAGGGCACGACCAGCCCGCGCGCCTCCCCCAATTCCTTGCGCGAATTGGGGGACTTGATGATCTTGACCAGATCCGTCCGGGTCTGCAGGGAACTGTGGCGGGTGTTATAGAACCCGGCCGCCCACTCGCTGCGTTCGCTGCTGGTGAACATGGGGCGGGGCATTTCGAACTCCCGCAGCTGTCCGGCCAGTGGAATCAGGGTGTCGCCCACGTCCTTGCCCTGCGCCATTTCATTGAGTCCGTCGCCCAGGGCCAGCAAGGTATCGAGCGAAACCAGGCGCTGACCCTCCAGCACTGAGCGCATCCTGTCGGCCAGTTCCTGGCGGACTCTTTGGCCGTCCGGGCTCGATTGACTGGGGCCTGCCAGCAGGGCGATCACTTCGTCCTGGGAAAGATTCGGCCTTCCCGCCGCGAACTGCCACAATTCCCGCACCGAGCTGCGCGCCGTATCGAATAGCTGCGCCGAGGAAGATATGCCGTTGGCGAAAGGATGGAGTACGGCCTGCCAGGATTCATTCAGCCGGGCGGGAGGAATCTGTTCCTGGCGGGCCAGGATTTGCCATAGGCCCACGTTGGACTGGAAAATGCCGAGCGTGTTGGCCCGCAGCGTGACATTGGAAATCCGGTCGATGGCATCCGCCGTGGTCAGAAAACGGGCGATGGAATCATCGTTCAGCCCGGGAAATTCAGAAAAAATCAGGTACTGGCTGCCGTACCGGGAAAATTTTTCCGCCAGCAGGTGCACGGTCTGCGGACTCAAACGCTGGTCCGACCGCCGCCCCATGTCGATGGCACTCAGCATCAGGTAGATGCGCAATGGCCCGTCGTCGGAACTCTGCCGGGAGAAAGCAAACAGCGCTTCCACCAGCTGATCGGGATCTTTCCAATGGTTGGCGTGCCGGGCCCACTGGCGGACGATCTTGGAATCGCTCTTCTGATGCAGGATCTGTTCCCACACTTCGAGATTGCCCGGGACCATGGCATGACCCGAAGCATCGACTTGCAGGCGCGTCACCAGGAGCAGCAGGTCGGGGGCGGGCCGGAACACGGGACGGGCCGGGCCGGGCGAAGTATCACGTCCCCGCAGCGCCTCGTAAAACCGCGGCAAGCGGTGCGCGTCCGTAAAATAGGCTTGCTGGGTTGGAGTCAGGCGCGCCAGGGTGTCGAAATAGGCAGCCAGCCAGCCGTCGTCCTTGGCCAGCAGGCGGGCCACGAATTCTTTTGGCGAATCGGGACTTGCGCCGGCCAGTTCCTTCCAGGCAGGTTCAGCCGCCGGTCCTCCCGGCACCACCATGCGCCCATTTCGAATGGAAATATGACTGCTGTAGAAGTCGAGAACGGAGGCGAACGGAAGCAACGGGGATACGCCCGCAAATTGCCGCATGCTGGCGGCGGTTTCGGCATCCATCCGGGACATGGCCCAGTAGAGCCGGGCCAGCATGGGGTCGTCGAGCAAGGCGTCCAGCACGTCGCTTCCCGCCACCCGCTCGCCCGCCTGGGTCCAGTCTTCAGCCGAGAACAGGAGCGGCACCTTCGAAGCCGCGAAGGGATACGCCAAAGGCTTGCCGCCTTGCAGGGTCTGCTCCAGTTCAGCCAGCGGAAATCCCGAATCGATGGTCAGAAAAGCGCGCTCCGGATCGGCCGTTTCGAGCGCCGCGCCTTTTCCGCAAGGTTGTCGAAGCCGGTATCCCAGGATGTCCAGCAGCGGTCCGGCCTGGTCGCAGTTGGCAACCCGAATGACTCCTTCCGGTCCAGCCAGGGCCTGTAGTTGCCTGGCCTGCCCTACGTAGCGCTTCAGCAAAATCAGGAACTCCGTGGCTGTGCCCGTCCTGTCCTTGCGCCCCTGATAACCTTCGACCGCGACGTTGCGCGATAGCAGAGGCAGCACTTCCTCGAGCGAAATCTTCTGACTGATGCCGGCCATGCGCAGAAATGAGCGCAGCGGTCCCGGGATGGAAACGCTGGCCGTCATGGCCGTTCCGGGTGGTGGGACCTCGGGGGGCTGGGCGCTGGTGGGATTATCGGATGGTGTGCCGGACGAAGCCCGGAGCCCGGCGCTGTAAACGTTTGCAGACAGGAACAGAGAAATACAGAGAGAAGTCCTCAGCAGGAGGCAAGGAGATTTCACGGCTGGCCCTTCCTTACAAGTCGTACAAATGACTCGATACCAAATAGCAGGGTGCCAGGGACTGAAGGGATTTTCTCCTGCGAGTGACGTCAGGTTTCTGACCCGGGCCCGAGTGCCGCCACCGCGCCGGAATCGAACTAAGCCCGTATTTCTATGTTCCGCCCCCGGAGCCTAGATTTTGTGCCTGCCAAGATAGATCATCTTGCCCGCGCTGCCAACCCCTTTTTCGTTTTTTTGTGAGACCGCCGTCCCGAAAACGTCGCCCGGCTGGAAATGGCGTAGATTGGGCGGTTTGGAGCCTTATCCCAGGACGGCCACGCTTCGGGGGTTGGCCCCCGCGACGGCCTCGCTGTGGAATTCCGGGAGCTTCAATCACCAAATAGATGGAGGACGGGCGTCCCGCCCGTCTTTAATCTTTATCTTTAAAATCTTTGATCCTTAGTCTCTGCCTCCGGCAAGCTGGACGGGCGGGACGCCCGTCCTCCATCAAGACCGCTGGAAGCTGGCCACCGCTTCTTGCAGTCCCCTTTCGTAGTTGTCGATCAGCTTGTCCCAGGTGGCATTGGCTTCAGAATCAATCAGCTTCCGGGCGGGATCGGCATCGAACCACGCCAGCGATTGGCGAATGCCCTGGGCGAAGCGCATTGTGGCCACGTAATCCGGAACAAAGCGCTTGATCTTGCTGTTATCGAAAACCACGCTGACTGCTTTGTCGCCAACCAGCGTACCTTCCATGTCGGGCAGACACGCCACCATGAAATCGGACGGGATATGCACGATCCGCGGTTCAACCCCGACAGCCGTTCCCACTATGCGATACAGCTGGTTCCAGCTCAAGACTTCGTCGGTCGTGATGTGAAACGCGTGGCCGATCGACTGTTCGTGTCCCAGCAACCCCACGAAGCCTTTGGCAAAATCGCTGTCGTGCGTGATAACCCAGAGCGACGAGCCGTCTCCCGGAACGATTACTTTCTTCCCCTTTAACATCCGATCCACCACCGTGTACGAACGCTCCGCCCAGCTATTGATGACCAGTGGAATCAGGGTCTCTCCATAGGTCAGCGACGGGCGAACGATCGTAATGGGGAATCCCTCATCCCGATATGCCTTCAGCAGCCGCTCTTCGCAGGCAATTTTGTTTCTGGAATAATCCCAGTGCGGGTTGGCGAGCGGGGTCGACTCGGTAATCAGATAGTCGGTGGCAGGTTTCTGATAAGCGCTGGCCGAGCTGATGAAAATGTACTGCCGGGTGAGGCCGCGAAATAATGCGAGATCGCGCTCGATGTCCGCCTGAGTGAAGGCGATCCAGTTGACGACCACGTCAAACCGCCGCCCCTGCAGCGCTCGCGCTACCGCGGGCGGATCGTTGATATCCGCGTGCAGTGTTTCCGCGCCCGCGGCCCAGTCGGCCGCATATTTTCCGCGCCGCAGCAGCGTGAGCTGGATGCCGCGTTGTAAAGCCAGGCGAGTGCAGGCGCTGCTGACGATTCCAGTGCCGCCAATAAAAAGTACGTTCATGCGCCAGCCATTCTAATCGAGGACCACGTGGGGACAGCCGCCCTCGGCTGTCCGGCGGAGCGAAGCTCCGCAATTTCGTCC
>DASQHA010000218.1:0-2715 GCA_035632335.1 Terriglobales bacterium
CGGCGATGGGCGCCGACCTGGCTGTTCTGAATAATGGGTTTTCGATTCGTCACGAGCGCCGGGAGGTCATGGGCGCGGTCACCCGTCTCTACATGGGCGGCGATAAGGGCTATATCGATATCGCCACCAGCCAGATTGAACGCTTCGAGAAGGACCTCACGCCGGCGGTCGTGCCGGCAAGCGCGACGGCAACTTCCCCGGTCACCGGGCCGGCTGCTGCCGCTGCCGTTGCCTCGGCCGGACGCGCGAAGCCGCAGGCGTTGAAGCCGCAAGAGCTCAATCAGGTCATCCACACCGTCAGCGATCAGCATCATCTCGATCCGGATTTCATCAGCAGCGTGATTCACGCCGAAAGCGGGTTCAACCAGCACGCGGTCTCCCCGAAGGGAGCGCAAGGGCTCATGCAGTTGATGCCCGGCACGGCCTCGAAGCTGGGAGTCTCCAACGCTTTTGACCCGCGCGCCAACGTGGAGGGAGGCACGCGTTATCTGAGCGAGTTGCTGGAGCGATATAACTTCGACGTCATCAAAGCGCTGGCCGCCTACAATGCGGGACCACAGCGGGTGCAGCAGTATGGCGGCGTCCCCCCCTACTACGAGACCCGCACTTACGTGGCGCGGATCGTGCGCGACTACAATCGCAAGAAACTCGCCGAGCGCAAAGCCGCCGCGGCCGCCGCAAAGGCCAGCCGAAACAGGCAAGCCACCACGAAGCCCGCGGTTGCGACACCGGCTTCGACCTCCAGCCTCTCGTCCCAAGCCTCACGCTGAGTTAAAGTCATTGCGCTGATCCCTGACTCCGCCCTATGAGGGTAGGAGTACAGGTTGAAGTCCACCTATTCGACCCAAGCTTTGTCATTCCGAAGCGCGGTTAGTCGCGCGAGGAATCTGCTGACTTGCCGTTGCCGCCAACAAGCAGATTACTCGCCGATAAACCTGGCTTCGGAATGACCAGGGGCAAGATTGTTTTCGCGCAAACTGCACCACGACCCCATGAGACACGCGTTGACCCCCGCCTCAGGGTCATTTACCTTGGTGGCAGTTGCTTTGGGTGGTTAGAGTTAACCTGGGTCAGTGCCGTGCTCGGCGCCGTGCCAGCAGTTCGGGTCCTCCCCTCAACATGGACAAGAAACGTATCCTCCTGTACGCGCTGGCGTTCGTCGCGTTTGCTGTGCTGGTTTACATCCAATTCCGCACCTGGCGTAACTTCGATTGGGCCACTTTCTGGAGGGAGAGCCGGAACCTAGGGCGTCCCCCGCATATCTACCACCTCTTGCATGCCGTGGCCCTGATCTATGTGGCATATGCCATGCGTGCGCTGCGCTGGAAGATCTTTTTGCGTCCCATTCGCCCCAAGGCTTCGACCTGGAAGCTCCTAGGTCCGACGCTCATTGGTTTCACCGGCCTGGCCCTGCTGGGACGCCCCGGGGAAATCATCCGTCCCTATCTGATTGCGCGCCGGGAGAAGCTGCCGTTTTCTTCCCAATTGGCAGTCTGGGCGGTGGAACGCATCTTCGACATTGGAGCTTTCACCATCCTGCTCGTTCTGGCCGCGTTTTTCGCCATCGCGCCGAAGCGACTCCCCTACAACGGTGTCTTCCAGAAGGCCGGCCTGTCTTTTTTGGCTTTGTCGATCGGCTTGACCATCGGGGCCATCGCGGTAAGCCGCAGCGGAGAGGCGCTAGCTCGCTGGGTCGAACGCCGGTTTGCCCACCTGGCTTCCAATCTGGGTCACCGGATAGCGTTGCGAATCCGGGAATTTCACGGCGGCCTGGACACCATCCACAACGCCTGGTCGTTTGTCATGCTGGCGGTAGTTTCGATCGCCATGTGGGCGGTCATCGCCGTCTCCTACAAGGAAGTGACGCACGCCTATCACGCCGAGGAACTGGAAATTCCTCAGAGCCAGGTGCTCTTGCTGATGGGATCCAGCATGGTGGGTTCGGTCATTCAGTTGCCGGGCGTGGGCGGAGGTTCGCAGCTGGCCACCATCGCCGCCCTGGAGCATATTTTCGATGTGCCCAAGGAATTGGCCGCCAGTTGCGGCATCATGCTCTGGCTGGTGACGTTTGTCGCCGTTATACCCCTGGGCCTGCTGCTGGCCCATCACGAGCGCTTGTCTTTGCGCAAGCTCTCCCGGGAGAGTCACCAGGAAGAGGATGAGGCGCCGGTTCCGGTCACGCCTGAGTGACGGACTGCGGACTGCGGACCTCAGCTTTGGACTTCGAGCCCTTGCTGAAGTCTGAAGTCCGGGGTCCGAGGTCCGCAGTCTGAAGTCCGAGGTCCGAGGTCCGCAGTTTCCCCGCCTGTTACAATGCAAGCGAAGAACTCTCCCGTCTGACATGAAGTGTCCTTTCTGTGGCTTTGAAAATGACAAAGTGGTGGACTCGCGCGAGAGCAAGGAAGCCGATTCCATCCGCCGCCGCCGCGAGTGCCTGAAATGCGGCAAACGCTTCACCACCTACGAGCGGATCGACGAGATTCCCTACATGGTGGTCAAGAAGGACGGCCGCCGGGAAAAATTTGACCGCCAGAAAGTATTGAACGGACTGCTGCGGGCGTGTGAGAAGCGTCCGGTGCCCATCAGCCGGTTGGAACAGATTGTGAACGAGGCAGAAGCCTTCGTCATCGAGTCGCCCGAGCGCGAGCGCAAGACCAGCGAAGTGGGCGAGCTGATCATGAACCGGCTGCGCCGCTACGACAAAGTGGCGTATGT
>DASQHA010000219.1:0-3389 GCA_035632335.1 Terriglobales bacterium
GACGTTCTGGAGACGTATGAACGGCCTTACGACCCGGAAGAACCGGTGGTGTGCCTGGATGAGAAGCCGGTCACGCTGCCTGCCGACGTTCGCCCCGCTTTGCCGGCTGTGCCGGGACGGGAAGCACGACGGGATAACGAATACGAGCGCTGCGGCACGGCCAATGTTTTCTGCGCGGTAGAACCCAAAGCGGGCCGTCATTTCACCTTCCCCACACCCGATCGTTCGTTCGCCCGGGTCGCCTTCCATCTGGCCCTGCAGTATCCGGACGCCAAAACCATCCATCTGGGGATGGATAATCTGAACATCCACCGCCGCAAGTCCCTGACAGACCTTCTCGGGGGAGAGGTCGGCGGCGAAGTCTGGGACCGCTTCATAGTGCATTACACCCCCACACATGGAAGCTGGCTCAACCAGGCGGAAATCGAAATCGCCATGTTGTAGCGGCAATGCCTCGGTTCCCGAAGAATCCCTGACCTGAAGTCTCTACGCCGGGAAACTCGCGCCTGGAATCGCCGGATGAATCGCGCCCGCACGAAAATCAACTGGAAGTTCGACCGCAAAGCCGCCCGCTGGAAGTTCGGCTACAAAAGGAATTATTTCACGCGGTCACAGAACTAGAGTCGTTTAGGGAAGGGCCGGCGGAACAGGAACCCGTTGTTTTGCCGTCGCCATGCACTGAGTCCAGCGATGATGGTCCGGCTGCCGGATGGTTCAATTGCCGCCATCGAGGTGCCGCACGGAATGGTCGAGCAGATCAGCGCGCTGGTGGAAGCGAGTAGCGTACACCTGCCGCACCTGAACGCCGCGCCCAAGGTGAACGACATATCTGCGACCCGGTCCGAATCAGCCCGTTTTGACGCCCTTCGCAAGCGGAGAAGCCGCTTTGCCAGCCTTGATCGCCGCCCAACGTTTCCTGTGCAACCAGCGGAACAACTATTTGTTTGGTTTGCATGACCGGATCGTAACATTTGCCACGTCTCCGGCTCAAACGACCGCCAGGTCTCTCCGACGGGCGCAACAACCCCGCCGCGGAGCGTCGGACGGCGGTGATTTTGCGCGCCGCCCTGGGTCCCGGTGGGGATGCCGCCCGACGGCTGCTTTATGCGACTTTCGCTCGGCTCTCGGGATTGAACTCCTCCTCGGTCTCCTGGATTTCATCTTTCCTGTGCAGCGAGAAGTAGACCGCAAGAAAGATCAGGGCAAGTAAACCGACGAGGATCATCAACTCGATCAGGCGCTCGGCCCGTCTAACAGGGGCGAACGCGTCTTTGGTCGGCTGCGAGATTACCACGGACCAGGCGAGATCTTTGTAGTCCTTCTTGAGGCCCGTGTCGGCAAACCCGATCAGCGTAGGACCCAGTTGCTTCAGCCTCGTCACCAGATAGCCGGTTGGACGACCATCCGCAGCACTCAGCCTGTCGTGAACCGCCTGATACTCCTCCGACTTGACCGCCCTCGGGGCGGTAAGATTGGGTCCGCTGATGACCTCGCCATCCTGTCTCGCGAGGAAGGCGCGCATGGTGGGGCTGGTCTGGGCTCGATTGATAACTGGAAAGATGCTGGACACTTCGATCAGCGCCTCCATGGTCCCGACAAGGCTCCCGGACCCTGGCTCCAGGATCGGCATCCCGATTCCGACGTAATGCGACTTCGTCAGGGGATCATAGCCCACGTCCGACAGGCTTATGGCTCCCTTGCCTTGGGCGTAAATGCGCTCCCAGAATTCGAGGTCGCCTCGATAGTAATTCCGGGGCTTCTGCGTAGCAGCCACAGTGACTCCCTTTTCATTCGCAACCGTGATCCGCAAGAATTTCTTGTCCAAGTCGCAGTAGCGGCGCAGCAGGCGGGAGGCCGGACTAGAAAGGATCTGCTCCACAACAGGAGTCGCTTTCTCCGTGTTCCACTCTTGCTGGACAGACCGGACCTTGTTGATGAACGCAGCCTCGCTCATTCCTTGATGGGACCGGTTTGCAGCAATGACGGCGTCCAACAAGGTGGGATTCACGGCCATCACGCCCGATTCAAGCACCGTGTAATGAACAAAATCAGCCACTTCCGTGGCCGTTGACTCGGCAACGCTCTGCAAATGCGCGCCTATCACTTTCTCAAAATTCTTCCGGCTGTCTGGAACGGTGTACAGGGCCAGAATGCTGATCGGAACCACCGTCGCCAGCAGTCCGACCAACAACCTGCGGAACGTGATCTGAAACTTAAAGCCTTGCGTTGCCATAGTGCACTTCCTCTCAGGCTTCGGGTCGCCCCCTCGGTTGGCACAGATTCATGCCGCGTTCCTTCAGTCTTCGCTTTGTTTCAATGCCGAAGCCGTCGTCGCCCGGGAGGCGGGATCAATTGCATAGCCGACAAACCGTTCTTGCCCAAGTCTTCGATGGGACAGGCGTTCGGTCGGCCTCGGATCGCTTACGGTTGAATCTCAATGCTCTGCGCTAGGTTGCCCTCGCGCACCGGCACGAATTTCACGGAGGCCCGTTTGTTGATTAGACCGGCCAAGTCATCGAAGTTGCCTTTCTTTTCGCCGACCTTGATCTGCGTGGCAGGAGTCACCTTGAAGTTATAGGGGACGCCTCCCGTCCCTTCGAGAACGAGCAGCTTCTCTTCCTTGACCACCATGACCACGCTTCCGATGATTGTTTCAGGCTTAGCAGCCGTGGCTTTCGCTTTCTTTTCACCGGCGACAGCTTTCTCGGGCTTTTGTTCTGCCGGCTGTTTGGCAATGACTGACGTTGTCCCGGCCAGTGCGCAAAGAAAAATCGAAGCCAGGAGCGACACGATCGTTTTTCTCATTGGCCTTCACCTTCCTGCTTTTCTCCTGCACAAGGGTTTCCAGTCAAAATTACCCCCAACTTTTCGCTCCGCGGGAAGATCCCTTCCCGGCAAACTATAACGTTCGGTTGGCTGCGGCGGGTCTGCCTTGTATCGGCCAGCATCCGCAGAAACCCTTCGTAGGCTGGCCCACGCTCTGGAAGGCGTCGCGGATGGTTCCGATCTGCCGGGCGAAATTGACGTCGACGCTGAGCTGGCGAGAAAAGGTGGCCAGCACGTACCGGTTACCCTCGGGCACTTGACCGTCCGAGAAGCCAGGCCAGCTTCGCTTGGGCGATTTCACCCAAATGTGTCATTCCGCGCAGGGCGCCTTCGCCCGACGCCCCTTCTTTATACCAACAGGCCCTGCGAAAATTTGGCACTCTTCTTGCGACCGATGTTGTCGGGAAACCAATCGTGTTCCCAATATCGTGTCGCCGCCGCTACAAGGCGCGAGGAGGACTATGTTGGCCGAGTTGAGCATCAATCCGCTGGGGCGGGGCACGCATCTGAGCCGTGAGTTGGCGGAGATTCTGAAGATCATCGACGAAAGCGGGCTTCGATAC
>DASQHA010000220.1:0-5442 GCA_035632335.1 Terriglobales bacterium
CCATTTCAGCCTCCCAATGCTCCGCTGAGCCAGAACATGGGCGATATCGCGCAGGGAGCGGGCGCCAGCCTGACCTATAACTTCTCGCGCTACCTGGGACTCGAAGCCGACTACGGCGGGAACAAGAACAAGAACGGATCGCTCAATACTGTGTCGATCGGACCTCGGCTGGCTTTGCGCACGGAAGGAGCGACCTTCTTCGTCCACTCCTTGCTGGGCCTCAACCGGCTGACGGTGCCTGATGTGGACACCAGCAACGGCATCGGCGCGCTCCTCGGCGGCGGAATGGATCTGAATCTCTGGCGCCGAGTCTCGTTCCGTTTGTTTGAAGCCGACTGGGTGTGGAGCAACCACAATTTCGCCAACGAAGTTGCCCCCGGCTTTCCGGATTTGCGGCGTCCCCAGGAGAGTGGAGTCCGGCTGCGGACCGGTCTGGTCTTCGGTTTCGGCTACCCCAATCCCGCGATACCCGCGGCGACTTGCTCGGTCCAGCCTAGCGAAGTCATGGTGGGCGAGCCCATCACGGCCACTGCGACGGCCAGCAACTTTAATCCTAAGCACACCGTGAGCTACAGCTGGGCCAGCACCGGCGGCAAGGTCACGAGCAAGGACAACACCGCGACGGTGGACACCAACGGAGTGGCCGGCGGCAGCTACACCGTGACGGCTCACGTCACCGATCCCAAAATGAAGAAGGGCGGCGAGGCCAGTTGCTCGGCTACATTCACTGTGAAGGAACCGCCGAAGAATCCGCCGACCATGTCCTGCTCGGCCAATCCGACCTCGGTCCAGGCCGGTACGCCTTCGAACCTGAGCTGCAGTTGCACCAGCCCGGACAACGTTCCGGTCACGATCAGCGGCTGGACGGCGACCGGCGGCAGCGTTTCCGGCGAGGGCGGCACCGCCACTCTCAACACCACCGGAGCAGCCCCGGGCGCGATCACGGTGAGCGCGACTTGTACCGACTCGCGCGGTCTCACCGCCAATAGCTCGAGCCAGGTGATGGTGGAGAATCCTCCGCCTCCGCCGCCCGAGGCCAGCAAGCTGAGCGAGTGCGACTTCCCCAACAAGGTGAAGCCGTGGCGCGTGGATAACACCTGCAAGGCCATCCTGGACGATGTTGCCCAGCGCCTGCAGCACGATCCCGATGCCAAGCTCGTCATCGTGGGCAACTCCGATCCCAGCGAGAAGCGCAAGAACCTGGCTGGGGAACGCGCGGTCAATTCCAAGGCATATCTGTCCGGTGGCGAAGCCAAGCAAGCCATCGATGCCAGCCGGATTGAAGTGCGCACGGGCAGCGCCGGAACCAAGACCGCAGAATACTGGGTGGTCCCCGCCGGTGCGACCTTCTCGGCCCCCGGAACCACAGCCGTCGACGAGTCGATGGTGAAAGCCGTTCCGGACCACCCGGTCGCCAAGAAAAAGGCAGCTAAGCCCAAGGCCCAATGACGTTTAGCCGATTACGGCCGGTCGAGTTTCATACTCGACCGGCCCTTTTTTGTCTGGCCTTCGGTAACTTGAAAAGAGCGTGTTACGCTGTCAATCTCAGCCGCGAGCGGAGAATTTCTCCGCCAGGGGCAAATTCACCTATGATTTCTCGTAAACTGTTGATTGCATTGGCTATTGCGATGCTCTCCGTCACGACCCTCTGGGCCGGTCAGTGGACCGCGCTGGGTCCGGATGGAGGCGACGTTCGGAGTCTGGGTTTCGACCCGCAAAATCCCGATCACATTTATCTTGGAACCAGCACGGGAACGCTTTTCCTGTCCTCCGATGGAGGACACAATTGGTCGCGCCTGGCGCACCTGGGCGACGATGACAATGTTCTCGATCACATCGTGATCGACCCGCAGAATCCCAAGCACATTTTCGTTTCCGCCTGGAGCGTGGTGAATCAGCAGGCGGGAGATGTATACCGCTCGCAGGATGGCGGCAACAACTGGGAAGCGCTGCCGGGCGTGCACGGTAAATCGGTGCGGGCCATGGCGATTGCTGCTTACGATTCCAAGGTTGTGGTGATCGGCGCGCTCGATGGCGTGTTCCGCAGCAGGAATGGCGGCAACAGCTGGGAGCGCATTTCGCCGGTGGGCGGAGCAGACGAACTGAAGAACGTCGAGTCGCTGGCGCTGGATCCCAAGAATCCCGACGTGGTTTACGCCGGCACCTGGCACCTGGCGTGGAAGACGGACGACGGCGGCGCCAACTGGCACCGCATCAACAAGGGCATGATCGATGACTCGGACGTGTTCTCGGTCATCGTGGACTCCACCAATCCCACGGTGGTTTATGCCAGCGCATGTTCCGGCATTTACCGCAGCGACAGCGCGGGCGATCTTTTCCGCAAGCTGCAGGGCATTCCGTTCTCGGCGCGCCGCACTCGTGTTCTCAAGCAAGACCCCAAGGATCCGGCGACAGTTTATGCCGGAACCACCGAAGGCCTGTGGAAGACCACGGACGGCGGCAAGAACTGGAAACATGTGACCAGTTCCGAGGTGGTAGTAAACGATGTTCTGGTGGATCCGCGCAATCCCAACCGGGTGCTGCTGGCGACCGACCGCAGCGGCGTCCTGGCCAGTGACGACGGGGCGCAGAGTTTCAGGGCATCCAATCACGGCTACACCCACCGCTACGTCAGCTCGATTCTGCTCGACCAGAACGATCCCAACAGCATCCTGGTGGGCGTGGTGAACGACCGCGAATTTGGCGGCGTCTTCGCCACTCGCGACGGTGGGCAGAGCTGGCAGCAAAAGAGCGCGGGCCTGGGCGGACGCGATGTTTTCGCATTGCAGCAGATCCCCAACGGCGGGCTGATCGTCGGCACCAACAAAGGCATCTTCGTGTTGGACCGCAACTCCAGCCAGTGGCGTCCGAGCAATACCATCGTGACGGAGAAAGTGGCCGCGCGCGTGATCAAAGGCAAGAAGGGCGCGAAAGCGATCCGGAGGCCGGCGGTGGTGGAGCGCTCGGTTCTGGATGCGCGGGTGAACGATATTGAAGTGACCCCCAAGCGCTGGCTGGCAGCCACCTCGTCGGGATTGTTTACCAGCGTGGACCAGGGCAAAACCTGGACTGGCGGAGCGGTGATGGGCAAGACGGATTTCGTTGCGGTCGAGTCGAAGGGCGAGCTGGTAGTCGCCGCGACCCGCACCAACGTTCTCTATTCCTCAAATAACGGCGCGACCTGGCAGCAGGCGCCTCTGTCTTCCTACGTCACGGCGATTCATGGCGTGACTCTCACGCCGGAAGGAGAGATCCTGGTTGCGTCCCGCGAAGGCGCTTTCCGGAGTTCCGATTCCGGGGCGACCTGGGAGCATGTGGTGAAAGGCATACCGGACAAGAACATCAGCTCTATCGCGTATGATCAGAGCAAGAAGCTTCTGCTGGCCACCAGCATCGCTACCGGCGTGATTTTCGAGAGCAAGGACGGCGGCCGCAGCTGGCATC
Organism: Terriglobales bacterium; assembly: GCA_035632335.1. Taxonomy (GTDB): domain Bacteria; phylum Acidobacteriota; class Terriglobia; order Terriglobales; family Acidobacteriaceae; genus JAIQFF01. Next base: position 3,445 of record DASQHA010000220.1, read on the forward strand.
GCGGGCCTGATTCGGGATACCCGCTGCGTCGCGTCAGCCTGGTGCGGGGACGCTTCGTGGGCGCAACCCCGTTCGACGGCCTGATCGTGCAGCCGGAGAATGAAGCGGCCAGCGCGTCAGCCGGCTTCGGCGGTTCATCCGACTAGCCGATCGCTAAACCAGTTGTCCAACCGACGGAGGAGCGGGTCAGACCGCTTCTCCGTTTTTATTTTGGGTTGCGAAACACGGAAGATCGGTGCGAAGGGACACCATCTCATCCCTGGCACGGACATCATCGGCGCTTTCCGGATTAATCAGGCTTGCGCTGAGCCTCGTCCAGGCTGTTGCAGAAGCGAAAGAACCGGTCGACCCGGGCGAGCTTGAGAAGCGCCTGCACCCGATCGCTTGCGCCCACCAGGAAGACAGTATTGCCATCGCGGCGGTGCCGGATATTTACATCGACCAAAGTGCCCATGCCGATCGAGTCGAGATAGGGCACATGGGTGAAGTCGAGAATCAGGTCGTGGGACCCGTCTCTCGGGACTTTGGATTGGAATTCAGGCACTGTCGACAGAGTCAAAGGCCCGGTCAGGCGAATGATGCGCGGTCCATCCGGCAGGTTCACGAGATCTTCGATCAGGAGGTTCGGATTCGCCACGGCAATATATTACACCGGGGCAGCCGGGTGCTCATCTTCGAGTTTTGTGCAAAGGCGCTGAAGCGCGCCAGAGGGGGCGTAAGGCATCTCTAATGTTTGCGTCTTTCTGTACGCTGTACGCGGTTACGGTGGCGACAAGTGCAGAGGGGGGCCTGTTGTTACTCGGCGGGCGATAAATACCGGCAATAACTACCCATTCGATTTTGATTCCCTCACTAAGTCGCTGATAAATCGATCCCTAGGGATGGCATCCAGCTTGCGACTTGTGGCGGAATGAGGGTACGGGGCAGGATTGTTTCATGAAGGTCTCGACCGGGAACAGGCGGAACACGGTTGGGTTCCTGATGGTTCTGCTGGTTGTTCCGCTCCTCGGGCTGACTCTTACCGGATGCTCACAGCGTGAGCCCGTGGCCGATGAGACGGCTGCGGCGGACCAGCACCTGCCTTTTGACGCGGCATCCGATAAAGGCGGAATCTCCCCTACGGGTTCGCTGGCGCCAGAGGCCATTCCGGCTGGTACGCCGCTCACCATCCACCTGCGTTTGTCTCTGTCGAGCGCCAGTTCGCGCACGGGCGATCCCTTCGAGGCGGTGCTGGACGAACCTATCCTGGTCCACGGGCGCATGCTGGCGCCACGCGGAGCGATCCTGACCGGAAAGGTCCTGGAAGCGAGGGCTTCGGACCAGTTTCACGAACCGGGTTATTTGCGCCTGGGGCTGACTGCGATATCGCTCAACGGCAAGCTGGTTCCCATACAGACTTCCAGCATCTTCATGAAGCGTGGATCGCACGAGCAGCGCAATGTGACCATCATCCGCGATGGCGCCGGAAATAAGGGCGCGCTCATCGGGACCTCTATCGACGCGCCGGGAACGACCTATGCCACGGGAAGCAGCGACGTGGGCGTTGCCCCGGAGCGGCGTCTGACGTTTCGCCTGGCCCAACCCCTGCCGCTCTAAAAATCGAAACCTCAGATGCAGGTGTCATCCTGAGCGGAGTGGCTGCTTCGCGTGGCGAACCAGCCTCGCAGTCGAAGGATCCCTATAGGGTCAATGCTCTGACCTGGTGTCCGTCCGCCGAGTTCAGAACCTCAATGCGGTGGAAAGGTAGGGGTCCTTCGATTCCGTCGATCCATTCGCAAGCGAATGGATCGAGCTCCGCTCAGGATGACAGCATTTCAAATCTTGTCAGGATGACAGGTCGGCAAATCTTGTGGGCCTAACTACAGTGTGTTCATGAAGGCGACCAGGTCGGCTTTCTGGTCGTCGTTCATCAGCATATTGAAACGCTGGACGTAGAAGTTGACCACGTCCAGCAAAGTGGCGGCGGAGCCGTTGTGGAAGTAGGGCGCGCGCGCGGGC
>DASQHA010000221.1:0-2685 GCA_035632335.1 Terriglobales bacterium
CGGGCTGGGTCCCAACGTCCCGATCGACACGGGCAATGAATCCGAGGGGCTGCTGGTTCTGAAGGACGGCAAATGGATCGTTCTGCGCGTGCCCTACCCGCTGGGCTTCTACACGAAATGGATGGACGGCCGCATCGATGAGCCGAACGGCGGTTGGAAGGGCCGCGGCCTGTGGGCGACGGTCAGCACGCGAGCGCCGTTCCACATGGAAACCGGCAAAGGGACGACCAGCAAGGTGCTGCACTTCCAGCTTCGGACCGACCCGCTAGCGAGGTGAAGAGACACAAACCGACTCACCGCAGAGGACGCAGAGAGCACAGAGAATTCGGATTTAGTTTCGGATTTGAATTTGGCTTTCTCTGTGCTGGCGCGGTGAAGGGACTGAGAGGAGACCATGGCGACGGAGAGAATCGGTGACGGTGTGTTCTCTCCTAGCTTTGGGGCGGCGCGCGATCGCTTCCGGCAAGCTGCGAAGGCCCTCGGGGCGACGCCCCAGCCATTCCAGATCGAGGGGCGGGGGCCAAGCGGCGAAGACCTGACCATTGATGTTGTCGCTATCGGGGCGGCCCAGCCCGCCAAGGTGGTCGTGGTTTCCTCGGGAATTCACGGAGTCGAGGGATTCTTCGGCTCCGCGATTCAGACCTCCTGGCTGGAAGGCGTGGCACGGTCAGGAGAGGAGCTGCCGGCGGAAACGGCGGTGGTTCTTCTGCACGCGCTCAACCCATACGGGTTCGCCTGGCGGCGGCGCTTTAATGAGAACAACGTCGACTTGAACCGCAACTTCCTGCTTCCAGGAGAGGCGTACGACGGCGCTCCACGGGAGTACGAGGAGTTGAACTGGTTCATAAACCCGAAGACCCCGCCGCCCCGCCTCTCACTGTTTCTGCCGCTGGCCGCGTTCGTGATGCTTCGCTACGGCAAGAGGACCGTGCAGGCGGCGGTGAGCCAAGGGCAGCACAAGTTTGAGGACGGGCTGTTCTTCGGTGGCAAGAGAGCCGAAGCGGCCACAAGACTCGTCCAGGCACAGTTTGCATCCTGGGTAGGCCAGGCGCCCAGAGTGCTCCACCTGGATTTTCACAGCGGCCTTGGCCGTTTTGGCGTGTGCCGGTTGCTTTCGGTCGAGCCGACCGGCTCGCCTCGCGGGCGCTGGCTCGCCCAGCGGTTCGCGCCGCGTCGCGTGGAGCCGATCGGGGAGGGGGTGGCTCCCAACACGGCACGGGGTACCATGGGTCTCTGGCTCAACCGTACCCTCGGCGCGGAGCGACTCTACGCCTTCCTCGCCCCTGAGTTCGGCACGTACTGCGCGATTCGAGTGTTCGAGGCGCTGCGAGACGAGAACCGCGTGCACCGACGCCCGGAGCATCCGGCTTACGAGAAGATCAAGACACGTCTGGTCGAAGTGTTCTGTCCGAAGAGCGCAGCTTGGCGCGAGGCAGTGGTGAAGGAGGGGCTGGACCTGATCCGCAAGGCAGCCGAGGTGTGCCAGGATGAAAGCTGGGAGGCACACTAGCTGCCGAAGCCGCTTGGCGTAGTGACGCTGGTCGCGCCCAGCAACGAGATGGAAACACTCCGGCCCTTGGTGCCCCGACTCCGGCAGGCGCTCCGCAAGGTGAAGCCGGGGCAAGTCATCCAGGTGAAGCCGTAATTGGACCGCCGCACCCGAGCCCAAACGAGGGCCTGAGCCTACAATAATCCGATGCGATCGACGGTAACAAACACGTCAAACTGTGTCGCAGCGAGCCCTGGGAGTTCGCCGTTTTTCTTCCCACCCCAGCCCATTCTGCCGACCGTCCGAACTTCGTGGCCGGGCAACTCGAACCTGACTTGAATGGGAACGCACTCATCCAGCAAGACGCGCATTTGCGAGCAGGGCTTGCCCCGCTTGGTCTAAAGCGGCGAGTGCCTTTTCCCGGGTGACCGTGGGAAAATCATTCAGAAAATCGGCCAGGGGGTGGCCGACCTCCAGGTAATCCATCAATGTCTGGAAGGGAACGCGAGTGCCGACGAACACCGGAGTCCCGCCAAGAATGTCTGGATCACTGTGTACGGCCGCCTTGCCTCGCATGGGATTCTTCGTGGGTATCGCCATTATAGCAGCATCCAGGCGCTCCGCCGATCGCGCTGGCGCTACCCCTTGACACCCCGCGCCGCGTCGGAGTATTAGTTGTGACTGATCCTACAGTGCTGGCAGCCGTGCTGCTCTGTCTTGCTTCGGCGCACCGGCATTGCGAGCGCCCGCGCCGGCTGAATCACCCCCACTGGCTCGAGAGGCAGGAAATGAGGAAACGAACAGCAACGATCGCGATCATAACTCTTCTGGTAGCGCTGGGGGCTTTCGGGCAGAGACCTAGCGCGAAGGCGACCGCGCCGGAGAACGAGAAGTATCCGCCGCTGGCCAAAACAGAATCGGAAAAGAGAATCCTATCCACGATCAGCGAGGCGGTGAAGGCCAACGAGTTGTATCTGAATGTGCCGGCTGTGGACGGCAGGATGCTGCGGTTGCTCACCGCAGCGGTCAATGCCAAGCACGTGGTCGAGATCGGCACTTCTACCGGCATTTCGGGCATGTGGTTTTGCATGGCGCTCGAGAAGACGGGAGGCAAGCTGACCTCCTTCGAGCTTGACCCGCACCGCGCGGCGCTCGCCCGTGAGCACTTCAAGAAGGCCGGCGTCGATCATATTGCC